>CALRZF020000143.1:0-8848 GCA_943372585.1 Ramlibacter sp. 2FC | reverse complement strand
CCATGTGCGCGCGGGCTATGCCGACGAGGCCGAGCACATGGTCCAGCAAGTCACCACGCTGGGCATGAACCGCGTGGCCGTGATGTACCAGGACGACGGTTTTGGCAAGGCGGGCCTGGTGGGTGTGGAGGCGGCGCTGGCCAAGCGTGGCCTGAAGCTCACCGTCGCCGCGGGTTACGAGCGCAACACCGACAAGGTGGATGACGCGGTGAAGAAGATCAAGGCGTCCGATGCGCAGGCCATCATCATGATCTCCATCAACAAGCCCACGGCCGCGTTCATCAAGCGCTACCGTGAATCAGGCGGCGGCGCGCAGCTGTACAACATTTCGGTGGTGGACCCGGCTGAGCTGGTGAAGCTGGCGGGCTTGAAGAACGCGCACGGCCTGGGCATCAGCCAGGTGGTGCCGTACCCGTACATGCCCAACCTGCCGGTGATCCGTGAATACCAGACCCTGCTGGCCAGGCATGCGCCGAATGAGCAGGTGAACTACACCAGCTTTGAACAGTTCCTGGGTGCCAAGGTGCTGGTGGAGGCGCTGCGCCGCGCCGGCCCCAAACCCACGCGTGCCAAGGTGGCAAAGGCCCTGGAGACGCTGGCTGCCTATGACCTGGGCGGCGTGACGGTGAACTATTCGCCAGACAACCGGGTGGGCTCGCGCTATGTGGAAGTCACCGTCATCGGCAGCACCGGCAAGTTGCTGAAGTAAGCCGGCGCAGCAAGGCACCACAAAAAACAAGCACAACAGTGAAGCGGAGGTATACGCCATGACCTGCACATCCAGCTACGTGACCTGCGCCGGGCGCGAGATTCATTACACGGAATGGGGCGCCCAGCACGGGCGCACCATCATCGCCTGGCACGGCCTGGCGCGCACGGGCCGCGACATGGACGAGCTGGCCGCGCACATGAGTGCGCGCGGCTGGCGCGTGATCTGCCCCGACACCATCGGCCGGGGCCTGAGCCAGTGGGCCGTGGACCCGCACAACGAGTACCGGCTGGCGTTTTACGCACGTATAGCGGCCGACCTGATGGACAGGCTGCATGTGGATGAAGCGCACTGGGTGGGCACGTCCATGGGCGGCGCCATCGGTACCGTGTGCGCGTCGGGCCTGCTGCAGCCGCAACTGCGCGGGCGCATCAAGAGCCTGGTGCTCAATGACAACGCCCCACGCCTGGCGGCGCCGGCGGTGGAGCGCATCAAGGCCTATGCAGGCAACCCCCCGGCGTTTGCGACGGTGGCCGAACTGGAGGCCTTCTTCCGCGTGGTCTACAAGCCCTATGGCTGGTTGAGTGACGCGCAGTGGCGCCGCCTGACCGAGACATCCACCCGCCGCCTGCCGGACGGCCGCGTGACGCCGCACTACGACCCGGCCATGGTGCGCCAGTTCATCGACCACCCCAACGACTACGACCTGTGGGAGCACTACGACGCGTTGACGATTCCCGTGCTCTGCCTGCGCGGCGAGGACTCAGACCTTGTGCTGGCGGACGCCACGGACGAAATGCGCCGGCGCGGGCCCGGCACCCGTGGCTTGACCCATGTGATTGAAGTGCCTGGCTGCGGCCACGCGCCGGCACTGAACGTGCCCGCGCAGCTGGATGCGGTGTCGGGTTTTATTGAATCGGTCTGCGAGCGCGAGCTGCTGTCCAATCACTGAGCCGCGCCCAGCGCAATCGCTGCCGCCTGGCTCGCTGCGAGCGCAGCACTGTCGGCGCTGTCTTGTGTGGGCCAGCCCGCCATGTGCTGCATGGCGATGCCTGCCAGCGCATCAATCCACGCCGCGTCATCATTCAGGCAGGGGATGTACTGGAACACCTTGCCGCCTGCGTGCACGAAAGCCTCGCGCGCTTCCATGTTGATTTCCTCCAGCGTTTCCAGGCAGTCGCCGGTGAAGCCGGGGCACACCACGTCCACACGCTGCGTGCCGGCCTGGGCCAGCGCGACCAGCGTGGGCTCGGTATAGGGCTCAAGCCATTTGGCCTTGCCAAAGCGCGACTGGAAGGTGACCTTGTAGCGATCCTTGCCGATGCCCAGCTCGGCAGCCAGCAGCCGCGCAGTCTTGTGGCATTCGCAGTGGTAGGGGTCGCCCAGGTGCAGCGTGCGTTCAGGCACGCCGTGAAAGCTCATGACCAGCTGGTCTGGCTGGCCATGTTCGCGCCAGTGGGCGCGGATGCGCCCGGCCAGCGCGGCGATGTAGCCTGCATCGTCGTGGTAGCGCTGCACAAAACGCAGCTCGGGAATGTTGCGGGTGTGGGCTGCCCAGTCGTACACCGCGTCGCACACGCTGGCGGTGGTGGTACCGCTGTATTGCGGATAGGCGGGCACAACCAGGATGCGGGTGGCGCCTTCGGCCTTCAGTGCGTCCAGCTCACTGGCGATGGACGGGTTGCCGTAGGTCATGGCGTAGCGCACCAGCACGTCGTGGCCTTGTGTGTGCAGCGTATTGCCCAGCGCCTTCGCCTGCCGCTCGGTCCAGACCTTCAGCGGCGAGCCTTCAGGCGTCCAGATGCTGGCGTACTTCTGCGCTGACTTGGCCGGGCGTACGCGCAGGATGATGCCGTGCAGGATCGGCAGCCACACGATCCGCGGGATCTCGACCACGCGCGGGTCGCTCAGGAACTGTGCCAGGTAGCGGCGCACGGCGGTGGCCGTGGGTGCGTCGGGCGTGCCCAGGTTGCACAGCAGCACGCCGGTGCGCGGTGCCTGGCCGTGCCGGTAGGCGGGTTCAATTCGATAGGGAGAGGGGAGGGCCATGAGGTATTCTCCCCCAACCATGTTGGACATCTCCAAAATCAAGGCCATTTCACTGGACCTGGACGACACCCTGTGGCCAATCTGGCCCACCATCGAGCGCGCCGAAAAAGTGCTGCACGACTGGCTGAACGACCACGCCCCCATGGCTGCCGCGCTGTTCTCCAGCCCGACGGCGCTGCGCGAGATCCGCGACTACATGGGCGCCAACCGGCCCGACCTCAAACACGACCTGAGCGCCATCCGGCGCGAATCCATCCGCCTGGCGTTGTACCGTGCGGGCGAGAACCCGTTGCTGGCGGACACGGCGTTTGAAGTGTTCTTTGCCGAACGACAGCGCGTGGACCTGTTCGACGACGTGCGCCCCGCGCTGGAATACCTGGCCTCGCGCTACCCGCTGGTCAGCCTGTCCAACGGCAACGCGGACGTGCACCGTGTGGGCCTGGGCGAATTTTTCAAGGCATCCATCACGGCGCGAGAGTTCGGCGTGGGCAAGCCCGACCCGCGAATCTTCCATGCCGCCGCAGGCGCTCTGGAAGTCAACCCCGAAGATGTGCTGCACATCGGCGACGACGGCATGCTGGACGTGCTGGGTGGCATCAACAGCGGCATGCAGGTGGCCTGGGTCAACCGCGCAGACCACATGTGGCCGCACGACCAGCAGCCCCATCTGATCCTGACCAACCTGACTGAACTTTGCGAGTTGCTGCGGGGCTGATCAGAGCTTGCCCAACGCCTGCACCCGCCACGCCAGCCACAGCTTGCGCAGCGGCGTGAGGCTCACGCGCTGGTGCAGCACCTGGAAGTTGTCGCGCTCGATCTCGCGCAGCAGCGTGCGGTAGATGCTGGCCATCATGAGGCCCGCCTTCTGCGTGCGGCGATCAGCCTCGGGCAACAGGGCCAGCGCTTCGTCGTAATAGCGGTGCGCGCGTTCGGCCTGAAAGCGCATCAGTGCCACAAAGCGGTCTGAATACGTGCGCTTCAGAATCTCGTGCGCCTTCACGTCAAATTGCTGAAGCTCATTCACCGGCAGGTAAATGCGCCCGCGCAGCGCATCTTCACCCACGTCGCGGATGATGTTGGTCAGCTGGAACGCCAGGCCCAGCTTGTGCGCGTACTCGGTCGTCTGTGGCTGGGTCTGGCCGAAGATGCGCGCGGACACCTCGCCCACGATGCCGGCCACCAGGTGGCAGTAGCGCTGCAGGCCGGGGAAGTCCAGGTAGCGCGTTTGCTCCA
Source organism: Ramlibacter sp. 2FC (assembly GCA_943372585.1). Classification (GTDB taxonomy): domain Bacteria; phylum Pseudomonadota; class Gammaproteobacteria; order Burkholderiales; family Burkholderiaceae_C; genus RAM1. Next base: position 4,857 of record CALRZF020000143.1, on the reverse strand, counting down.
GGTCCATCTGGCAGCCTTCAATCACGGCCAGCAGGTGGCGCGCCTCAATGCCGTAGTCCGCGGCCAGCGGCATCAATGCCTTCATGACCGGGTGGGTAGGCTCGCCCGCATAGGCGCGGGTCACTTCACCCTGCCACCAGGCGAGCTTGGTACGGGCGATGCCGGCGTCTTCCACCTCGTCCACCACGTCATCGACCTCGCGGCAAAAGGCATAAAAGGCGGTGATGGCGGCGCGCCGCGGCTTGGGCAGGAACAAAAAGGCGTAGTAGAAGCTGCTGCCAGAAGCCGCGGCCTTTTCCTGCACGTACTGTTGCGGTGTCATGCGCGTGATTGTCCCATCGGGCGGCGGCCTTTCAGCCGCGCAGCCGCAGAAACTGCGCCTTCAGCGGTCCCCTGGCGGCCAGCGTCAAAGCCAGGCGCAGCAGGATGGCGCGGACATCGCTGCGCGGCGCTTTCACGCGCGCGCGCAAAGCGTCGGGCCCGGCGTGCTGGAGCAGTGCCAGTGTGCGTGCGCCAATGAGCGCGGGCAGGGCGCTGGCGGCGCGCACGCGCCCGTGGTTCACCGCTGTGCAATAGCGCATGCCCTGATCCAGCCGCTTGCCGGCAGCGGTCAGCCAGTGGTTGTAAACCGGCGCCACCCGGGCGGGCTCGCGCAGGATGTCCTGCGGCGCCAGACCGGCAGCAACGAGCGCATCGGCCGGAAAGTAGCAGCGCCCTGCAGCCAGGTCGGCCCCGGCATCGCGCAGGATGTTGATGAGCTGCAGCCCGCTGCCATAGGCGCGGCCCAGTTCGCGCATCTGCGCGGCTGGCAGGCTGGCAAACCCCGGGAGGTGGCGAACACACAGGTCGGTCCAGAACTCACCCACGCAGCCGGCAACAAGGTAGGTGTATTCCTCCAGCTCGGCTGACGTGGCCAGCGCATGCGGATGCGGGCCGGGGCCAAAACGCTCGATGTCCAGAGACTGGCCCAGCGTGATGTGGCCCAGCACGGTGCGGACATCCTGCTGGTCGGCAACGTCCAGTGCGTCCAGCCAGGCCAGGCATTGCGGCAGCGCCCGGATCAGCGCTCGTTCATGCGGGTCCTGCTGCAACGCGGCGAACGAGGCCGCGAGTGCTGCCACCGCGGCGCGTGCGGCTTTATCGCCCTGGATGGCGCCGCCCAGCGTGGCCAGCTTTTCGCGGCGCTCGGGCGGGGCCAGCTGGGTCGTGTCAGCAATCGTGTCGGTCGCTCGCGCCAGCAGATAGGCGGCCGCCACTGGCTCTCGCAGCGGGCCCGGCAGCAGGCGGATGGACACGTAAAACGAGCGTGACACGCCGCGCAACAGCGCCATCTTGTCGGCAGAAGAGAGGGTGGTCATGGGTGAGCGTGAGGACCACGGATTGTCGCTTGACATGGATCAAGGTTTTCTCGTAGATTACTAACCAGTCAGTCATTAATGACATTTCAGCGTACTTTTCCATCAGGTCTGCCATGCCCACCACGCCGCTCCAGCCGTCTTTCAGGACGGTACTTTTGACTCTGGGGGCCGCTTTGGTGCTGGCCGCCTGTTCCAAACCCGCGCCGCCTGCTGAGCCGGTGCGATCGGTCAAGCTGCTGACCGTGGGCACCAGTGGTTTTGAGTCGGGTTACGAGTTTTCCGGTGAAGTGCGGGCCCGCGTGGAATCGCGCCTGGGCTTCCGGGTGGCGGGCAAGATCGTGCGGCGCCAAGCCGAGCTGGGCCAGCGCGTGAAGGCCGGCCAGGTGCTGGCCCAGCTGGACGCGCAGGACTACAAGCTGGCGGCAGACGCCGCCCGCGCCCAGGTGGCTGCCGCCCAGACCAACCGCGATCTGGCCGCTGCGGACTACAAACGGTTTGCGGCACTGAAAGACCAGAACTTCATCAGCGGCGCCGAGCTGGAGCGCCGCGACACCACGCTCAAGGCCGCGCAGGCGCAGCTGGAGCAGGCGCAGGCGCAGTTGTCGTCGCAGGGCAACCAGGCGGGCTACGCCACGCTGGTGGCGGATGTGTCGGGCGTGATCACGGCGATCGAGGCTGAACCGGGCCAGGTCGTCACCGCCGGTACACCCGTGGTGCGCATTGCGCAGGATGGGCCGCGTGATGTGGTGTTCTCGGTACCCGAGGACAAGGTGGCTGCGATCAAGCCCGGCTCCGATGTGGCGGTGCGCCTGTGGGCCGCCAACGCCAGCGTGACCGGCAAGGTGCGCGAAGTGGCGGCCAGCGCTGACCCGGTGACGCGAACCTATCCCGTCAAGGTGTCGCTGCCCGCCGGCGACACAGCGGCACTGGGCGCCACGGCCTACGTAACGCCCGCATCGCTGGGCCATGCCGGTGTGCAGGTCATCAAGCTGCCCACCAGCGCGCTGCGCCAGGAAGGCAAAACCACGGCGGTGTGGGTGCTGGACAAGGCCACCATGACGGTCAAGTCGCAACCCGTACAGATCGCCACGGCCGACGGCAATCAGGCCGTGATCGCCGCGGGCCTGCAGCCGGGCATGCAGGTGGTGGCGGCCGGCGTGCATGTACTGCAGCCGGGCCAGAAGGTCACTGTCTACGCCGCACCGGCAGCCAAGTGAGTCGCACATGACGCAGACCGATCCGAAAGCAGGTTTCAACCTGTCCAAATGGGCGCTGGACCATCCGGCGCTCACGCGCTACCTCATGGTCGTGCTGATGCTGCTGGGTTTTGCGGCCTACTTCCAGCTGGGGCAGGACGAAGACCCGCCGTTCACCTTCCGGGCGATGGTGGTGCGCACCTATTGGCCGGGCGCCACGGCGCAGCAGGTGGCCGAGCAGGTCACCGACAAGATCGAGCGCACGCTGCAGGAAGTGCCGTACGCCGACATCATCCGCAGCTATTCCAAGCCGGGTGAGTCGCAAATCATTTTCCAGATCAAGGACTCGTCCAAACCCGCCGAGGTGACCAACGTCTGGTACCAGGTGCGCAAGAAGGTGGGCGATATGCGCCAGACGCTGCCCGCCGGCATCCAGGGCCCGTTTTTCAACGACGAATTCGGCGACGTGTATGGCGTGATCTATGCGCTGGAGTCCGACGGCGGCTTCAGCTATGCCGAGGTCAAGACACTGGCCGACGATGTACGCCAGCAGCTGCTGCGCGTGCGCGACGTGGCCAAGGTCGAGCTGTTCGGCGTGCAGGACGAGAAGCTCTTCGTCGAGATATCGCAAAAACGCCTGGCCCAGCTGGGGCTGGACATCAACCAGGTGCTGGCCCAGCTGGGCCAGCAAAACGCGGTGGAAAGCGCCGGCGCCGTGCAGACGCCGCTGGACGTGGTGCAGGTGCGCGTGGGCGGGCAGTTCAATGCGATTGAAGACTTGCGCAACATGCCCGTGCGCGGCAGCTCGGGCAACCAGCTGCGCCTGGGCGACATTGCCGACATCAAGCGCGGCTACGTGGACCCGCCCACCATCAAGGTGCACCACCAGGGCAAGGAGGTGATTGCACTCGGTGTGTCCATGGCCAAGGGCGGCGACATCATTGCGCTGGGCAAGTCACTGAACACAACCGTGGAGCGCCTCAAGGCCGAGCTGCCTGCGGGCATGCGGCTGGTGCAGCTGCAGGACCAGCCCACGGCGGTGGCCACCTCGGTCAATGAATTTGTCAAGGTGCTGATCGAGGCCGTGGTGATCGTGCTGGCCGTGAGCTTCATCGCTTTGGGTTTCCACAAGCGGCCTGAGAAAGGCTTGCCGCTGTGGAAGCGCTACTACATCGACATCCGCCCCGGCCTGGTCGTGGGCATCACCATTCCGCTGGTGCTGGCGGTCACGTTCCTGGCGATGAACTACTGGGGCATCGGCCTGCACAAGATATCGCTGGGCTCGCTGATCATCGCCCTGGGCCTGCTGGTGGACGACGCCATCATTGCCGTGGAGATGATGGTGCGCAAGATGGAGGAGGGCTACGACAAGGTGCGCGCCGCCACCTTTGCGTACGAAGTCACGGCCATGCCCATGCTGACCGGAACGTTGATCACGGCGGCGGGCTTCCTGCCCATCGGTCTGGCGCAGTCAGCCGTGGGCGAATACACATTCGCCATCTTCGCGGTCACGGTCATCGCGCTGGTGCTGAGCTGGCTGGTGTCGGTGTATTTCGTGCCTTACCTGGGCACGCTGCTGCTCAAGGCCAAGCCGGTGTCACCCGAGCACCAGGAGCACTTTGACACGCCGTTCTACCGCAACTTCCGCCGCGCTGTGGACTGGTGCGTGGAGCATCGCTGGATCACTATTGGCGCGACGCTGCTGACGTTTGCGCTCGGTATCGTGGGCATGGGCAAAGTGCAGCAGCAGTTCTTCCCGGACTCCAGCCGGCCCGAGATCCTGGTGGCGCTGTGGTCGCCCGAAGGCACTGCGTTCTCCGCGTCCGAAGAAGTGGCCCGCCGTGTGGAGCAGCGCCTGATGGCCGAGCCGGGCGTCAACACGGTGAGCACCTGGATCGGCTCGGGCGTGCCGCGCTTTTATCTCCCGCTGGACCAGGTGTTTCCCCAGACCAACGTGTCACAGCTGATCGTGATGCCCAAGGACCTGCGCACCCGCGAGACCCTGCGCGTGAAGCTGCCGACGTTGCTGGCCCAGGAATTCCCGGAGGTGCGCGGGCGCGTCACGCTGCTGCCCAACGGGCCGCCCGTGCCGTACCCGGTGATGTTCCGCGTGGTAGGGCCCGACCCTGCGGTGCTGCGCGACCAGGCCGACCAGGTCAAGGCCGCCATGCGCCAGAGCCCCAACACGCGCGGCGTCAACGACAACTGGAATGAATCGGTCAAGGTGCTGCGCCTGGAGCTCGACCAGGCCAAGGCCCGCGCCCTGGGTGTCACCAGCCAGTCGATCGCGCAGGCATCGCGCA
>CALRZF020000142.1:0-8932 GCA_943372585.1 Ramlibacter sp. 2FC | reverse complement strand
GAGATGCCGTTTGACTTGGTGGCGCTGGTCAGGTGCTTCTTCGGCCGGGACTGCGCGAGCTCGAAGGCGAACTTGAGGACACGGTCCACGCCGATGCGGGACATCACCGTCTCCTGAACCACGATCTCGCGTTCCGTGCCGGCATACATGCGCCCGCCGATGCTGGAGTATTCGCCCTCGGTGTTCTCGCGCACGATGTACATGTCAATCTCGCCGGGCGCGCGCGCGCTGCCGTCGCGCCGCACGACGGGCGCAATGATGCCGGGCATCAGGCGCGCAGGGCGCAGGTTGACGTACTGATCAAACTCGCGGCGAAACAGCAAAAGCGACTGCCACAGCGACACGTGATCAGGAATCTTGTCAGGCCAGCCCACCGCGCCGAAGAAGATCGCGTCATGGCCGCCAATGCGGTCTTTCCAGTCATCGGGCAGGTATTGGCCATGCTTTTCGCAGTAGTCCCAGCTGCCGAAGTCGAAGTGGTCGAACTGCAGGTCGATGCCGAACTTCGTGGCGGCCGCCTCCATCACACGCACGCCCTCGGGCATGACCTCCTTGCCGATGCCGTCGCCGGCGATGACTGCAATGCGTTTTTTGCTCATGGTCTGTTCCTGTTGATTAACGTCCAAAAAATGAAAGTGCGTCGCCGGCCAGCAGTTCCGGCGCTTCTTCTGCAATGTAGTGCCCGCAGGGCAATGCGCGCCCCGTCACGTCGGCCGCACAGGCACGCCACAAGGCCATCACGTCAAAGCATTTGCCAACCGCGCCGTGCTCGCCCCACAGCACCCGTACCGGCATGGGCAGGCGCAGCCCAGCCGCACGGTCTGCGCGATCATGGTCCAGGTCGGGGCCCGCGCTGGCACGGTAGTCTTCACAGATCGCTTGCGCCGACCCAGGCATCTGCACGCAGCGTTCGTATTCCGCCAGCGCCTCAGGCGCAAACGCCGCCAGGCCGGCATGCCGCTTGCCCATGACGCTGCGCAGGTAGCGCACAGGGTCGGATTCGATCAGCGCCTCGGGCAACGGCGGCGGCTGGATCAGAAAGAACCAGTGCCAGTAGGCGCGTGCAAATTCCTGGCTGGTGTTCTCATACATGGAGAGCGTGGGCGCTATGTCCAGCAACATCAGTTGCTGCACCGCACTGGCATGGTCGGCTGCCAGCCGGTGAGCCACGCGCGCACCACGGTCATGCGCCAGCACACGAAACTGCCGGTATCCGTGGTGGGCCATGACCGCCATGGCATCTTGCGCCATGACACGCCTGGTGTAGTTGCCATGCGCATCGCCGCCCGCCGGGCGACCCGAGTCGCCGTACCCGCGCAGGTCCATCATGACCACGCTGAAATGCCGGGCCAGTACAGGCGCCACCCGATGCCACATGACGTGCGTTTGAGGATGGCCGTGCAGCAGCAGCAACGGCTCGCCCTCCCCGCCACGGCGGCCATGCAGCCTGACGCCGCCGTGCGCAAGGTCAAAGGGTTCAAACGTTTCCAGCATGACTGCCATTGTCGGTTGCTGCACCACGCGCATCAAGCAATAATCAGGCAATCAATTATTTCCCCGAAGGAAACTTTCTTTGGACCGTTCTGACCTGGAACTGGTGCTTGCCATTCGCGATCAGGGCAGCTTGTCCGCCGCCGCCGAAAGCCTGGGTCTGGCCGCGCCAGCGGTGACCAAACGGCTGGCGTCGCTGGAGTCACGCCTGGGTGTGCGGCTGTTCCAGCGCACCACGCGCCGCGTCAGCGCTACAAGCGAAGGCGATGCAATTTGCGAGCGCGCCGTTCACCTGCTGCGCGGTTTCCAGGAACTGGAAACCGAACTCCAGGAGCGCCAGACGGAGCCCACGGGGATGATCCGCCTGGTGTCCACTTTCGGCTTTGGGCGGTTGTGGCTGGCGCCTGCCCTTGCCGCGTTCCAGCAGAAACATCCGCGACTGTCGGTGCAATTGCAGCTGACGGAGCAACTACCCGAGTTGGGTGCTCAGGGGTTTGATGGATCGGTGTGGTTATGGTCCGTGCAGGACCGCCCTGCCACCCAGTGGGTGTCGCGCCGCCTGGCGCGCAACCAGCGCGTGCTGGCGGCCTCTCCTGCCTACCTGCAAGAGCACGGTGCGCCAGCCGACCTGCAGGACCTGCAGCACCATGCCTGCCTGGTCGTGCGGGAAAACGGCGCGCCAGGCCAGCGCTTTGACGCCTGGCTGCTCCAGAAAGAACGCGACAAGGCGGCATCACGCGTGCTGGTCAGCGGCCCGTTGACCAGCAACTCCGGCGAGGTCGTGCGCGACTGGTGCCTGGACGGCCGGGGCATCATGCTGCGCAGCCTCTGGGACATCGCCCCTGAACTGGCGTCGGGCCGCCTGGTGCGCGTGCTGCCAGCCTGGGCCATGCTGGACGCTGACATCCACTGGCTCGCGCCCTACAGGCCGCAAGTACCGCGGCGCATCCGGCTACTGGTTGATTTTCTGGCGGAGCGGTTCCGCACCGAGCCCTGGAAGGCTATTTCGCCGCCCGCACCACCAGGCTCACGCCGAACGCGGTAAGCGCCATGCCGGCCACCGTCATGGCCGTGATGGGTTCATCAAACAGTGCCCAGGCCATGAGCGCTGTGCAAGGCGGCACCAGGTACAACAGGCTGGTCACTGCCGTAGCCGCGCCGCGCTGGATCAGCAGGTACAGCAGCGAACTGCCGCCCAGCGTCAGCGCCAGCACCGACCAGGCCATCGCACCGGCCAGCTCAGGATTCCAGCGCATGCCCTCGCCTTCCAGCAACGCCAGCGGCAAGGTAACAGCGAACGCCGCCGTCAGTTGCACCAGGCTTGCCGAGCGCACATCACACGGCGTGACGAAACGCTTCTGGTAAAGCGTGCCAATGGTGATGCTGACCAGTGCCATCCCCGCCAACGCCACGTTCAGCCCATGGATCTCGCCCAGGCCCAGCTTTTGCCACACTACCAGTGCAAGACCGGCAAACCCGAGCGCCAACCCGCCCCATTGACGCTGCGTGACGCGCCCGCCCTGTGACGACACCCACACCGCTGTCAGAACGGGCTGCAGACCCACCAGCAATGCCACCAGCCCGGCGCCCATGCCCAGTTTGACGGCTGCCCACACACCACCCAGGTAGCCCGCGTGCATGAGCACGCCGGTCACAGCCAGATGCCCCCACTGCGCCCGCGCAGTGGGCAGCGCCGCGCGGGCCAGCCAGGCCCACACAGCAAAGCAGACGACGGAGAGCAGGTAGCGCATCGCCAGGAATTTCATGGGCGGCGCATGAGGCATGCCATAACGCGCAACAATGAAGCCTGTGCTCCAGATCAGCACGAACACGACGGGCATCGCCCGGATCAGGGCGTCCTGCCGGGAGCCTGAATTCATTTGGCTTTGGCCCGAATTTCCGGCAGGGCCTTTTGCAGGTAATACACCATGGACCAGACGGTCAACACAGCGGCGATCCAGATCAGCCAGGTGCCCCATACGCCGGTGTCGATGACGCCGAACAGGCGCCCGTCGTACAGCAGGAATGGAATGGCCACCATCTGCACCGTCGTCTTGACCTTGCCCAGCATGTGAACGGCCACGCTCTTGGACGCGCCGATCTGCGCCATCCATTCACGAAGGGCCGAGATGGCGATCTCGCGGCCAATGATGATGAGCGCCACAAACACACCCGCGCGGTTCAGGTGGACCAGCACCAGCAGCGAAGCGCACACGAGGAATTTATCGGCCACCGGGTCCAGGAATGCACCGAATGACGATGTCTGGTTGAGCTTGCGCGCCAGGTAGCCGTCCAGCCAGTCCGTCAGCGCGAACACAACGAACATCACGGTGGCGATCAGGTTGCTTACCGTGCGGTCAGGCCAAACGTAGAACACCCCGATGATGAGCGGAATGGCGACGATGCGCGTCCAGGTCAGGATCGTGGGGATGGTGAAGAACATGGACCGATTCTGGCACGGCGCGCAGGCGCCGCGATGCTTTATGGGCTATTGCACTTCAGCCAGGGAACGAATCTGGAATTTCAGGTCGTCGTTGTAGAGGAATGTTTCGGCGTATTGCCAGGGGCGCGGCAGGTGTCCCACGGGCTCGAACGGCCCGGCCCTGCGGATCGCCGCGGTGGCCATCTGCAACGTCTGCGGCGAGAATTTGGGCACGCGCAGCACGGTCACGTTGCGCACAGAGCCATCGCGGTTGAGCTCCACCTGCACCACCGGGATGGACTGCAGCCGTTCGGGAATCGGGCCGGAAAAAGTCTCGCCAGCGCTGGTCTGCATGATGCGCCGCGCGGCCCGCACTTTGTACTCCTCCCAATTGCGGGCGGGTGCCTGCGCTACAGGCGCCTGCGCTTGCGGCGCGGTTGCCGGTGCGGCAGGCCGCACCACGGTGGCAGCGGGTCCTGGCGCAGGGGCCGCAGTGGGCGGTGCGTCGGACGGCATGGGCCGGCTGGTACATCCAGCCAGCACGGCCAGCAGGCCAGCAAGCCCCAAGCGTGTGATTTCAGTGAAGCGCACGATAAATCTCCTCTGCCAGTTCTTTCGAAATGCCGTCAACGGTGGCGATGTCGTCCACCCCTGCGGCGGCCACACCGCGAATGCCGCCAAAGCGCTGCAGCAACCGGGCCCGGCGCTTGGCGCCGATGCCGGGGATTTCCTCCAGCTTGCTGCTGCCGGTGCGCACGCGCGCACGCTTGGCACGCATGCCGGTGATCGCAAACCGATGAGCCTCATCACGGATCTGCGCCACCAGCATCAGCGCCGCCGAATCCCTGCCAAGGTACACCTTGTCGCGCCCGTCGGCAAATACCAGTTCTTCCAGGCCCACCTTGCGGCCTTCGCCTTTTTCCACGCCCACGATCATGCCCAAGTCCAGCCCGAGTTCGGCAAATACCTCGCGCGCCATGCTCACCTGGCCCTTGCCGCCGTCCACCAGCACCAAGTCGGGCATGCGGGCGAGCTTGCTGCGCGAAGCCTGCTCTGTAGTGGGCGGCGTCGCGTTGGCAGGGTCACGGCCGGCTTCTGCGAGCTTGCTGTAACGGCGCGTCAGCACCTGGCGCATGGCGGCGTAGTCATCGCCGGGCGTGATGCCTTCAATGTTGTAACGCCGGTATTCGCTGCTTTGCATCTTGTGGCCATGAAACACCACGCAGGATGCCTGTGTTGCCTCGCCCGCTGTATGGGAAATGTCGAAACACTCAATACGGAACGTATCCAGGTTGTCGGGCGCCAGGTCCAGCGCATCGACCAACGCGCGCGTGCGTGCCTGCTGCGAACCCTCTTCGGCCAGCAGCCGGGCCAGTTGCAGGCCGGCATTCTTTTCGGCCATTTCGAGCCATAGTCGGCGTTGCTCGCGCGGGTTGTGCACGGCGCTGATGCGCACGCCGGTTTGCACGCATAGCGCCTCCACCAGCGCCTTGCTGACCGGCTCGCTGGTGATGAGCGCGGGTGGCACCGGTACGCCGATGTAATGCTGCGCAATGAAGGCCTCCAGCACCTGGACTTCAACCGGAGTGGCGGGGAGGCCTTCGCTCGCCTCTTCGTCCGCCAGCCCCTGCAGGGCCGCCGCGTCTTCCACATGCGCCGGAAAATAAGGCCGGTCGCCCAGGTGGCGCCCGCCGCGCACCATGGCCAGGTTGACGCAGGCCTTGCCGCCCTGCACCTTGACGGCCAGGATATCCACGTCCTTGTCGGATGCCGTGTCCACCGACTGCTGATGCAGCACGCGCGACAGCGCCGTCATCTGGTTGCGCAGCTCCGCCGCCTGCTCAAACTCCAGGCGCTCGGCGTGGGCCATCATGCGCCGCTCCAGCGCATCCAGCAGGGCCTGTGTTTCGCCATTCAGGAAGGCTTCGGCATTCTCGACATCGCGCGCATAGTCGTCCGGCGCGATGTGGTTCACGCAGGGGCCCGAGCAGCGCTTGATCTGGTACAGCAGGCAGGGCCGCGTGCGGTTGTTGAACACCGTGTCTTCACAGGTGCGCAGGCGAAACACCTTTTGCAGCAGCTGGATGGATTCCTTCACCGCCCAGGCGCTGGGGTACGGGCCGAAGTACCTGTGTTTGCGGTCCACCGCGCCGCGGTAGTACGCCACGCGGGGAAAGGTGTGCGTCACCAGCTTGAGATACGGGTAGCTCTTGTCGTCGCGAAAGAGGATGTTGTAGCGGGGGTTGAGCGTCTTGATCAGGTTGTTTTCAAGCAGCAGCGCCTCGGCCTCTGAGCGCACCACGGTGGTCTGCATGCGCACGATCTTGCTCACCATGTGCCCGATCCGCGTGCCGCCATGGTTCTTCTGGAAATAGCTGGACACCCGCTTCTTCAGGTCCCGTGCCTTGCCCACATAGAGCACGCCCCCATCGGCGTCGAAATAGCGATAAACGCCCGGCATGGCGGGCAAGGCGGCCACTTCAGCCAGCAGCTGTTCAGAATGAACTTCGGGAACCTCGGACATAAGCCGTATTGTGGCAGTGGACAATGGCCCCATGCTCTGGGACATCTTCTGCAAGGTCATCGACAACCACGGCGATATCGGCGTGTGCTGGCGCCTGGCGTCCGACCTGGGCGCGCGCGGCGAAACGGTGCGCCTGTGGGTCGATGACCCATCGGCCCTGCGCTGGATGGCGCCGGGCGGCGCGCCCAACGTCGCCGTGCAGCATTGGTCCGATGAAACGTCCTGGCCGCAAGCCGGTGATGTGCTGGTGGAGGCCTTCGGCTGCAACCCGGCGCCGGCCTTCGTGGCAGCCTTTGCGCAACGGCACCGCCAGGCGCCCGCCGCCGCCCGCTGGATCAACCTCGAATACCTCAGTGCCGAGCCCTTTGCAGAGCGTGCCCACGGCCTGCCCTCACCCGTTTCGCACGGGCCCGGTGCGGGGCTGACCAAATACTTCTTCTATCCCGGTTTTACGCCGCGCACAGGCGGGCTGCTGCGCGAACCGGGGCTCCTTGCGCACCAGGCGAGCTTTGACCGTACCGCGTGGGCCACACGCCGCGGCATCCCGTCTGGCGATCGCCTGATTTCTCTCTTTTGCTACGAGCCGCCAGCATTGGCAGCCCTGTTGCACCAATTGGCCCAAGCTGATCAGCCTACGCAGTTGCTGGTGACAGCAGGCCGCGCCGCCGCGGCCACGCGCGCGGCGCTGCAGCAACTGCCGCAAGCCGGTGCGCTGACCGTGCACTGGCTGCCGCTCATGGACCAGCCGGCGTTCGACGAATTGCTGTGGGCCTGCGACTTCAATTTCGTGCGGGGAGAAGACTCCTTGGTACGCGCCGTGTGGGCCGGCCGGCCGTTCGCGTGGCACATCTACCCGCAGGACGACGGCGCGCACGAGGCCAAACTGCAGGCCTTCCTGAAGGCCGTCGCTGCACCGCCTGAATGGGTGAATTTCATGCGTTCATGGAACGGCCTGGACAATGCCGCCCTGCCCCCGTTGGACGCCCCCGGCTGGCAGGCCTGCGCGACTGCTTTTCGGGCCCAGTTGCTGGCCCAGGATGACCTGGCGACAGCACTTGTAGGGTTCGTTACCAAAAAACGTTAAAATTCAAGGCTTTGCGAAGTTTGCCGTTCCGGCAGCCCGCACCTCCGCCGCAAAACGCATTGTCCCGACTGTTGCGCGGCCCAACCTCAAGACTGATATGAAAATCGCTCAAGAAATCCGCGCCGGCAACGTGATCATGCATGGCAAGGACCCGATGGTCGTCCTCAAGACCGAATACAGCCGCGGCGGGCGCAATTCCGCCACTGTGCGCATGAAGCTCAAGAGCCTGATTGCGAACTTCGGCACCGAAGTCGTGTTCAAGGCCGACGACAAGATGGACCAGATCATTCTGGACAAGAAGGATTGCACCTATTCGTACTTCGCTGACCCGATGTACGTCTGCATGGACGCCGACTACAACCAGTACGAAGTCGAAGCCGAGAACATGGGCGACGCACTGAACTACCTGGAAGACGGCATGTCCCTGGAAGTGGTGTTCTACGACGGCAAGGCCATTTCGGTCGAACTGCCCACCAGCGTCGAGCGCGAAATCACCTGGACCGAACCCGCCGTCAAGGGCGACACATCGGGCAAGGTGCTCAAGCCCGCCAAGCTCGCCACTGGTTTTGAAGTGCCGGTGCCGCTCTTTGTGGACCAGGGCGACCGCATTGAAATCGACACGCGCACCGGCGAATACCGCAAGCGCGTCTGAGCGCCCCGCCGCACTGCAGAACACAAGGGCTCCGCAAGGAGCCCTTTTTCATTGGACACTTGGCGCCATGGATTTCGACTTTCGCCACATAGCGGTTCCGTTTCGCATGCAGCCGGGCCTGCAGCGCATGGCACCCGGTGCTACACACGTCACGCCTCTTGCGCCGCACAGCACGCTGTACGCGGAAAAGCTGTGCGTCCATCGCACCGGCCAGGCGCAGCTGTGCATGCCGGGCTTTGACGCGGGTCCTGCCATGGGGGCCATTGGCTCCACGAACGGCATACCGGAGCTCGAATTCGAAGAAGACTTTGCCGTGCTGGACACAGCCAGCGGCACCATCCCCTGGCTTTGTGTGTGCGTGCCGTCCCACTGGGCACCCGAGGACAAGCTGGGCCAGTCACTGGCCAGCATCCATGCACCGGTGGCTGATGGCGCCGCACTGGCAGCCGCCATGCCCGCGCTGACCCGCCTGCTGGCCGGCGGCGGCCACTGGGAGCGATTTGTATGGGCCATCACACCCAGCGGGCGTTATGACCAGCATCCGCACCGCTACCCACGCTCACCATGGCCCGAGACTGTTGATCCCGGCGACTTTGCAGCGCAATGTTATTTGCGCGTCGAGCGCCAGACCTTCCTGCCCGTGCCGGGCCACAGGCAGGTGGTATTTACCATCCGCGTCATGCTCCAGCCGCTGGTGCAAGTGGTGCAGACGCCGCAGCAAGCCAGGTACCTGCATGACGCGCTGGCATCCATGACACC
>CALRZF020000141.1:0-8937 GCA_943372585.1 Ramlibacter sp. 2FC | reverse complement strand
CAAGCTGGCCGCCAAGTACGGCCAGCGCCTGTCGGGCTTTGCGCCAGAGGCGCTCAAGGCACTGACCACTGCCGCGTGGCCCGGCAATGTGCGCCAGCTCTACAACGTGGTCGAGCAGGTGTGCGCCCTGTCCACCACGCCGCTGGTGCCCCTGGCCCTGGTGCAGCGCGCCTTGCGCGTACCGTCGGCGGAGGTGCTGACCTATGCCGAAGCCAAGCAACGATTCGAGCGCAGCTACCTGGTCGGGCTGCTCAAAATGACCGACGGCAACGTCGCCGATGCCGCGCGGCTGGCTGGGCGAAACCGCACGGAGTTCTACCGTTTGCTGCAAAAAAATGAGCTGACACCGGGGCATTTTCAGGCGGAGCCCGCGCCGCCGTCGCCATCTGGCGACACATCTAAGTTGTTGAAATAAAAGGGAATTTCTCAACTTCAGCGACCCTTCGCGCCGCAAGCTGTCGCTGGCGGGCGACAAAATTCAAGGGTTTTCCCGTATACAACGGCTTGTTTTCGACTGGCATGCCCGGGATATAGCGCTAAGCCATTGATTTAAAACAGGATTTTCAAGCTGGCACAGGGTTTGCCCTAGAGGGCTATGACCTTGCGCGTTTTCGCTGTTTTTCTGTGTGGATTTCTGGCCTTCGGCCAAGCTGCCCGCGCGCAGGTTTTTGGCTTTGACGCCCTCACGCAGATCGCGCGCGAACGCGCACAAACCGCCTGGCAAGCTCCCGCCAGCACCGTCCCCTCCGAACTCGCTCAGCTGGACTACGACGGCACGCGCGACATCCGCTGGCAACCCGAACGGGCGCTGTGGCGCGATGCGCAACTGCCGTTCGAGGCCATGTTCTTCCACCTGGGCGGTTACCACACGGCGCCGGTGCGCATCCATGAAATCACGCCCCAGGGCACCCGGCCCTTGGCCTTTCGCAGTGAAGACTTCAACTACGGCAAAAACCAGCTCAGCCCGCAGGCCTGGGGCGACATCGGCTTTGCGGGCTTTCGCCTGCACTACCCGCTGAACAGCACGCAGTACAAGGACGAGCTGGTTGTCTTCCAGGGCGCCAGTTACTTCCGCGCGCTGGGTGCGGGCCAGCAGTACGGCCTGTCGGCCCGCGGCCTGGCCATCGACACGCATGGCGGCCGGGGCGAGGAGTTTCCCCGCTTTTCCGAGTTCTGGCTGCAGCGCCCGTTGGCGGGTGCGCAGCAGGTCACCGTGTTCGCGTTGCTGGAATCACCCCGCGCCACGGGGGCTTACCAGTTCGACATCACGCCCGGCACGGCCAGCGTGATGCAGGTGCGTGCGCGCGTGTTCCTGCGCGAAGGCACCGCGCCCATTAACGTGCTGGGCATCGCGCCCCTGACCAGCATGTACCTGTTTGGCGAGAACCAGCCGCGCGCCGGCGACTTCCGCCCCGAAGTGCACGACTCTGACGGCTTGATGATGGTTACCGGCGACGGCGAATGGTTGTGGCGCCCGCTGCAGAACCCGGCGCGGCCCATCGTCAATTCATTCGCCATGAACAGCCTGCGCGGCTTTGGCCTGATGCAGCGCGACCGCGACTTTCGAAGCTACGAGGACGTGGAGGCGCGCTACGAGCGCCGCCCTTCCGCCTGGATGCGCCCGCTGGGCGACTGGGGGCCTGGCCGGGTGGAGCTGCTGCAGCTGCCCACGCCGGACGAGACGCACGACAACATCGTGGCGTACTGGGTGCCGGAGCAGTTACCCGCCCCCGGCACGCCGCTCGAGTTTGCCTATGAACTTTCCTGGCAGGGCGATGCCCTGCAGCGCCCGCCCGGCAGCTGGGCCACGCAATCGAGGCGCGGCGTGGGCTACAGCAAGCTGGACGCTGCGGCACTGGCCCGCCAGGTGCAGTACGTCATCGACTTCCAGGGCCCGGCGCTGGATGCGCTGCCCCCAGACGCGGCGCTGAAGGCTGTCGTCACCGCCAGCGGCGCAGGCCGCGTCATCGAACAGATCGCCTACCGCAACCCGGCCAGCAAGGCTTGGCGCATGACGGTGCGCGTGCAACGCGACAACCCCGCGCAGCCCGTTGAGCTGCGCGCATTTCTTCAAAACGGCAACGACATCGTGAGCGAAACATGGACCCACATCATTCTTCCGGAGTAGCCACCCAGGCCACCGTCACGCGCACGCTGGTGCGCGAGGATCGCCACCCCAATGCCGTGACCGCACCGCCGGTCAACCGCGGCTCCATGCCGCAACGCCCCTGGCGCGGCTTCTGGAACAGCATCGGCACTGCGCTGCTGTCGGTGGCCAACCAGGTGCTGTCGCCGCGCGCGCGCGCGCCGCAGGCCAAGGCACCGCGCCAGCCTTGGGAACGCGCCGCGGCCCGCCGCCGGGGGGTGTTTGCGCTGTTCACGGTGCTCACCACCATCGCCGCCACCAGCCTGTTCGCCAATGCGCAGCCCGACTACGACAGCGCCTGGCTCGAATACGGCCAGATCACCCTGTTCACCGTGCTGACCACCTGGGTCGTGACTGGTTTTGTCACCGCGCTCATGGGCTTTTGGGTCACGCTGCGCGGTGACGCGCATACGCTGTCAGCGCGCGCGGTCAAGGGCCACGCCATGAACCCGGACGCACGCACCGCCGTCATCATGCCGATCTGCAATGAAGACGTGGCCACCGTGTTTGCCGGACTGCGCGCCACCTGTGAATCCCTGGCCGGTACCGGCCATGCCAAACAGTTCGATGTGTTCGTGCTGTCCGACACCGGCAACCCGCAGGTCGCCGCCGCAGAGCGCGCCGCCTGGGAAGACCTGCGCGCAGCCCTGGCCGCCGACCCGGCGCACGCCGGCATCGAGGTGTATTACCGCCTGCGCACACGCCGCACCCACCGCAAGGCCGGCAACGTGGCCGACTTCTGCCGCCGCTGGGGCAAGGACTACCGCTACATGGTGGTGCTGGACGCCGACAGCGTGATGAGCGGCGACTGCCTGGTGTCCATGGTCAAGCTCATGGAAGCCAACCCCACGACCGGCATCATCCAGACCGCCACGCAGGCCATCGGCCACGTCACGCTGCATGCGCGCGCGCAGCAGTTTGCGTCACGCGTCACCGGCCGCCTGTTCACGCTGGGCATGCAGTACTGGCAGCTGGGTGAATCGCATTACTGGGGCCACAACGCCATCATCCGCGTCGAACCCTTCATGAAGCATTGCGCCCTGGCCAACATCCCCGGCAAGGGCGGCATGGCCGGCAGCATCATGTCGCACGACTTTGTGGAAGCCGCGCTGATGCGCCGTGCGGGCTACCACGTGTGGCTGGTGTCGGACCTGACCGGCAGCTACGAACAGCAGCCGCCCGACCTGTTGAGTGAGCTGCAGCGCGACCGCCGCTGGTGCCAGGGCAACCTGCAGAACTCGCGCCTGGTGGCCGAGCCCGGCATCCACCGCGTACACCGCGCCATGTTTTTGATCGGCGCGATGTCGTACCTGTCAGCGCCCCTGTGGCTGGCCTTCCTGACCTTCGGCACGGCCCTGTGGGTGTCGGGCGCGCGCATCATGCCTGAATGGCACGCTGTGCCGGCCGAGCTGCGCGGCCTGTGGCTGTGGACGCTGTGCATGCTGTTCATGCCGCGCGTGCTGGGCCTGGCCGCGGTGTTCATGCGCGGCGAGCAGAAGTCATTTGGCGGTGCGGCCGCCCTGCTGCGCAGCGCCGTTGCCGAGACCGTGCTGGCCCTGGTGCAGGCGCCCGTGCGCATGCTGGGTCATTCGCTGTTTGTGGCGGTGGCGCTCACCGGCCTGAAGCTTGAATGGAAGTCGCCCCCGCGTGAAGCAGCAGGCGTGACCTGGCGCGAAGCCGCCGCCCGTCTGGCCCCCATGACCGCCGGCATCGGCCTGCTGGCCCTGCTGGTGGCCGCGGTGGAGCCCGGTGCGCTGGTGTGGCTGGCCCCGGTGGCACTGCCGCTGCTGCTGGCCGTGCCGCTGACGGTGCTCACCAGTGATGTGGGTGTGGGCACGCATGCCCGCGCCAATGGCTGGCTGCTGATCCCCGAGGAGTCATGGTCGCCCGCCGTGCTGCGCCGCGCCTGGCGTCATGCGAGCCGGCTGGCTTTGAAGGCGGCTTGATTTTTTGTGTTCTCCGGCCGGCAGGCGTGTCAGCTGAAGAAGGATCAGCCCGCGTACCCCGCCATGCGTGGCAACCACAGCACCATGCCCGGCCAGAAGGTGACCAGGGCGAGCGCGCCGATCATGACGAGCAGGTAAGGCCAGACTTCTGCCATCAGCTCGCTGAACGACACGTTGGCAATCTTCATCATCATGAACAGCAGCAGTCCATAGGGTGGCGTGCACAGCCCGATCATGATGTTGAGCACCGCCATCACGCCAAAGTGCACCGGGTCGATGCCCAACGCAACCGCCGTGGGCAGCAGCACCGGCAGGATGATCAGGATGATGGTGGAGCCTTCAAGGAACGCGCCCAGCACCAGCAGGATGAGGTTGACCAGCAGCAAGAACGCGATGGGCGACATGTTCAGCCCCTTGAGCATCACGCTCAGGGTGGCGGGGATGTTTTCTGAGGTGATCACGTAATTGAACACCAGCGCGCCGGCAATCAGCATGCCGATGGAGATGCTCATCTTGGCGCTGGACAGCAGCGAGTCATACAAGTCGCCCCAGCCCACGCTGCGGTACAGGCCGGCTGCAATCAGCAGCGCGTAGGCGGCGGCCACGCCTGCTGCCTCGGTGGGGGTGGTGATGCCGCTGTACAGGCAACCCAGCAAAATGACCGGCAGCATCAGCGCGGGGAAAGCTTCGCGCGTGATGCGTGGCATGTCGCGCAGCGGCACCCGCTCTTCCACCGGAAAGCCGCGCCGTTTGGCCTGGAAGTAGATCAGCACCATCTGCACCACGCCCAGCAGCAGGCCAGGCACGACGCCCGCGATGAACAGGTAGCCAATGGAGGTGCCCGATACCAGCGCATACAGCACCATGGGGATGGACGGCGGCAGGATGGGCCCGATCACCGACGACACGGCGCTCAGTGCCGCGGCAAAGCCCGGCGTGTACTTGCCCCCGCGCGTCATCATCTCCTGCATCACCTTGCCCGAACCTGCGGCGTCCGCCAGAGCCGAACCCGACATGCTGGCAAAGACCACGCTTTGCAGCACGTTCACCTGGGCCAGCCCCCCAGGGAATCGCCCTACGATCGCGTTGCAAAAGCGCAGCAGCCTGTCCATGATGCTGCCGGTGCTCATGATGGTGGCGGCCAGGATGAACAGCGGTATGGCCAGCAGCAGGAAGCTGGAATAGGTACCGTTCAAAAGCTGCTCGGCCGCCGCGCCAATGTCCATACCCTTCATATACAGGTACAGCACGGAGCCGGCGATCATGGCGTGGCCGACGGGAACGCCGAGCAGGCTCAGGGCAACGATGGCAATGACCGCCATCGAAAAAGGGCTGGTGAAGTTCATAAGGCGGAAGCGGAAGACGGCGTGTCGCTGGAGGCAGGCGCGGGCCCGCGGATCAACTGGCGCAGGCCGCGGGCAATGACGGCCACGACGAAGACCACGTAGATGGAATAGGTGATGTCCATGCGGATGCCGAGGTAGGAGCTTTTCTCGACCTTCATGAAGGTCACGTAGTCCCAGGCGCCGGGCAGCGACAGGCCGAACAGCACGATGACGCTGATGGCGGCCATGGCCCCGATGACACGGCGCGCGCGCGGACCCGCCCGCGCGGTGAACAGGTCAATGCGGATTTCCTCGTCGTCCTTCAGCACAAAGGCGGCGCCCCACAGCACCAGCCACAGCCAGGCCGCCAGCGACAGCTCCGTCGTCCAGCCCACGGGCCAGTTGAACAGGTAGCGCATGACGATCTGCACGATGAAGGCGACAAAGATCACCCCCAGCAGGAGCGCCGCCACTGCTTCAGCGAAGCGGTGCAGCGGCCTCACGACACGGCCGTAAATACCGTCGGACATGGCCTGCCCTTATTTCAGCGCGTTGATCTTGTCGACGATGCCTGCAGGCCAATTTTTCGCGTCGTCAGAGGCCAGGTACATCTTCTGCGCGTTGTCACGGAAGGCATTGATGTTGGGCGTGTACACGTCCAGCCCCGCCTTGCGGAAGGTGTCGGCCAGCTCGGCTTCGCGCTTGGTGTGCTCGGCGGCGCTCCAGGCGATGGCCTTGTCGGCGGCGGCCTGGAAGGTGCGCTGCTTGGCCGGCGTCATGCTGTTCCAGGTCTTCATGTTCACGGTCAGCAGGTCAAACGCCACCAGGTGCGAGGTCAGCACGATCTGGCCCATCACCTCATAGAACTTCATGTTCTGCACGTTGGGCAGGGGGTTGTCCTGGCCGTCAATGGCGCCGGTCTGCATGCCGGTGTAGGTCTCGGCATAGGCCATGGGCGTGGGGTTGGCGCCCAGCGACTTGCCCAGCATCTGCCAGGTGTCGCCCGGGGGCATGCGCAGCTTCACGCCGGCCAGGTCGGCGGGCACGTTGATCTTTTTCTTGCCCTTCAGGCCCACGTGGCGCGTGCCAAAGAAGGTCGGGCCCAGGATCTTGACCTTGAGCTGGTCTTCCACCAGCTTTTTCATCTGCGCGCCCTGTTCGCTGGCAAAGAACGCGTTCAGGTGGTTGGCATCACGGAACAGGTAGGCCGACGTCAGCACCGACCAGGCGGGCACCTGCTTGGAGATGTCCTGCGGCGCGATATTGCCCATCTCCAGGTTGTCGCGCTGCAGCGCGACCAGCTCGGTGCCCTGGCGGAACAGCGTGGAGTTCAGGTGCTGCTCGACCTTGAAGTCGGCGGCGATGTCCTTGGCAAACATGTTCATCATCTCGGCGCGGATGTCCTTGTCCGAGAACACGGCGGCAAAGCGGATGGTGGGGGTGGCCTGGGCCAGGGCCGGCAGGGCGGCGCCCGCAGCCAGGGCGGCACCCGTGCGCAGCAGGGCGCGGCGGTCAATGGATGAGTTCATGGTGTTGTCTCCTGTAGGAATGGATGGGTGATGAAAACGGTGAAAAAGGGGATCAGGCCGGCACGGCGGCCAGCTGGTGAGCCACGGCGCGTACGGCCATCTCGTAGCCAAACACGCCAAAGCCGCAGATCACGCCCGTGGCTGCCAGGGATACGAGCGACTTCTGGTACAGCTCGTCGCGCCGGTGAATGTTGGTGACGTGCACTTCGGCAATGGGCTGGTGCAGCGTCTTGAGCGCGTCCAGCAGGGGGATGGAGCGAAACGACAGGCCGGCCGGGTTGATGACCACGCCCACGGCTTTTTCGCGCGCCTCCTGCACCCAGTCGACCATCACGCCCTCGTGGTTGGTCTGGCGGAATTCGCAGTGCAGGGCCAGCTCGGACGCCACGCGGCGGCACAGCTGCTCCACCTGGGCCAGCGTGGTGCTGCCGTAAAGGTGGGGCTCGCGCACGCCCAGCAGGTTGAGATTGGGGCCGTTCAGGATGTAAATCGTTGCACTCATGGACGCTGATTCTTGGGGGCTGGGCGAAAGCACTTTCCAAACTGGAAACTCGTTTCATAATGCAGCAATGAAAGCAGGATCATGAGCATTGCATTGGACCGTGGCCTGTCCGTGCTGGAACACCTGGCGCGCCACCCCCAGGGCCTGCCGATCACGATGATTGCGTCGGACCTGGACATTCCGCTGTCAGCCTGTCACCGGCTGCTGGTCGAGCTGCAGCGGCGCGACTATGTGCGCCAGGCCCGCAAGCAGGGCGACTATGTGCTGACGACCAAGGTGGTGTCGCTGGGGCTGGGGTTTTTGAGCAGCGCGGGCATTGTGGACATTGCCGAACCCATCCTGGAGCGGCTGGCCGAAACATCGGGCGAGCTGGTGCGCCTGTCCATCGTGGACGAAGACCGCCTGACCTGGGTGGCCAAGTCGCAGGGCACACGCCAGGCCGGCCAGCGCTACGACCCCGACATGGGCATGGACGTGCAGCTGTCATGCACTTCGTCGGGCCATGCCTGGCTCATGACCATGAGCGACGAACGGGCGATGGAGCTGGTGTCGCGCCAGGGATTCGGCACGCCGGAGCGCTATGGCCCCAAGGCGCCGACGACCATCAAGGGGCTGCTGGGGTTTTTGCACGCGGGGCGCGTGCGCGGCTACGCCATGATTGATGAAGTGTTCGCGCCCGGCATGACGGCCATGGCCGCGCCGGTGATGCGCCGTGCGGAAGTGATTGGCGTCATCAGCATTGCCGGGCCGCGCACGCGGCTGAGCCCAGAGCGTATGCATGAGCTGGCCACAGCGCTGCTGGCAGCGGCCGGGCAGTTGGGGCCGGCCAGCAATGCATCCAGCCTGTTTGGCAAGCCGCCGTTGGGCAAGGGCTGATCAGCCGCCCGGGCCGTGCAGCATCCACCACGTCAGGGCTTCAGCCACCAGCGCTGTGACGGGCACGACGCACAGTCCCGCACTCCAGCGCGGCCGCAGCATCCACAGCAAACCCAGCGTGCTCAGCGCTGTGGGCCCGGGCATCAGCGCGAAGGCCTGGTTGTGCACCGCATACAGCGGCACGCCCGCAACAGCCAGCCCCGTGCCGGCATACGATGCGCCGATCGACACCTTCTTCGCCGGGGGCCTGACGGCTGCTGCCACCAGCAACGCCGCCTGCAGCCACCAGCCCCACGCCATGTACTGCGCAGCCCAGTTGATCTGCGCATACCGCTGCCAGTGAAATGCCCAGCCCACCCAGGCCCACATCACCGCCAGCGTGAGCAGCACCGCGCGGTGCGCCCAGGGCCTGCGCGCGGCGGCCAGCGCGATCAGCACCAGCCCCACCCCCAACAGCACCCAGGGCAGCGGCCACAGCTCGCGGTGGTAACGCTCCACCATGCGCGCATAGACCGCCGGCGAGAACATCAAAAAATCCGACAGCCGGTAAGTCCACCACTCGGACATGGCTCAGAGCCTGGCGATGTGTTGCGCAATCCGCTGGCGCAGGGCT
>CALRZF020000140.1:0-8941 GCA_943372585.1 Ramlibacter sp. 2FC | reverse complement strand
ATTGCGATTGGTAAACCCGATCTTGTAGCCTCGCGGCGCTTCGCCGCGGGCGATACGCAGTGCACGCATTGCCAGCGACTGCTGATAGGCGCGGGCCACGTCAAAACCCTCGTCGTCGCTGGGCGCAGCCGGCCAAAGTTGGGCGCTGTCGTAGTGCTGGAGCAGGCTTTCAGGTGTCATGCCGGGGGGTGGTAGGGCGTGTTGGACTTGAACCAACGACCAAAGGATTATGAGTCCTCTGCTCTAACCAACTGAGCTAACGCCCCAACCGAACCGTCGATTGTAGGGGGCTACTTGTGGTGACTCAGCGCGTTGGTCACCAGACGGGAGGTGATGTCCACGATCTGGATCATGCGGTCGTAGGGCATGCGCGTGGGGCCGATCACGCCCAGGGTGCCCACCACCTGGCCATCCACCTCGTACGGGGCGCTGACGATGGACAGCTCTTCAAACGGCACGACCTGGCTTTCGCCGCCGATGTAGATGCGCACGCCCTCGGCGCGGCTGGAAACGTCCAGCAGACGCATGAGCTGGGTCTTTTGCTCAAACAGCTCGAACGCGCGGCGCAGGTGGCTCATGTCGCTGGAAAAGTCGCTCACGGCCAGCAGGTTGCGCTCGCCCGAGATCACCACCTCTTCCTGCGCCTGGGTGATGGCCTCGGAGCTGACCTGCACCGCGGCCTGCATCAGCGTGGCGATCTCGCCGCGCAGCTTTTCCACTTCGCCCTTCAGACGTTCACGCACCTGCTCGATGGCCAGGCCCGTGTAGTTGGCGTTCAGGAAGTTTGCGGCTTCTATCAGCTGTGGCTGGGTCAGGTCGGTCTCGGTGAAGATGACGCGGTTTTGCACGTCACCGTCAGGTGACACGATGATGACCAGCACGCGCTTTTCAGACAGGCGCAAAAATTCAATGTGATGGAACACAGAGGTGCGCCGCGGCGCCATCACCACACCCACGAACTGCGACAGGTTGGACAGCATCTGCGCCGCGTTGGCTATCACCTTTTGCGGCTGGTCGGCGGCCAGGGTCGGCGCAGACAGATGCTCGCGCTGGGCGGTCAGCATGGTGTCCACGAACAACCGGTAGCCGCGCGCGGTGGGGATGCGCCCGGCCGACGTGTGCGGGCTGACGATCAGGCCCAGTTCTTCCAGGTCGGACATCACATTGCGGATGGTCGCGGGTGACAGCTCCAGGCCCGAGGCCCGGGATAACGTGCGTGACCCCACGGGTTGTCCGTCGGCGATGTAGCGCTCGACCAGCGCTTTCAACAACAACTTGGCACGATCATCGAGCATCGAATCATTTTAATGATGTAATTTGCGAATGAACCCACGTTTTCACCACGTTGCGCTGATTGGCAAGTACCACGGTGCCAACGCCGGTTCATCGCGCGTCATCCTGGAGGAAATTGCCCATTTCCTGGCAGCCCAGGGCTGCGATGTGGCATTGGAGCGTGACACGGCCCAGTCCAGCGGCATTGCGCACTATGGCGCGCTGGACGTGGACGCCATCGGCGCACAGTGCGATCTGGCGCTGGTGGTCGGCGGCGACGGCACCATGCTGGGCTTTGGCCGGCAGCTGGCGCGCTACGGCGTGCCGCTGATCGGCATCAACCAGGGGCGCCTGGGCTTCATTACCGATATTGCGCTGGAACACTACCGCAGCGTACTGCCACCCATGCTGCAAGGCGACTACGAGGAAGATCACCGTAGCCTGATGCATGCCAAGGTCTGGCGTGACGGGCACTGTGTGTTTGACACTTTGGCCATGAACGACGTGGTGGTCAACCGCGGCGCCACCTCCGGCATGGTGGAGCTGCGCGTGGAGGTGGACGGCCATTTTGTGGCCAACCAGCGCGCGGATGGTCTGATCATCGCCACGCCCACCGGCTCCACGGCCTACGCGTTGTCGGCCGGCGGGCCGCTGCTGCACCCGTCCATCCCGGGCTGGGTGCTGGTGCCGATTGCGCCGCACACGCTGTCCAACCGGCCGATTGTGCTGGCCGACCCTGTGGAGATCGCCATTGAAGTGGTCGCCGGGCGCGACGCCAGTGCCAACTTTGACATGCAGTCGCTCGCATCGCTGCTGCACGGCGACCGCATCACGGTACGCCGTTCGCAGCACCACGTGCGCTTTCTGCACCCGCGCGGCTGGAGCTACTTTGACACGCTTCGCCGCAAGCTCCATTGGAATGAAGGTGTGGCCTGACCCATGAGCCTCAAACGCATTGCCCTGCGCGACTTTGTGATCGTGCGCGAACTCGACCTGGACCTGTCGTCCGGCTTCAGTGTGCTGACCGGTGAGACCGGCGCCGGCAAATCCATTCTGATTGACGCGCTGCAGCTCGCGCTGGGCTCACGCGCTGAATCCGGCGTGGTGCGCGAAGGCGCGGCACGTGCTGACATCAGCGCCGAATTCGACACGCCCGCCAGCCTGGCACCCTGGCTGGAGGAAGCCGGCTTTGACACTGCAGACACCCTGCTGCTGCGCCGCACCGTGGACAGCCAGGGCAAGAGCCGCGCCTGGGTCAACGGCAGCCCGGCCACTGCTGCGCAGCTGCGTGAGCTGGGCGAACAGCTGGTGGACATTCATGGCCAGCACGCCTGGCAAAGCCTCACGCGCACCGAATCGGTACGTGCCCTGCTGGACGGTTATGCAGGCGCCAGCACGGCGGCGCTCGGCCAGCTCTGGCAACTTTGGCGCCAGGCCCAAAAAGCGCTGGCGGACGCCCGCAGCGCGCAAGACACTTTGCAGCGCGAGCGCGAACGCCTGGCCTGGCAGATTGGCGAGGTCGACAAGCTCGCACCCGGCGCCGACGAGTGGGACGAGCTGAACACCAGCCACACCCGGCTGGCCAATGCACAGTCGCTGATTGAAGCGGCGCAAGGGGCGGTGGACCTGCTGGATGGCGATGATGGGGGGGCGCTGAGGGGCCTGGCCCAGTCGCTGGCCCTGTTGCAGGCGCAAGAGCGCGTGGCGCCTGAGTTTGCCGGCATGGCTGAAGTACTCGCCTCCAGCCTGGCCCAGGCCGAGGACACCCTGCATTCATTGCACGCATGGCAGCGCAAGGCTGACCTGGACCCGCAGCGCCTGGCCGCGCTGGATGAACGCATGTCGTTGTGGGTGTCGCTTGCGCGCCGCTACAAGCGCACGCCAGCCGATCTGCCGGGCCTGCTGGCTGGCTGGAAAGAAGAACTGGCCCAGCTGGACGCCGCCGCCGACCTGGGCGCACTGGAAGCCGCCGAGCAAAAAGCCGCAGCCGCCTACATGACCGAAGCCCGCGCCCTGTCTCGCCAGCGCACCAAGGCTGCGCCGCTGCTGGGCAAGGCCATCACCCAGGCCATGCAAGGCCTGGGCATGCAGGGCGGGCGGTTTGAAGTGACGCTGGAAAAATCCGCGCAACCCACCCAGAGCGGGCTGGAAGACGTGGCGTTCCTGGTGGCGGGCCACGCGGGCAGCACGCCGCGGCCTGTGGGCAAGGTGGCCTCAGGCGGTGAGCTGTCGCGCATCGCGCTGGCCATTGCCGTCACCACCAGCCAGCTGGGCACGGCACAAACACTGATTTTTGACGAAGTGGATTCGGGCGTGGGCGGCGCCGTGGCCGAAACCGTGGGCCGGCTCATGAAGCAGTTGGGCCGTGACCGACAGGTCATGGCCGTCACCCACCTGCCGCAGGTGGCGGCCTGCGCCGACCATCACCTGGTGGTGGCCAAGCAAAGTGATGCTGCTGGCACCGCCAGCACCGTGGCCGCCGTGCATGGCGAGCAGCGCGTGGCCGAGGTGGCCCGCATGCTGGGCGGTGAGCGCCTGTCGGGCACCACACTGGCCCATGCCAAGGAAATGCTGGGCCTGCCATGACGCTGGAAGTCGTGTTGATCACCGGCATGTCCGGCTCCGGCAAATCCGTGGCGCTGCATGCGCTGGAAGACGCCGGCTACTACTGCGTGGACAACCTGCCACCCGAGCTGCTACTGCCGTTTGTGGCGCTGGAGCAGGAACACAAGGCCACGCGCGTGGCCATTGCCATGGACGTGCGCAGTGCATCGTCATTGCCGCTGGTGCCGCGCCAGCTGGCCGACCTGCGCCGCCAGGGCATCACGTTGCAGCCGATCTTTCTGGATGCCACCACGGCCACGCTGGTGCACCGTTTTTCAGAAACGCGCCGGCGTCACCCGCTCTCGCGCAAAGAGGTCAGCGGCGACTCAGCCGAGCAGCAGCATGCGCTGGTGGGCGCCATTGAGATGGAACGCGAACTGCTGGCGGATCTGCGTGAACAGGCCCATGTCATTGACACCAGCATCATCCGCTCGGCCCAGTTGCAGGGCTATGTCAAGTCGCTGATCTCCGCCGGGGCCAGCCAGCTCACGCTGGTGTTCGAGTCGTTTGCGTTCAAACGGGGCATTCCCATGGACGCCGACTATGTGTTTGATGTGCGCATGCTGCCCAATCCGCATTACGAGCCCGACCTGCGGCCGCTCACGGGCCGCGACGCGCCTGTGGCCGCCTACCTCGCGCAAAACGCCGACGTGACGCAGATGTTCAATCACATCGAACAGTTTTTAGGCCACTGGCTGGATGCGCTGGCACGCGACCACCGCAGCTATGTGACCGTGGCCATCGGCTGCACGGGCGGGCAGCACCGCTCGGTGTACCTGGTGGAAAAGCTGGCTGCCGCCTTTGGAAGCCGCTGGGTCACGCTCAAGCGCCATCGCGAGCTGGACGCACGTTAGCCGTTGGCAAGCAGCTTGCGCACGGGCGCGGGCAAGCCCAGCTGCGGCCACTGCGCCGCATCAAACCAGGCGCCATCGTCTGACAACGCCTGCCGCCTGGGCACATCCAGCAGCACCGGGTGCAGGTGCAGGTCCTTGTGCGTGAGCACGTGCACAAACGCATTGCCATCGCGAAGTTGCCCGCGTGTATGCAGGGGCACACTGGCGGCCAGCTGCTCATGGGTGTCAAACACCGGCAGGCAAAACAGGCCCGCCCACACGCCCGGCGTAGGGCGCTTGCCCAGCCACACCGCACCATCCGCGGTACGCGCCTGAAGCAGCCACAGCGATTGCGCCGTGCGCTTGAGCTTGCGGGTCTTGACAGGGTAACGCTGCGGGTCACCCTCTCGCTGCGCCACACACAGGGGCTGCACCGGGCACAAAAGGCAGTTCGGATTGCGCGTCAGGCAAACCGTGGCGCCCAGGTCCATCAGGCCCTGCGTGTAGCGGGGCATGGTCTGGGCCAGGTCATCGGCGGGCAAGAGCTGCGTGGCCTGGTCCCACAGCGCACGCTCATTCGCAGCCACCGCGAGGTCATCGCCAAAACCCAAAGTGCGCGTCAGCACCCGTTTGACGTTGCCGTCCAGAATGGCCACGCGCTCGCCAAAACAAAACGATGCGATGGCCGCCGCCGTGGACCGGCCGATACCCGGCAGCGTCTGCAATACGGCGGCACTGCGCGGGAACTGCCCGCCGTGCAAGGCCACCACGTCCTGCGCGCAACGGTGCATGTTGCGCGCGCGGCTGTAATAGCCCAGCCCGCTCCAAAGCGCCAGCACGTCGTCCAGCCCGGCCGCCGCCAATGCGGCCACATCAGGAAAGCGCGACAGAAACCGCGCGTAGTAATCCAGCACAGTGGCCACCTGGGTCTGCTGGAGCATGATTTCAGACAACCACACGCGGTAGGGATCGCGGGTGTTTTGCCAGGGCAGGCTGTTGCGCCCATGCGCTTGCTGCCAGCGCACCACGCGGCTCGCAAAATCCGTCATGCGGTCTTGCGGGCGGCTTCTTCGTTGGCGCTTTCGCCTTCGGTAGGCGTGGCGATCAGGTGCGCCGTCAGCTCGATGAGCTTGGCGTCCAGCTGGTTCAGTGCGCCTTCTTGCGTATCGATCTCTCCAATACGGTCATCCAGCCCGGTCGCCGCCTGCTGGATGCGTTCAATGGCCTCAATGCGCCGGCCGAAATTGCGGCGGCGCTCACGCAGTTGGGCGTCCAGCTGAGCCGCGGCGGATTTGTTCCACAGCTCCACCTCGCCCAGCGCAGATTCATACACCACGCGCAAACGCGTGGCCAGGGCACGGACCAGCCGGTCGGCAAACTCGGGTTGCGCAAGCTTGAGCGCGTTGCCCACGCCCAGGTACTGGGTGTGGCTGCGTTCCACCAGGTCCAGGTCACGGATATAGCGCGCCAAGTCGGGCTCCTGCGGCGCCTGCAGCGAAAAGCCGTATTCGGCGTTGAGCTGGCGGAACGTGCCGCCCAGCATGTTCTGGATTTCCACGCTGGTGGCCTGCGCCTTGCGCAGGCCCTCGCGCAGGCGGTCAAAGGTCTGGGCATACGCCTTTTTGACGCCCAGCTTGATGCCGGGCTGGCGCAGGGCGGCCGTCAGCTCACCCATTTCGGCCTTGAGCGTGCCGGTACCGAGCAGCGCAAACACTTCGCGCAGTAGCTTCAGGTGCACCGAGCGCACGGCATGGATCTTGGAGCCGCTGACATCAAAGTCGCCCTGCTCCTGTTCGATGCGGGTACGCATGTGCTTGATGACAGATGTGTTCTTGCCGCGCAGGCCTTTCAACTCCAGCATCTGCTCGGCGAGATCGCGCCGGCGGATGTTCAGGGCGCGCGAGGCTTCCATGCGCAGGTCGGAAATGCCGCCGGCCACCGCCGCGCGCAGGATCTTCTGGCGCTGGCCCATCACACCGTGGGCCAGGGCACGCTCCAGCACGGGCAACTGGCTGGCCTGCAGCAGCGCCTCGTCATCGTTGACCTTGGCCACCAGGCCTTTTTGCGCGGACACGGGGATGACCTGCTCGCGCGGCAGGCCCAGGATCTCAGCCGACGTGGCGCGCTGGCGGTCAATCTGCGCCTGCACCTGGGCGGGCGTGCTCAGCGAGTCCCACATGGTGTCGATCTTGTTCAACACCACCAGGCGCGAGTCGGTATTGCCCGACTCGCTGATCAAGTGTTCGCGCCAGATCGACAGATCAGACTTCGTCACACCCGTGTCCGCTGCCAGGATAAACACCACGGCGTGGGCCTGCGGGATGAGGTTGACCGTCAGCTCGGGTTCGGCACCAATCGCGTTCAGGCCAGGTGTGTCCAGGATCACCAGCCCCTGCTTCAGCAGGGGGTGTGCAATGTTGATGAGGGCGTGGCGCCACTTGGGCACTTCCACCAGCCCGTTGGCGTCCACCATGGGGTTGTCTTCTGGCACTTCATCGTGCCAGAAGCCCAGCGCGCGGGCCTCTTCCTTGGGCACGTGGCGAACCTCAGCGACCTTCTCCAGCGCCTGCGCCAGCTGGCCGGGGTCGTTCACATCCAGGTCAATGCGCGTCCACTTGTCGGGCACCGCGCGCCACTCCATCAGCGCCTGGGGTTGCAGCCGCGTTTCAATGGGCAGCAGGCGCAGGCAGGGCGGCACTTCCGCGTCGTAACCCAGCTCGGTCGGGCACATCGTTGTGCGGCCGGCGCTGGCGGGCATGATGCGGCGCTTGTAGCCTGCAAAAAATATGGCGTTGATCAGCTCGGACTTGCCGCGTGAAAACTCCGCGACGAAGGCCACCATGACCTTGTCCGAGCGCATCTGCTGCTCCAGGCGGCGCAGACGTTCCTCCACTGCCGAGTCCAGCAGTTCGTGGTCTTTCATCCATTCAGACAGCAGCTTCAGGCGCAGCGCGAACTCTCGCCGCCATGCGCCATGCTGGTCAAACTGTTCGTTGAAGGAAGTGCCCACTTAGTCTCCGGGTAGCCTGTAAATATACACCGCGCAGCCTGGTTGCCGATCAGGGCTTTTGGCAATTGGCGCAGTAATACGTGGCGCGCTGCCCCTGGCGGATGATGCGGATCGGCGCGGCGCATTGCCGGCACGGCTCCCCTGCCCGGTCGTACACCATGGCCTCCAGCTGGAAGTAGCCCGATTCCCCGTGGGCGTTGGAAAAGTCGCGCAGCGTGCTGCCGCCTTTTTGCACTGCGCGCGCCAGCACGTCGCGCACGGCGGCGTGCAGGCGTGCGGCCCGCGGCCGGCTGATGCGGGAAGCCGCCAAGGTGGGCCGGATACCCGCAATGAAAAGGGCTTCGGACGCATAGATGTTGCCTACACCCACCACCACCTCGCCAGCCAGCAGCACCTGCTTGATCGGCGCGTTACGGCGTTGCAGGCCGGCGTGGAACGCACGCGCGTCAAATTGCCCGGACAACGGCTCCACGCCCAAGCGCCCCAGCAGCTTGACGGCCTGAGGAGAGTTTTCGCCGTCGGCAAACACGACGGCGCCAAACCTGCGCGGGTCGTTCAACCGCAAGGCGCCGCGGCTGGTGACCATGTCAAAGTGGTCGTGGGCGCCGGGCTCAGGCAGGCGATCCGCAAAAACCAGGCTGCCCGACATGCCCAGATGCACCAGGACCAGCCCGGCGTCCACGTCCAGCAACAGGTACTTGCCCCGGCGGCGAACGGCATGGACCGTGCGTCCGGCCAGCGACGCCGGGTCACACCCCAACGGCCAGCGCAACGGTTTACCCATGCGCACAGACTCAATCCGGGCACCTGCAATGCGGTCGGCAAAACTCAGTCGCGTGACCTCGACTTCGGGCAGTTCAGGCATGGGTACGAAGGAAATACAGGGGTATCGGGCTTGGATTATTATGGGCCGATGCCGCGATTTACCCCCCTGGCCCTGGCCATTGTCCTTGCGTGCGGCTTGCTGCCCGCGACGGCACAAACAACCGGCGGCAATGCCGCCACCACTTCTGCGGACTCCGCCAGCTCTGCGCTGGACGGAGAACTGTTCTATCAGTTGCTCCTTGGCGAACTCAATGTGCGCAGCAATGAGCCCGGGGCGGGCTACGCCCTGATCCTGGACGCCGCGCGCAAGACCAACGACGCCAAGCTGTACCAGCGCGCTGTGGAAATCGCCTTCCAGTCGCGCTCAGGCGACGCCGCCCTGCAGGCTGCGCGCGCG
>CALRZF020000139.1:0-8982 GCA_943372585.1 Ramlibacter sp. 2FC | reverse complement strand
ACCAGCTGCGCGACGACTTCAACAAGGTGTTCAACGCCCAGGTGCCGGTGTTTGATGCCTACACCGACACCAGCAGCGGCCTGGAGGCGTACCACAACGCGCTGGCCCGCATCGAGGCCCTGTGGCCATCGCCCAAGGTACTTGAAATCATTGAAGAGTCGATCTTTCGCAAGCCTGGCAGCGGCGACGGTGAAGCCTTTGGCCTGGAGGCCTATCGCGAACTGCTGCTGCTGTACGCCATGGCCAAGGACGTTGTCGAGCGCGGCGGCAACGTCATGGACTTCGACATGTCAGGCCTGTCGCAGCCCCCGGGCATGGACGCCCACCAGCCCTCGGGCTTTTCCAACACATCGATCCAGCCGCTGTCAGCGTCGCTGGAGATTGCGCGCCGTTCGGACTCGGGGCGCGACTCCTTTGGCAGCTCGCTGGGAACGGAAGACGACGAGGATTCGCCCCTGCCCGAAATTGCCATGCCGCGACCGTCGCCGCGCCTGGGTCTGGACATTGACCTGTCCGAGCCGGCGCCGCTGACATCGGCATTCATGGAAATTGCCGACGAACCGCAACGCAGCGGGCGGCCCGATCTTTCGATGGACCTGTCCATGGACTCGATCGACAGCAGCAAAGACGACGACAAGCCGCTACTGGACAGCAACCTGGTGGATTTTGACCTGTTTGATGCTGCT
The DNA here is from genome assembly GCA_943372585.1 of Ramlibacter sp. 2FC. Lineage (GTDB taxonomy): Bacteria > Pseudomonadota > Gammaproteobacteria > Burkholderiales > Burkholderiaceae_C > RAM1. Next base: position 8,296 of record CALRZF020000139.1, on the reverse strand, counting down.
ACCGAGCGCGACATCGCTCCCAAGAAACCCAAGCTCTGACGGGTCAGACCGGCCGGTGCGTGCCCGAGAGACGCGTCGCCCACCAGCTCACACCCATTGCCAGCAACAGGCCTGTGAGCCCTGCCCAGCTAAGCAGGCTCATCTGGCCGTGTGCAATGAGCCAGCCGCCACTGGCCGCGCCAAATGCCTGGCCTGCATACATGGCCGACGTGTTCAGCGCGATCGAGCCGGCGGCCAATGCGGGCGCAATCCCGACCAGGCGCGCCTGCTGTGCCGAGTTGGACGAAAAGCAGCCCAGCGCCCACGGCACGGCAATCAGCGCTGCAAGTACCAGGCTCGTTCCAAGTGGCCACAGCAACAGGCTCAGGGCCATGCAGGCAATGCCCACCATGACGGACCGTGAAGCGCCGAAGCGGTCGATATTGCGCGACATCAGCACATTGCCGAGAAACCCGAAGGCGCCAAACCACATGAAAAACAGGCCCAGCCCGGTGGGCGTGATGTCCAGCCGCGCCTTGTAGTACGGCGCGAAATAAGAAAACAGGACAAATTGACCGGCTGAATACAGCACCGTGACGGCGATGCACAGCATGAGCGCACGCGAGCGCAGCGTTTCCTTCCAGGCATCCAGCGTCAGCGCCGGTGGCTTCACGCCGTCGGGCATGGCGCGCCACACCCACAGGGCGCTTGCCAGGCTCAGGACGCCAACCAGGGCAAAGGCGGTGCGCCAACCCCAGGTACCGCCGATCAATGCGCCCAGCGGCATGCCCAGCACGGACGCCACCGACCAGCCCAGGAACACAAAGGTGATGGCACGCCCGCGCTGCTCGGGCGCCACCAGCAAGCCCACGCAGGCAGCCGCCTGGGGCGTGAAGATGGCCGGCGAGATGACCGCCAGCACCCGCATCGGCAGCAGTGTGGCAAATGTCGGCATCAGTGTGCAGGCCAGGTGCAGCGCACCGAACCACAACATGGACAAGGCGAGCAGGCGGCGTCGGTCCCAGCCCGCAACGACGGCCGCAAACAGCGGCGCACCCAGGCACATCAGCAGCGCGCCGGCCGAAATAAGCTGGCCAGCGACAGGCACCGACACGTTGAGTGACGCGCTGATGTCATTGAGCGTGCCCGGCACGACCATCACGCCGGTACCGATCACAAAATTGCCGAACAGAAGCGCCCACAGGACGCCGGGCATGGCGGGGGAAGCTTTCAGCGCCGCACCTGCAAGGCGCCAGGGTTCACGATATTGGTCGGCGTGCCCTTGATGAAGTTGACGACGTTGTCAAAGGCCACGCTGAAGTACAGCTCATAGCTCTCCTGCTCGACATAGCCGATGTGGGGCGTACAGATGCAGTTCTCCAGCCGCAGCAGCGCGTGGCCCTGCAGGATGGGTTCGCTTTCAAACACGTCAATGGCGGCCAGCCCTGGGCGGCCCCGGTTCAGCGCCACCAGCAGGGCGTCGGGCTCCAGCAGCTCCGCCCGCGAGGTGTTGACGAACAAGGCTGTGGGCTTCATGCGCGACAGGTCTTCCAGCGAGACGATGCCGGTGGTTTCGTCGTTCAGGCGCAGGTGCAGGGACAGGACGTCGCTGTGGGCAAACAGCTCCTCGCGGCTGGCGGCCGCCTGGCATCCGTCAGCCGCGGCCTTGTCGCGCGAGGCCTGGCGGCCCCACACCAGCACATTCATGCCAAAGGCTTTGCCATAGCCTGCAACCAGCTGGCCAATGCGGCCGTAGCCCCAGATGCCCAGCGTCTTGCCGCGCAGTACCGTGCCCAGGCCGAAATTGGTGGGCATGGCGGCGCTTTTGAGGCCGGACTGCTGCCAGCCGCCGTGCTTGAGCGTGCTGATGTACTGCGGCAGGCGCCGCGTGGCGGCCATGATGAGGGCCCATGTCAGCTCCGCGGGGGCAACGGGACTGCCCACCCCTTCAGCCACGGCGATGCCGCGCTCGGTACACGCGGCCACATCGACATGGGAACCTACGCGCCCGGTCTGGGCGATGAGCTTCAGCCGGGGGAGCTTTTCAATGAGCTGGCGGGTGATCTGGGTGCGTTCACGGATCAGCACGATCACGTCAGCGTCACGCAGCCGTACCGACAGCTGGCCTATGCCTTTGACGGTGTTGGTGTAAACCTTGGCAGGATAGGCATCCAGCCGGTCCGCGCAATTGAGCTTGCGCACAGCATCCTGATAGTCGTCGAGGATCACGATGTTCATGCCCACGATTGTGCCTTGGGTGCGCGCGCGTGCGGCGCTCTGCAAGGATTGCCGGGCGCCGCTACGATGGCCACCTTTGCATAGCGTCACCCCAAGGAGTTTTCATGCCTGTTTCGATGTCGTCCGTGAGCCTGCCGGTGTTCGAGCACATGCTCGGCAACCTGAGTCATTTCCTGGACAAGGCCCAGGCCCATGCCGAGGCGAAGAAATTTGAACCTGCCGTGTTGCTGCAATCCCGTCTGGCGCCCGACATGCTGCCCTTCACACGCCAGATCCAGATCGCCTGCGATGCTGCAAAAAACGGCGTGGCGCGTCTGTCAGGCGTGGAGGCCCCGAAGTTCGACGACACCGAAGCCACCCTGCAAGATCTCAAAGATCGCATCAGCAAAACGCTGGCCTGGCTGGCAACGGTGCCGGCCGCCCCGCTGGATGACAGTGCGGAAAAGGACATTACGTTTCCCGTGGGCAAGGACAAGACGCGCACGATGAAGGGGGACGCCTACCTCAAGCACTGGATGCTGCCCAACTTCTTTTTCCATGTGACGACTGCCTATGCGCTCCTGCGACACAACGGCGTAGAGCTGGGCAAGTCAGACTACCTGGCCGGTAACAAGACCTGAGCGCAGCAGCACAGGCACGCTGGGCTGGCTGCTCAATGAAGGGTGGTTTCCAGCGCAGCCAGGCGGTCGAGTTCGGCGCAGACATCGGCCATGCGGCCCGAGATCACCATACGGCCGCCTGATGAGCCGCGCTGACCCTCTTTGTCCACCACCCGAACCACGCGCAAGGGTCGCTGGGTACGCCTTGCGCAACTGGTTGTCTTGGGGGCAGCCGGCGCGCGGGTGGCCACGCAGGAGGCGGTAGCACCGATGACTGCCGCGGATGTTGCCGGGCGGGCGTGCTGCACCGGCGACAAAAACCAGGCCAGCAGGTCGTGCAGCGGTGTGAAAAGGCCGTGAACGGCAGACATTGCGATTCCCATGTGAAAACTCCTAACGACAGAGGTTGGACACAGGCAGGATTCGGAGCCAGGGCCGCTGCAGGGTGATGGCGATTCCCGCCATACGCCCGCCACCTGCGGCAGCCCTCGTGTGACAGCAGACTTACATGAGCATGGTGTTGCGGATCAGGCCGACGGCCAGTCCTTCGATTTCGAAGGGTTCACCCGGCTCCACGATGATGGTCTGGTAGTCGGGGTTTTCCGCATGCAGTTCGATCAAGTGTTTGTTGCGGCGAAAGCGCTTGACGGTGACTTCTTCACCCAGGCGGGCCACAACAATCTGGCCGTTCTTGGCGTCCTTGGTGGCTTGTACGGCCAACAGGTCGCCGTCCATGATGCCGGCGTCGCGCATGGACATGCCGCGCACTTTGAGAAGGTAATCGGGCTTGCGCTGGAACAGACTGCTTTCCACGTAATAGGTCTGGTCCACGTGTTCCTGCGCGAGAATCGGAGAACCGGCTGCCACGCGGCCAATCAGGGGCAGGGCCAACTGGGCCAGGCTTTGCAGTGGCAGGGAGAATTGCTTGATGCGGGATTCATTGATGGAGCGAAGTGTTTCACTCTTGAGCCGGATGCCCCGGGATGTGCCGCTGACGAGTTCAATGACGCCTTTGCGGGCCAGGGCCTGGAGGTGTTCTTCCGCGGCGTTGGCGGATTTGAAGCCAAGCTCGGAAGCGATCTCGGCGCGCGTCGGAGGCGCGCCTGTACGGGCGATGGCGCTCTGGATGAGTTCCAGAATCTGCTGCTGCCGTGCGGTCAGTTTCGGGCTTTCGATCATGGCGGTTCCTTTTCAGGCAACTGGTCGGACAAGCTGTCTTAATATCCAGTAACTGTATTTTTAACCAGTTTTTGAAAGTTTGCAAGTGAGCGTCAAGAAAATCGTGGTTCTGGGCACCGGCGGCACGATTGCAGGCACCGCTGCCAGCGCGGCCGATAACGTGGGCTACACCGCCGCCCAAGTGGGCGTGGCGCAGCTGCTGGCGGCCATACCGGCCCTGAAGGACCAGCCGTTGCACACCGAGCAGGTGGCCCAGCTGGACAGCAAGGACATGACGTTTGATGTCTGGCGCACGCTGGCTTCGCGTTGCGCTTACTGGCTGGCGCAGGACGACGTGCAGGGCCTGGTGATCACGCATGGCACCGACACACTGGAAGAGACCGCTTATTTCCTGCAGGCCGTGCTGGCACCCGCCAAGCCCGTGGTGCTGACGTGTGCCATGCGCCCGTCCACCGCGATGGTGCCGGATGGTCCCCAAAACCTGGTGGATGCCGTGACCGTGGCGTCGTCGCCCCAGGCGCGTGGCGTGGTGGCGGTGTGCGCCGGCGTGATTCATGCGCCTGGCGATGTGCAGAAGGTGCATACCTATCGGCTGGACGCCTTTGGGTCGGGGGATGCAGGCCCTCTGGGCTACGTGGAAGAGGGCGCTTTGCGCTTGCTCAGGAACTGGCCAGGCGGCGATAAGCAAGCTGCCGCGGCCGCTTTGGCCGCGGCGATGCGTGCCCAATCCTTCCCGCAGGTGGAGATCGTCATGAGCCACGGGGGTGCCACGGGCGTGGTGGTGGATGCGCTGGTTGCACAAGGCGTACAGGGCATCGTGGTCGCCGGCACTGGCAATGGCACGATTCACAGTGCGCTGGAGGCCGGGCTGCTGAAGGCGCAGCGCGCCGGTGTGCGTGTGCTGCGCGGCACGCGTTGTGCCAACGGCCGGGTGCTGGCTACAACTGCCGATGTGTTTGCGGATTCGCAAGGGCTGTCGCCCGTCAAGGCACGCATCGCGCTGGCGCTCGAACTGATGCGCTGAGGCACAGGCCATGTTCACCGCGCTCAAAACCCATGCCTGGGCCTATCCGGCGCTGGAGATCGTTCATATTGCCGGCATTGCGCTGCTGCTGGGCAACCTGATCCTGCTGGAATTGCGCGTCTTTGGCCGCGGCGCCAGCCTGCCGGTGCGCGAACTGGCCCGGCTGAGCCTGTCGGTAGCCGCGACCGGCTTTTGCCTGGCTGCGGCGTCGGGCCTGCTCATGTTTGCTTCGCAGCCTGAGGAACTCCTGAGCAACCGGGCGTTCACACTGAAGATGCTGCTGTTGTTTGCTGCGGGCTGCAATGCGGCATGGTTTCATGGGCGCGGGTCGCTGGACCTGCTGGATGGCGTGGCCCGCGCCCAGATGATTGCCTCAACCCTGATCTGGCTCGCCGTGATCGCCTGCGGCCGTTGGATCGCCTACCTCTAGGAGACGCTGATGTTGAAACGCCGTACCGTCCTGATCGCCAGTGCGAGCGCGCCGCTGGGTGCCCTGGCCCATCACGGCTGGAGCAGCTTTGACCAGGACCGCCCAATCTACCTGGAGGGCAAGGTCACCAAAGCCAAATGGCAAAACCCCCATGCCGAACTGGAGCTGGAAGTGCCCGCCGGGCTGAATGTTCCCGCAGATCTGGCGCAACGTGCGATACCTGCGCAGACGTCGCCCGTGGATGGCAAGGCCCTGCTGGCCAAGGCTGTGGTCCCCACCCGCAAGGACCGCAAATGGGAGATCGAGTTGGCGCCGCTCACACGCATGGACGCCTGGAAGGTGGCAGAGATCAAGGCCGGGGCCATGATCTCGCTTGTGGGCTTTACGCTCAAGGGCGAGAAGGGCGACGCGGTAGTGCGCGTCGAATACCTGTTTGTGGATGGCAAGGCCTACGGCCTGCGATCCAGCCCGGCTTGAGGTAAATCAGGCGCCCAGTGCCTGCAGGGCGCGGGCGGTGATTTCCTCGACCGAGCCCGTGCCGCTGATGGCTCGGTACTTTGGCGCACCGGCCGGGTCGGTCTTGGCCCAGCTCGAGTAATAGTCCACCAGCGGGCGGGTCTGCGCGCTGTACACCTCCAGGCGCTTCTTGACGGTTTCCTCGCGATCGTCATCGCGCTGGATCAGGGGCTCGCCGGTGGCGTCGTCTTTGCCTTCGACCTTGGGCGGATTGAACTTGACGTGGTAGATGCGGCCCGACGCCGGGTGCGAGCGGCGTCCGCTCATGCGTTCGATGATCGCGTCAAAGGGAACGTCGATTTCCAGCACGTAGTCCAGCTTGACGCCGGCGGCCTTCATGGCGTCAGCCTGGGGAATGGTGCGCGGAAAGCCGTCAAACAGAAAACCCTTGGCGCAATCAGGCTGGGCAATGCGTTCCTTGACCAGGCTGATGATGAGGTCATCACTGACCAATGCGCCGGACTTCATGACAGCGTCGGCCTGCAGGCCCAACGGGGTGCCCGCCTTGACGGCCGCGCGCAACATGTCACCGGTGGAGATCTGGGGAATGCCGTACTTCTGGCAAATGAACGCGGCCTGCGTCCCTTTGCCGGCGCCGGGTGCGCCCAACAAAATCAGTCTCATGGATGTCCTCGGATAGTGTGAAATCGGCGTGCGCTGCAGGTGCCGGAACAGGCGCCGGGCCATCGCGCATCATTGGCGCAGAGGATAGCATGCGAGCCCTTTATCGGGCCTTACGCGGCAAACTGCCCCGCAGCTCAGAACAGACTGCGAACGCGCTCCAGGTCTTCTGGTGTGTCTACGCCCGGGCCGGGCGCCTGGTCGGTCACATGCACGGCAATCCGGTGGCCATGCCACAGGGCGCGCAGCTGCTCCAGCGCTTCGGTCACTTCCATGGGCGCCTGGGCCAGTTTCGGGAACCGCCGAAGGAAGTCCACCCGGTAGCCATAGATGCCAATGTGGCGCAGGGGCTTGGGGTCGGGCAGTGCGCTGACGCCCTGGGTATAACCATCGCGCCACCAGGGAATACAGGCGCGGCTGAAGTAAAGCGCAATGCCCTGGGCGTCGGTCACGACCTTCACGACGTTGGGGTTGGCGAACTCGGTCACGTTGTCGATGGCGTGCGCCGCTGTGCTCATGGCCGCTTCAGGGCGGGCGGCCAGCATGGCTGCCACGGCGTCAATCAGCGCGGGGTCGATCAGGGGTTCATCGCCCTGCACATTGACCACGACCGCATCGCTGCCCAGTTCCAGCAGCTCGCAGGCCTCGGCCAGCCTGTCGCTGCCTGAGGGGTGGTCAGCGCGGGTCAACAGCGCCTGCACGCCGTGGGCTTCGCAGGCCTGAACTGTCAGCGGGCTGTCTGCCGCCACCACCACGCGTGCCGCGCCTGACTGTGCTGCGCGGCGCGCCACGCGCACCACCATCGGCAAACCACCGATGTCAGCAAGGGGCTTGTTGGGCAGGCGGGTGGAGGCCAGCCGCGCCGGAACGATGACGGTAAAACTCATCCGGCCAGCGGCCTGCGCTCAGGCAGCTGTTCGAGCTCTTCGTCGCTGAGCGTGCGGGCCTCGGTCTCCAGCATCACAGGAATCCCGTCGCGCACGGGGTACGCCAGGCGTGCACTGCGAGAGACCAGCTCGCCCTTGTCCCGGTCCATCAGCAGAGGGCCCTTGGTGACGGGACACACGAGCAGTTCAAGTAGTTTGGGGTCCATGCGGCAATGATAGCTTTGCATCCAGCAGCGCATCGAATGCCCTTACCAAGCCTGCGTCCAGCGTGACCTGCAGCGCAACGGCCCAGGCATCAGGGCGTTGCTGCCACAGTTTGACGGCGTCTTTTTCGGTGCACACCAGTGTTTCCTCTGCCTGCAGCAATGCCTGTGCGTGCGCGAAATTGCTGTGGTCCGGCAAGGCCAGCTCCCTGTCCAGCAGCAGGCCCTGTTCGCGCAGCATGGCAAAGAATGCGCCGGGCTGCGCAATACCTGCGACGGCTGTCAGGGGGATCCCCGCCAGCGCGGACAACGCGGTGGTGCTGCCGTCAGCGCGCACGGCATCGCGAGCCAGGTTTCGGCGCGCCCGCGAGCCGCCGAAAGCCGGATGGCTGCCGGAATGGACCACCAGGTCCACCGGTCGCGGCCAGGGTTCGCGCAACGGCCCAGCAGGCAGCAGCCAGCCATTGCCTGTGCCGCGATCGTCAAAAACGCAGATCTCGATGTCGCGCCCAAGCGCCAGGTGCTGCAGGCCGTCGTCGCTCAGGATCACCTGCGTGCCCGGGTGCGCCCGCAGCAGGGCGCGAGCTGCTGCCACGCGGTCGCTGCCCACGAATACAGGC
>CALRZF020000138.1:0-8999 GCA_943372585.1 Ramlibacter sp. 2FC | reverse complement strand
AACTGGCGCAGTGCGGCCTGGTTGCGCGCATGGTTGCCCAGTTGCAGCCAGCCGGCCACAGCACGTTCAGGTGTGTCGTACCCCGCCACGCCGGCCTGTGCACAGGCCTCGCGCGCTGCCTGCACCACCGCACCGCCCAGCCAGCAGGTCAGCACCGGCTTGGCCGCGGCCTGAACCAGCGGGATGCAGGCCTGGGCGATGGCACCGGCGGGCACGATGGCCGTGGGCGCGTGCATGAACAGCACGCCGTCCACCTCGGGCGCGGCCAGCAGCACACGCAACGCATCCACATACCGCTGAACCGGCGCGTCGCCAATGATGTCCACCGGGTTGGCGCGGGGCCAGGTGGCGGGCAGGCAGGCGTCCAGTGCGCACAGCGTTTCACTTTCGAGTACGGCCAATGTGCCGCCACCCAGCGCCAGCGCGTCGGCCGCCAGCACGCCGGCGCCGCCGCCATTGGTCAGCAGCACCAGACGCGGCCCCTGGGGCGAGCGTGCGCGGGCCAGGGTTTCGGCCGCATCAAACAGCGCCTCCAGCGTGTCCACGCGCAGCATGCCGGCGCGGCTCACGGCGGCGTCAAACACGCTGTCTGATCCCGCCAGCGCGCCGGTGTGTGACGCAGCGGCCCGCGCGCCGTCGGGCGCGCGCCCTGCCTTGACGACGATCACCGGCTTGTTGCGCGACGCCGCGCGCGCGGCTGACATGAATTTGCGCGCGTGCTTGACCGATTCCATGTACAGCAGGATCGCGCGGGTGTCCGGGTCGCTGCCCAGGTAGTCCAGCACGTCACCAAAATCAACGTCGGCGCTGTCGCCCATGGAGATGAAGTGTGAAAAGCCTAACGAACGGCTGTTGGCCCAGTCGAGCATGGCCGTGGCCAGTGCCCCCGACTGCGTGGCAAAGGCCAGCTTGCCGGGCTGCGCATTGCCGGGGGCAAAGCTGGCGTTCAGGCTCAGGCCCGGCACCAGCAGGCCCAGGCAGTTGGGGCCAAGGATGCGCAGCAACCAGGGGCGGGCCGCGTCCAGCATGGCCTGCTCCAGCGTGCCCGCGTCAGTGCCCGTGCCCGCCTGCTGCTTGAGCCCGGCCGTCACCACAATGGCCGCGCGCGTGCCCTTGGCGCCCAGCTGGGCAATCAACCCCGGCACCGACGCCGGGGGTGTGCAGATGACCGCCAGCGCCGGCACCTGCGGCAGCGACGCCACATCGGGCCAGGCGCGCACGCCCCCCACCGTGTCCTGGCGCTGGTTCACGGGCCACAGCGTGCCCTTGAATCCACCCTCCACCAGATTGCGCCAGATCACCTGGCCCACGCTGCCTTCGCGGTCGGACGCCCCAATCACGCATACAGTGGCGGGCTGGAACAACGACTCAAGGTTGCGTACGCTCATGAAGTGGCGTTCAATGCACCCGCATCTCGAAAGCCCGCGTCAGCCCGTCCAGGTCAATGATGCGCACATGCTTCTTGTCCACCTCCAGCAGGCGCTGCTGCTGGAAGGCCGAGAACGTGCGGCTCACCGTTTCCAGCTTCAGGCCCAGGTAGCTGCCGATTTCGGCGCGCGACATGCGCAGGTGGAATTCGCTGGCTGAATAGCCGCGGGCCTTCAGGCGCTGCGACAGGTTCAGCAAAAAGGCGGCCAGGCGCTCTTCGGCGTTCATGCTGCCCAGCAGCATCATGAGGCTGTGTTCGCGCACGATCTCGCGGCTCATCAGGCGCGTCACGGCCTGCTGCAGGCCTGCGCTGCGGATGGCCACCTGCGTCAGGTGGCTGTAGGGGATGGCGCAGACCTCGGCGTCTTCCAGTGCAATCGCGCTGGACGCGTGGCGCCCGCTGGCAATGCCGTCCAGGCCCATGAGCTCGCCGGCCATGTAGAAGCCCGCCACCTGCTCGCGCCCCTCGGCCAGCATCAGGCTGGTCTTGAAGGTGCCGCTGCGCACCGCGTGGATGGTGGTGAAGCGGTCGCCTTCCAGGTACAGGTTCTGCCCTACCTCTACTTTTCGGCGGCCGAAATTCAGGCTGTCCAGGTCGCCCATTTCGTCACCCGTCATGCCGCAGGGCAGGCACAGGTCGCGCAGGTGGCAGGCGGTGCAACTGGTCTTCAGCGGCGGCACGGCTGCACCGGTGCGGGCTTTCTGCAGGGGCTGGAACTGTACGGGGCGGACAGATGCTTCAAGCGTTGCAGTGTTCATGGCGGTCTTTCGGGTTGCGTGGGGAAATCAGTGAAGGGTGGGCGGGCAGGCGCGGGTGACGGCCCGGGCCAGCTGGTCGAATTCGGCGGCTTTGTCCAGAAAGCCCGTGGCACCGGCGCCCAGGTAGCGCTTGCGGTAGGCCGGGCCTGCGTTGTTGCTGAACACGACAAAGGCAATGTCTGGCGCTGCGGCGCGCACAGCCTGCAACACCTGCAGGCCGGTGCCGCCGTCCAGCTGCACGTCCAGCACCACCACGTCGGGGCGGGTGGCCAGAATGGCGTGAATGCAGTCGGCCGGCGTGGCTGCTTCACCGGCGATGGTCATGCCCTGCGCGCACAGCATCGCGGCCACGCGGTCGCGGATCAGGCCCGAATCGTCGGCCAGAAAGACCTTGAGCGGCGCACCTGAGGTGGGGGCTGATGTGTGGCGGGAAGGCATGCCTGTACTGTCGCCGCCAAGGGCGTTGGCCGCCATCGGCGGCGGCTGAAATACAGGCTCGGGGAAGTCTTAAAGACGGCTCGGACTGCGCCCGGTGGCGCTAGGAATAGTCTTACTCAGCCAACCCGTGGCGCAACGCGTAGCGGATCAGGTCGCTCTGGTTGGCCAGGCCCATCTTCTGCATGAGGTTGGCCTTGTGGGTGCTCACGGTTTTGACCGACAGCGTGAGCTGGTGGGCGATGTCCGTTACCGACACCCCCGCCACCAGCAGGCGGAAGACTTCAAATTCACGCGCTGACAACGACTCGTGCGGCGCCGTGCTGCCGCCGGGCATGGCGCCCAGCGCCAGTTGCTCGGCCACCTCGGCCGAGATGTAGGCACCGCCTGACGCGATCTTGCGGATGGCCTGCACCAGCTGGGCCGGCGCGCTTTCCTTGGTCAGGTAACCGCTGGCGCCCGTTTTGATGGCGCGCACCGCGTACTGCTGCTCTTGGTGCATGCTCAGCACCAGGATGCGCAGTTTGGGCTTTTCGGCCTTGACCAGCTTGATGAGCTCCATGCCGCTGCGACCGGGCATGGACAGGTCCAGCACCAGCACGTCGAAGTCGCGCTCGCGCACGATGCGCATGACCTCGTTGCCGTCGCCCGCCTCGTCCACCACCTCAAAATCTTCCGCCGACGCCACGATGCGCTTCAAGCCCTCGCGCACGATGGCATGGTCGTCGGCCATCACGATGCGGATCATGCGCTGTCGTCCTCCTTGACGGGGATGTGCGCCTGCACCACGGTGCCCTGCCCCGGCGTGCTGTCAATGCGCACCGTACCTTTGAGCAGCTGGGCGCGTTCGCGCAGGCCCGCCAGGCCCAGCGAGCCGGGCTTGCGCGGCGCAGCAGGCACAAAACCGGCGCCGTTGTCGGCCACCCGAAGCGTCACCTGCCCCTGGGCGCGGGCCACGCTGACCTGCACCTGGCTGGCGTTGGCGTGCTTGGCCACATTGGCCAGCGACTCCTGCACCATGCGGAACACCGCCGTGGCGTAAGGCTCGTGCAGCTCCATGTCCTCGTCCACGTCCAGCGCGCAGGGCACGCCAAAGCGCTGGGTGAAGTTCTGCGCCAGCCATTCAATGGCAGGCACCAGGCCCAGGTCGTCCAGCACCAGCGGGCGCAGGTCGGCGGCGATGCGGCGCGTGGCCGCCACGCTGCCGTCCAGCATGGCCAGCATGCCGGCCAGCTTGGCCTGCACCAGCGCCTGGGCATCGGCGCCCAGGTGGTCGCGCAGCCAGATGGTGTCCATCTTGAGTGCAGTCAGTGACTGCGCCAGCTCGTCGTGCAGCTCGCGCGCCACGCGGGTTTTTTCCTGTTCGCGGATGGCGCTGGCCTGGGCGGCATAGGCGGCCAGCTCTTCCTGCGCGCGGATGCGCTCGGTCGCGTCGCGCAGGATCACGGTGTACAGATGTCCCTCGGGCGTGTCCAGCTGCGAGATGGACGCCTCCACCGGGAATTCTTCGCCGTTCTGGCGCAGGCCGTACACCAGGTTGGCGCCACCCATGCGGCGGGATGTGACGCCCGTGGTGCCAAAGCGCTTCATGTGGCCCGCATGGCTGCCGTGAAAGCGCTGGGGGATCAGCTTGACCAGCGGCTGGCCCAGCACGTCAGCCGCGGGCCAGCCAAAAATGGTTTCAGCCGCACGGTTGTACAGCAGGATGTTCTGCCCCGCATCCACCGTGATGATGGCGTCCATGGCCGACTCCAGCAAGCCGGCCAGGCGGGCGGCGGCATTGTCCAGGCGGTTGGCAGATGAAGAAAAAGGCACTTGGGGCGGTACAGGGCGGTGCTGCAAATTACAGCACAACCCCCGCCGGCCACCCGCCTCAGCCCGATCCGCGGCTCAGGCGGCCTCGTCTTCGTTGACTTCCTGCGCAGGTATTCCCAGCAGCACGGTCAGGGCGCTGGACACGATACAGATCGCCCAGAACGCAAAAAAAGCCCCCGTGTAGATGCCCTGGCGCGATACCGCCAGCGGCGCGCCCGACCAGTGCAGGTCGTGGGGGTCGATCACGGCAAACACAAGCATCTGCAGAATGCAGGCCGTGAGGAACGCCGGCCAGACGATCGACATGATTTTCCGGGCACGCATGGGGTCAGCGTGCAGCGCCCGGGCCGGACGGCACCGGCGTGGCCGCATGGTTGCGGCCCTGCAGCGCGGGCAGCAGGGTCTTGTTGATTTCAATGCCGCGGCGGTAATAGTCGCTGCTGACCAGTGTGTCGGCGCCGTCAATGGCGATCCAGGCCGTGACCAGCCCGGCCACCACCACCACGGCGGGGCCGGCGATCACCATCCAGACCATGCCGTAGCGCCACCAGGGGGGTGACGGCAACGGGGTGGGTTGTGTCGGGTTGCGCATGGATAACCTCCTTAACGCGGGACCAGGAAGACGGACTTCTCGCTCACATGGGCGTCGCTGTCCGTGTCGTCAATGTTGAACCGGATGGGGTGTGAACCCGGCGTGGCAGAGCCGTAGTCCACCTGCAGGCGCACAGGCACCCAGCGCGACTCGGCCGCCCCGACCGTGACTTCGGTCTCGGTCGCCACGCGCAGGCCGTCCAGGCCGGTGGCGGTGATGCGGTAGCGCTGCACCGCCTCGGTCGCGTTCATGACCTGCAGGCGGTAGACGTTTTCAATCTTGCCGCCCTCGGCAATGCGTGACAGCGCCCCGCGGTCGCGCACCACGTCCACCTTCAGCGGTGTGCGCAGGATCAGGCTGGCCAGCATGGCCAGGCAGACGGCTGCGAGGATGCCGGTGTACAGCAGCACGCGCGGGCGCAGCACATGGCGCAGGATCTGTGGGCGCGTCCAGCCTTTGGCCACGGCGTTCTGGGTGGTGTAGCGCACCAGGCCGCGCGGGTAACCCATCTTGTCCATCACCGTATCGCACACATCGGCGCAGGCGCCGCAGCCTATGCATTCGTACTGCAGGCCGTTGCGGATGTCGATGCCTGTGGGGCACACCTGCACGCACAGCGTGCAGTCCACGCAGGTACCCAGGCCCTGGGCCGCGTAGTCCACGCTGCGCGAGCGAGCGCCGCGTGGCTCGCCGCGGCCTTCGTCGTAGCTGACGATCAGCGTGTCCTTGTCGAACATCGCGCTCTGAAAGCGCGCATACGGGCACATGTACTTGCACACCTGCTCGCGCATGAAGCCCGCGTTGCCGTAGGTGGCAAAGCCGTAGAAGAACACCCAGAACACTTCCCATGACGTCATGCGCGTCTGCAGGAATTCCAGCCCCAGGTCCTTGATGGGCGTGAAATACCCCACGAAAGTAAAGCCGGTCCACATCGCCAGGCTGATCCAGACAAGGTGCTTGAACCATTTCTTGACCAGCTTTTCCAGCGAGAACGGAGCACCGTCCAGCCGCATGCGGGCGGTGCGGTCGCCTTCCACATGGCGCTCTATCCAGAGGAATATTTCCGTGTACACCGTCTGCGGGCAGGCGTAGCCGCACCACAGCCGCCCCGCCACCGCCGTGAACAGGAACAGCGACAGCGCCGAGATCACCAGCAACCCGGTCAGGTAGATGAAGTCCTGCGGGTACAGGACCAGGCCGAAGATGTAAAACCGCCGCGACGCCAGGTCAAACAGCACCGCCTGGCGCTGGCCCCACTCCAGCCAGGGCAGGCCGTAGAACACCAGCTGCGTCAGGACCACCATGGCCCAGCGCCAGCGCGCAAACAGCCCCGTGACCGAGCGCGGGTAGATCTTCTCCTGCGCGGCGTAAAGCGACACCTCCTGCGGCGCTGCCGCAACGGGCGTGATGGGAATGATCTTGCGGTTGGACACGGGGGCACTTCGCTGGGTACGCGGCGTCAGGGCTTGGCGCCCGCCCGGTTGGACAGGCCCCAGACATAGGACGTCAGCACATGGATCTGCGCTTCGGTCAGCTTGTCGGCCTGGGCCGGCATCTGGTTGACCTTGCCGGTGTTGATGATGGAGATGATGGCGTTTTCGCCCCAGCCATGCAGCCAGATGCCGTCGCTCAGGTTGGGCGCGCCCAGGGCCTGGTTGCCCTTGCCGTCCATGCCGTGGCAGGCGGCGCAGGCGCCGAATTTGCTCTTGCCCAGCGCCGCCTTCAATGTGTCGTGCGGACTGCCCGACAGGCTCAGCACATAGTTGGCCACGTTTTTCACGTCGTCTGGCGACCCCAGCGCAGCCGCCATGGGCGGCATGTTGCCGATGCGGCCCTGCGTCAGCGTTTCCTTGATCTTTTCAGGCGCACCGCCGTGCAGCCAGTCGGCGTCGGCCAGGTTGGGGAATCCCTTGCTGCCGCGTGCGTCAGAGCCGTGGCACTGCGCGCAGTTGTTCATGAACAGGCGTTCGCCAATGGCCATGGCGCCCGCGTCGGCGGCCACCTGCTCTGGCGGCAGGCTGGCGTAGCGCGCATACAGCGGCGCCAGCGCCGTGTTGGCCTTTTCCATCTCGGCGGCATGCTCACCCTTGGACGTCCAGGCCAGCTTGCCCTCGTAGCTGCCCAGGCCCGGATAGGCCACCAAATACAGCAGCGAAAACACGATGGTCAGGACAAACATCCACACCCACCAGCGCGGCAGCGGGTTGTTCATCTCGCGCAGGTCTTCGTCCCAGACATGGCCGGTGCTGTTGTCCGCCGTGGCGGGGACCTTCTTGCGGGCGGTCACCCACAGCAGGACCAGGCAGGCAAAGATGCCCACCAGCGTGATGCCGGCCACATAGACCGACCAGAAGTTGCTTGTGAAGTCGCTCATGATGGTGCTCTAGTCCTGTTCAAAGGGCAGTTGCGCGGCCTCGTCGAACGCGGCCTTGTTGCGCCCGGCCATCGCCCAGGCGACGATGCCCAGGAAGGTCACAAAACAGGCCAGCGTGGCCACGATGCGCATGGTGGTGATGTCCATTTCACGGCTCCTTACTTCAGTGCACGGCCAAGGACCTGCAGGTAGGCCACCAGCGCGTCGGCTTCGGTCTTGCCCTTGACGTCCTCAGCACCCTTGGCGATTTCGGCGTCGGTGTACGGCACACCCACGGTACGCAGTGCCTTCATGCGCGGCGCGGCATCGGTGGGATCCACCAGGGTCTTCTCAAGCCAGGGGTAGGCCGGCATGTTCGACTCGGGCACCACATCGCGCGGGTTGTTCAGGTGGGTGCGGTGCCAGTCGTCGCTGTACTTGCCGCCCACGCGGTGCAGGTCGGGGCCGGTGCGCTTGCTGCCCCACTGGAACGGGTGGTCGTAGACGAATTCACCCGCCACGGAGTAATGGCCGTAGCGCAGCGTCTCGGCACGAAACGGCCGGATCATCTGCGAGTGGCAGTTGTAGCAACCCTCGCGGATGTACACGTCGCGCCCGATCAGCTGCACCGCGGTGTAGGGCTTGATGCCCTGCACCGGCTCGGTGGTTGACTTCTGGAAGAACAGCGGCACGATCTCGACCAGGCCGCCGACGGCGATGACCAGCAGGATCAGAACGATCATCAGGAAGTTGTTGGTCTCCACCTTTTCGTGGGTGAAGCCCTTGGGGGTGTTGTCAGACATGGTGTGTGTTCCTCGATCAGGCATGAGCCACGGGTGCGGGGATCGCGACGGAAACCGAGCGCCCCGAAATGGCCGTCATCCAGACGTTCCAGGCCATGACCAGCATGCCGCCCAGGTACAGGGCACCGCCGGCCACGCGGACCACATAGAACGGATAGGTCGCCTTGACACCCTCCACAAAGGTGTAGGTCAGCGTGCCGTCGGCGTTGATGGCGCGCCACATCAGGCCCTGCATCACGCCGGCAATCCACATGGCGGCGATGTACAGCACGATGCCGATGGTGGCCATCCAGAAGTGCAGCTCGATGGCGGGCACCGAGTGCATCTTCTTCTGGCCGAACAGGCGCGGGATCAGGTAGTACAGCGAGCCCATGGAGATCAGCCCCACCCAGCCCAGCGCTCCGCTGTGCACATGGCCCACGGTCCAGTCGGTGTAGTGGCTCAGGGCGTTGACGGTCTTGATGGACATCATCGGGCCCTCAAACGTGCTCATGCCGTAGAACGACAGCGACACGATCAGGAAGCGCAGGATCGGGTCGTCGCGCAGTTTGTGCCATGCGCCCGACAGCGTCATGATGCCGTTGATCATGCCGCCCCAGCTGGGCGCCAGCAGGATCAGCGAGAACACCATGCCCACCGACTGCGTCCAGTCCGGCAGCGCGGTGTAGTGCAGGTGGTGCGGGCCCGCCCACATGTAGGTGAAGATCAGCGCCCAGAAGTGCACGATGGACAGGCGGTAGCTGTACACCGGCCGTTCGGCCTGCTTGGGGATGAAGTAATACATCATGCCCAGGAAGCCCGCGGTCAAAAAGAA
>CALRZF020000137.1:0-9002 GCA_943372585.1 Ramlibacter sp. 2FC | reverse complement strand
CGCAGTCTGGTAGCGCATCTGGTTTGGGACCAGAGGGTCGTAGGTTCGAATCCTATCGCTCCGACCAATATTCTTCCCTCCCACTGCCCGTAGCTCAGTTGGATAGAGCAACAGCCTTCTAAGCTGTGGGTCGGGGGTTCGATTCCCTCCGGGCAGGCCAACCCCCCTCCTTTACATTTGATTTCAAGTTCAACTTGGGGCGTGCTGCGCGCGGACTAAAGGTTTCTTTATGCCGGCAAGGAGGCGTTGGCAGGCCTTACCCGCGTATGCCCGGTACCACCGTATCCCACATGCCGGACATTTGTGCCGACTGCACGCTCCAGGCGGGTGCAGCTGCCCGGGGCCGCAGTGCATGCGCCAATGTACGCAGCCATGCGGGAACCCGCCGGGGGCGCCTGGACGGTTTGTGCACGTTGCGCGCTTTGGGCAGGGCCGCCACGGCAGCAAGTGACAGCACGCGCAGGTTGCGGCCATCGCCCAGTGGCACATGTCCGTTGATCAGGGGGCTGGCATGCCGGCTGGCGGCGCTGCGGGGATCAGCCATGACGGCGGCGCCCTGCAATACACCTGTGACGTCATGCGCCAGCAGCCCCAGCAGTTCGCCCTCATGCGCCACCAGCAGCACGCTGGCCCCGGCCACGCTGCCCAAGGGCTGCCCCAGCGCGCTGCGCAGGTCCACCACCGGGATGACCGCCTGGCCACGTTGCATGCCACCCGCGACGCAAGCCGCCATGCCCCTCAGCGGCACCAGGGTGTCGCAAGGCACGATTTCACGCAGGGCGTCCATGGGCACGGCGAGATGAAGCCCGCCCAGGCGAAAACCGCCATAGTTGCGGGCGGGCTGCACAGCGCCGGCACCGGGTTGGGCAGATGAGGAATAGGTGGCTGGTGTCATGCATAGCTCCCACGGTTGATGGACCCATGACATGATTTCGGCAAACCTGCCGCCAACCTTAGGGAATTCAGCCCATCGCAGTCAGCGTTTTGAATGTGAACTTTGTACGCATTCGGCGCGGGCCATGCGTAAACGTTCACCGTTGCGTGTGCCCTTTTGTGCGGTTTGCTTCAATAATGCGGCTTTAGGGGAAACATTCGCTCCATGTTTGACCGACTTAAAAAGGCATTTTCCAAAGATCCCAGAGAAGGCTTTGCGCCCAGTTCGCAGCTTGCCAGCACACAGGTGTCGCAATGGGCAGGGACGCAAGGCTTCAGCTTCACGGACATGGATGCCGGCAAGGGTTTTTCGCTGACAGGCAAGGTCAGCGGCAAGCCCTGGCGCATGGAGCTGGGCCGCCCGTCACGCAACTTCATCCGCGGTGAAGAGTTGCGCGCCCGCGCCGAGCTGGGCATCAACGAAGATTCCGCGGTGCTGGTCATGAACCGCCCCCTGAAAGAAGCGCTGGAGAAAAAAGCGTATTCGATCTACACCGACAGCCTGCAGACCACCGCCGACCCCAACCTGCCCGAGGAAATGCGCTGGCTTTCGATGTATGAAGAGGTGGGTTGGGACAGCCTTGCGCGGCCGTTCTGGGACCGCTATGCCATCCTGGCTGACCAGCGTGAGAACGCCCTGGCTTTCATGGACGCCAACCTGGCGGACCTGCTGATGGGCTGGCCTGAACCGGCACCGCTGCCTGAGGTGCCGTTCATGCTGATGCTGTTGCGCGGCAAAGCCTACCTTCGCATGGAATACAGCCCGGCCCAGATGTCCACGCTGCAGCATGCCGCCGCCGTCTTCACAGGCGCATGCGAGTCCGCTTTGGGCGGACTTTCCACCGACATCGCCCTTTGACCAGTCGCCGCCGGGCCGCCCCAAGGCGACTGCGGCCCCCTCGGGGGGCAGCGCAGTACACGCAGTGACAAGCGTGGGGGCTATTCAGTCGCCGCCTGGCCGCCCCAAGGCGACTGCGGCCCCCTCGGGGGGCAGCGCAGTACACGCAGTGACAAGCGTGGGGGTCTTTTACCTTCAGCTTCCGCGCGTAACGGGCACGTCGGCGTCGCGGCCGTAGGTGCCGTACTTGCCCAGCTCCCACTTGGCGATGGCGTTGCGGTGCACTTCGTCGGGGCCGTCGGCAAAACGCAGCGTGCGTGCGTGCGCGTAACCATAGGCCAGCGGGAAGTCGTCGCACATGCCGCCGCCGCCATGCACCTGCATGGCCCAGTCAATGACCTGGCAGGCCATGCTGGGCGCCACCACCTTGATCATGGCGATCTCTGTGCGCGCGACCTTGTTGCCGGCCACATCCATCATCCAGGCGGCTTTCAGTGTGAGCAGGCGAGCCATGTCGATGCGGCAACGCGCTTCGGCAATGCGCTCCTGCGTCACGGTCTGCTGGGCCACGGTCTTGCCGAAGGCGGTGCGCGACGAGGCGCGTTTGCACATGAATTCAAGCGCACGTTCGGCCTGGCCGATCAGGCGCATGCAGTGGTGGATGCGCCCCGGGCCCAAGCGGCCCTGGGCGATCTCGAAGCCGCGGCCTTCACCCAGCAGAATGTTGCTGACCGGCACGCGCACGTTCTCAAAGTACATCTCCACGTGGCCGTGCGGCGCGTCGTCGTAGCCCATGACGTTCAGCGGGCGCACGATGCGGATGCCCTTGGCGTCCGCCGGCACCAGCACCATGCTTTGCTGCGAGTGGCGGGGTGCTTCAGGGTCGGTCTTGCCCATCGTGATGTAGACGGCGCAGCGCGGGTCCGCCGCGCCGGAGATCCACCACTTGTGGCCGTTGATCACGTACTCGTCGCCCTGGCGCTCGATGCGGGTCGCGATGTTGGTGGCATCGCTGGACGCGACCTCGGGCTCGGTCATGGCGAATGCCGAGCGGATCTTGCCTTCCAGCAGCGGCTTGAGCCAGCGGGCCTTGTTGGCGTCGTCGCCATAACGCGCAATGGTTTCCATGTTGCCGGTGTCGGGCGCGGAGCAGTTGAACACCTCGGACGCCCAGATCACCCTGCCCATGATTTCAGCCAGGGGGGCGTATTCCTGGTTGGTCAGGCCCGCGCCGGTGTAGCCGGATGCTTGCGCGCTATCGACCGGCAGGAACAGATTCCACAGCCCGGCGGCCTGGGCCTTGGGCTTGAGGTTCTCGATGGTCTGCAGCGCGCTCCAGCGCTTGCCGGCTTCCGTGTTGGCGGCGAGCTCTTCCTTGTAGGCCTTCTCGTTCGGGTAGATGTGGTCGTCCATGAACTTCAGCAGGCGCGCCTGCAGGTCCTTGGTCTTGGGGGAGTAGTCAAAGTCCATGTGTTTCTCCGGTGAATCTTGGGGGTCAGGCCTGGCGTGCGAATTTCCAGGCCATCTCGGCCAGGCCGCGCGCACCCGCGCCCGAGCTGGCCGCCTGTGCGCTGGATGCCGTGCCGGCCTCCACGCGTTTGGCAATGCCTTGCAGGATGGCGGCCAGGCGGAACAGGTTGTAGGCCATGTAGAAGTTCCAGTCGGCCTTCAGGGCCTCAGGTGTGGTCAGGCCGGTGCGTTCGCAGTACCGGCGGATGTATTCGTCTTCCGTGGGAATGCCCAGGCTGACCACGTCCAGCCCGCCAATGCCGCGGAACGACCCGGGCGGGATGTGCCAGGCCATGCAGTGGTAGCTGAAATCGGCCAGCGGGTGGCCCAGCGTGGACAGTTCCCAGTCGAGCACGGCGATCACTCGCGGCTCGGTGGCATGGAACATCAGGTTGTCCAGCCGGTAGTCGCCATGCACGATGGACACGCGGGTTTCGTCACGCGCATCGGCCGGGATGTGCGCCGGCAGCCACGCCATGAGTTCGTCCATCTCGGCAATGGGCTGCGTGATGGACGCGACGTATTGCTTGCTCCAGCGGCCGATCTGGCGCTCAAAGTAATTGCCGGGCTTGCCGTAACTGCTCAGGCCCCGGTCGGCGAACTTCACGGTGTGCAGAGCCGAGATCACGCGGTTCATCTCGTTGTAGATGGCGCCGCGTTCGGCATTGGACATGCCGGGCAGGGACTGGTCCCACAGCACGCGGCCCTGCATGAACTCCATGATGTAGAACGCGCGGCCAATGACGGCCTCATCCTCGCACAGGCAATACATCTGCGGCACCGGCACATCGGTACCTTGCAGCCCGCGCATGACGGCAAATTCACGCTCAATGGCGTGCGCCGACGGCAGCAGTTTGGCCACCGGGCCGGGCTTGGCGCGCATGACGTAGCTGCGCGCAGGCGTGATGAGCTTGTAGGTGGGGTTGGACTGCCCACCCTTGAACAGCTCAACCGTCAGCGGCCCCTTGAAGTCTTCCAGGTTGGCGTCCAGCCAGGCAGACAGGGCTGCGACGTCGAACGCATGCTTGTCGCTGACGGGGCGGGTGCCGGTGAAGTGTTCGAAGTCGGTCATGGAGGCTGGGGAGGGGAGGGTGACGTGTCAGGTGTCGGTTTCAATGATGCGCATCAGCGCTTCGCGGTTGCGAACGACCAGGCCGCCGGGCTCGATACGGATCACGTTCTCGCGCTCCATGGCCTTCAGTTCCTGGTTCACTCGCTGGCGCGACGCGCCCAGCAGCTGTGCCAGTTCTTCCTGGGCCAGTTGCAGGCCGATGCGCACCTCGCGCCCGTCGGAAAGCGACGGCACGCCGTAGCTGCGCACCAGGTGCACCAGCTGCTTGGCCAGCCGCGCGCGCAGGGGCAGGGTGTTGAGGTCTTCCACCAGCCCGAACAGCTGGCGGATGCGCCGCGCGTGCAGGCGCAGCATGGCTTCGTACAACTCGGTGTGCTGGCTCAAAATCTTGCGCAGGTCGCCGCGCGCCACGCACAGGATGGTGGTGTCCCCATGCGCATAGGCATCGTGGGTGCGCCGGTCGCCGTCGAAGATCGCCACATCGCCGAACCAGATGCCCGGCTCCACATAGGTCAGCGTGACCTGCTTGCCCGAGATGGACGTGGAGCTCACACGCACCGCGCCCATGGCACAGGCGATCCATTCTTCGGGCGCATCGCCGCGTGCGGCGATCAGCTCGCCGTCCTTGTAGCGTTTGACGTAGGCGCATCGGAGTATGTCGTGCCGCAGCGATGGGGAAAGGGAAGAAAACCAGCGACCGGTGTTGATCGCTTCTCGTTCTTCGATAGTAAGAATGGGGTCGTCCATGGCCTGTCTTTTGCGTGACTGATGACAGGACGATTGTCGCGTGCGGGACCGCGACCCAGCCTCAGGGTTGTCACCTGAAGCACATGCCGGTACGGCTGTTACTCGTACTTCGGCGTCTGCTTGGCCAGGAAGGCAGCAATGCCAATGCCGCCATTCACATGGTGAAGGTTGCGCACGAAGTGGTCGCGCTCTGACGCCAGGTTGGTATTTAGCGGGTCCTGGACCGCGTCGTTGAGCAGTTCCTTGATGCTGGCCAGCGCGTTGGGTGCGCGGGCGTTCAGCTTGGCCGCCAGCGCCAGCGCATCGTCTGTGGCCTGGCCGGGGGTGCTGACGCGGTTCACCACGCCCAGATCGTGCAGGCGCTGGGCGCCGATGCGCTCGCCGCACATCAGCAGCTCGGTGGCCAGCTGGCGGGGCAGGGCGCGCGCCAGGCTCCAGCTGCCGCCGCCGTCGGGTGACAGTGCCACAGTGCTGTAGGCCATGACGAACACGGCGTCGCTGGCGGCCACGATCAGGTCGCAGGCCAGCGCCAGCGAGAACCCGGCGCCGGCCGCGGCGCCCTCCACCGCAGCAATCACGGGCTTGGGGAAGGTCCGTATCGCCTCGATCCAGTTGTGCAGGCCCTCGATGCTCTGTGCCTGCACCTCAGGCGGCTGCTGGCGGTTGGCCTGCAGGCGGTTCAGGTTGCCGCCGGCGCAGAACGTCGCGCCTTCGCCGGTGATGACCACAGAGCGCACTTCGCCGCTGCTTTCGGCCACGCTGAGGGCCTCGACGCCGGCCGCATAAATCTCGGGGCCCAGCGCATTGCGGTATTCCGGGTTGCTGATGGTCAGCACCATGGTCTGGCCATGGCTGGTGCTTTTGAGTGCGGCGGTCATATCAGCTTTCTTCGTGCAGCAGCGACAGGCCGATGGCGCCGCGCCGGCGCAGCCAGGGGCTGGGGCGATAGCGCGGGTCGCCGTACACCGTGCCCATGTTGAACAGGACCTCCAGCACATTGGCCGGCCCGTAGCGGTCGCCCATGGCCAACGGGCCCAGCGGGTAGCCCAGGCCCAGCGTGACGGCGGTTTCCAGGTCGCCCGGCGTGCAGATGCGCTGCTGGCAAATGTCGGACGCGATGTTCACGATGGTCGCCAGCACGCGCTGGGTCACAAAGCCACCGCTGTCACGGATCACGCTCACAGGCTTGCCGTCGCGCGCGAACAGTGCGTGCGCGGCATCCCGCATGTCGGGGCGGGTGGCCGGGTTGGTGGCCAGCACGCGGCGTTTGGTGGCCTTGTCGTCAATCAGCATGTCAATGCCGACGGTGCGTGACGGGTCCAGCCGCTCCACGACGGACACCGTGGTCACATCAAAGCCCAGCGGCGCGACCAGGCTCAGCGCCTGGGACGATGGCGACTGGCCGGTTTCGATCCTGCTGGCGCCCAGGTCCTTGAGCAACTGGTACAGCTCGGAGCGGCGGGTGGCCCGTGCGGACACCCACACGGGCGGCAGTTCGTCCACCACGGGTACGGCGGGCTCGGCTGGCACCTGCGCGGCGCCGTCTACATAGCGGTAAAAACCTTCCGATGTCTTGCGGCCCAGCACCCCGCCAGCCAGGCGCTGGGCGCCGATGACGCTGGGGCGGTAGCGCGGTTCGTCGTAGTACTGGCGGTACACCGACTCCATGACGGGCTGCGACACGTCAAGCCCGGTCAGATCCATCAACTCAAACGGCCCCAGGCGAAAGCCGGCCTGGTCCTTCAGGATGCGGTCAATCGTGGCGAAATCGGCGACGCCCTCGGACACGATGCGCAGCGCCTCTGTGTTGTAGCCACGGCCTGCATGGTTGACGATGAAGCCCGGCGTGTCCTGCGCCTGCACGGGCGTGTGTCCCATCTGGCGGGCGTGCGCGGCAAGGCGCTCGCACACGGCCGGATCGGTCTTCAGGCCCGCAATGACTTCCACCACCTTCATGAGCGGCACGGGGTTGAAAAAGTGGTAGCCGGCCAGGCGCCCGGGCAGCTTCAGGCCCGCGGCAATGCTGGTGACCGATAGCGAAGACGTGTTGGTTGCGAGCACGGCTTGCGGCGACACCAGGCTTTCCAGTTCGGCAAACAGCGACTTCTTGACGTCCAGGCGCTCCACGACGGCCTCAACCACCAGGTCGCAGCCCGCCAGGTCAGCCAGGGTGGCTGCGGGTTGCAGCCGCGCCTTGAAGGCATCCACCTGCGCCGCGTCCAGGCGGCCCTTTTCCAGAAGTTTGTCCCACTGCGAGAAAACGGCGTCGCGGCCCTTGATGACGGCTTCGTGCTGGGTGTCGAAAAGCAGCACGGTGCTGCCGGCCTGCGCGGCAATCTGTGCAATGCCACGGCCCATGGCACCGGCGCCCACGATGCCAACGGTAGTGAAGATAAGGTTCATGGCGGCGATTATCACGTAGGCATTTGTGCACTGCCTGCGTCTGTTCCCGCAGCTGTCGTGCCTGTGCCAAAATCACTGCCAGTCCATGAAACCAAACTTCAAGTTGCGCCAGACCGTTGTCGGGGGAGTGTTGTTGCTGGCTGCTCTTGGCAGCACAGCCATGACATTGGGTCGCACGCGCGGTGCCGCCATCATCGGGCGTTCGCTGGACCTGTCTGTCCAGGTCCGTGTGGAGCCGAATGAAGACGCCTCGCCGGCCTGCTTTGAGGCAGACGTGTTTCATGGTGAGACCCGGGTGGATGGGGGCCGTGTGTCTGTCCAGTTCCAGCCCGCTGCCGGCGCCCAGGAAGCCACGGTGCGCATCCGTTCTTCAGCCATCGTGGACGAGCCTGTCGTCACGGTTTACCTGCGCGCGGGCTGCGCCCAGAAGATCACCCGCCGCTACGTGTTGCTGGCGGATTACCCCACCGACACATCCGTGGCTGCGCCTGCCGCAGTGCAGGTTGTACCTCCTGTTGTTTCGGCGGCGCCCCCTGTGCCCGCTGCGGCGCCTGCATCCGCAGCACCTGCCGCAGTGCCCGCTACGGCACCCCCCGTGGTGCGCCGCCGCCCCGCACGCGCTGCGGCCCCGGCCGCCGAGCCCGCCGCCAGCGCCGCTGCGGCCGAGCGCCCGGCAACGGTGGTGCGCCGCCCGGCTGCGCCCGCGCCCGCTGCGCGGTCCCGGCTCAAGCTGGACCCGCTGGATCTGCTGGTTGAGCGCGACCCGACGCTGCGTGCGTCCACTGAAATGCTGACGGCGCCTGCCGAGAATGAGCAGGCGCGTGCCCAAGCGGCTGCACTGTGGCGGGCGATCAACGCACAGCCCCAGGACATCCTGCGCGACACCCAGCGCATGCAGGCCCTGGAGGCCGATGTCAAAGGCCTGCGTGAACAGACAACCCGCAACCAGGCCAGCCTGAATGACCTGCGGGTGCAGTTGCACAAGGCCGAAGGCGAACGCTATGCCAACGGTCTGGTCTACAGCCTGCTGGCCTTGCTGGCGCTGGCCCTGGCCGGCGCGGGCTACCTGTGGCAGCGCTCGCGCAATGCCACTTTCAGCAGCCAGGATTGGTGGCGCCGCGGCGAAACGGCGGGCGGAGACCTCGAACAGATCGGCCCGGACTCCCTGATGCCCCCGGCTGCGCCCCGCAAAGCCGCCACACCGTCGCGCAACCAGGACGTACCTTCCGTGGTGGACGTAGACCTGGACGTGGACGAGTCCATGTTTGCCACGCTCAAGACGGCCCGGCCAGCTGCATCGCCCGAGGCCCCGGCCAAGCTGGTCCCTGTGATGGACCATGGCGACTTCGTCGCCAGCATTCCGGGCAGCTCGCGCGCGGTCAATGCAGAAGAACTTTTCGATATCCAGCAGCAGGCGGATTTCTTCATCTCGCTGGGCCAGCACGAGCAGGCCATTGAAGTCCTGAAGAACCACATCAGTGACAACGTGGAGACCAGTGC
>CALRZF020000136.1:0-9010 GCA_943372585.1 Ramlibacter sp. 2FC | reverse complement strand
GGGTCACGCGTGTGATGTCGTTGTGTGCGCCGTTGGTGGTGCCTTCCTCGCCAAAGAACAGCTCCTCATTGGCCATGCCGCCCAGCAGCACCCGCACCTCGTGCTCGATGTCGGCCTTGGTCTTGAGCAGGTTGGAGCCCTGTTTGTGGAACACGAACCCCAGCGCATTGCTGCGCGGATTGGCCTTGAGCGAGATCTTTAGCGTACGGACTTCCTTGAGCAATACGTCCCAGTCGTTGCCCAGGCGCGCACGCTCTTGCTGCAGGTCTACCAGAAAGTGGCCCCATTCGTGGATGGCGATGATGCGGCGGTCGCGCTCGCGCTCCTGCGTGGTGCTGCTGTTGACATTGCCCACCAGCACGCGCTCGGCAGCTTGCATAAGCGTGCCGTTGCCGATCAGCGTGCCCGACTGCGCCGCGCTGATGCCGGCCTGGTTCACGATGGTCTCCAGGTCGGCGGGGCTGCGGCCCTCGGTCAGCTCGACCAGTTGGCGCAGGTCCAGCCCGGCGCGTACCTTCTGCGCGCGCTGGTCCAGGTAGTGATCAATGATGGCGTGCCGTTCTTCCTTGTTGGGCAGGCGGAAGTCCACCTTCATCTGGAAGCGGCGCAGCATGGCCTCGTCCATCTGCATGTTTTCGCTGTTGAAGTTGGACGCGACGATCCAGATGATTTCGGCGTCGGCCTTGGCACGCACGCCGTCCAGGATCGCCAGCAGCATGTTCTGCGTGTCGTCGTCAAACTTGCGGCGCCCGCCGCGCTTCATGAACAGGTCCTGCGCCTCGTCCAGGAATACGATGCAGCGCCTGCGGCGCTTGGCCAGCGCGACGATGCGCGACAGCGTGGTGGAGCCGCCGGCCACGTAGCCGGTCTCCAGGTTGGCCGCCGAATGAAACAGGATGGGCAGGCCCAGTTCCTTGGCCAGGCAACTCGCCACGCGCGTCTTGCCGGTGCCTGCGGGGCCGCTGAACATCACGTTGAACGGTTTGGTGATGCCGTAGCGGGCGTACTCGGCGCGGCGCTCGTACTGGTCGCGGATCTGCGCGATTTCGGCCTTGATGTCGTCCATGCCGACCAGGTCGTCCAGCGAACCCTGGATCTGGCCGGGTTCGGTGAATTTCAACGTCTTGTACTGGCTGCGCAGCTGCACCGCAAGAAAGCCCAGCAGCCCGAGCGTGAGTGCGCCCGACAGCACCGCGCTTACACCGGCTTTCCAGCCGTCTTTCTCTGACTGCGGGCGGCCGTTGGCAAAGCGCTCGTCCAGCCGCTCCAGCAGCGTGGCACCTGCCGGGCCGAGCTCGCCACGCGGAACGAATACGAGCCGTGCGGCCCAGGGCGCATTGACGGCGCGGTCGGTGAAGATTTTGGTTTCAATATCGCTGGGGTAATAGGCATGCTGGCGGCCCTGCGACTCCACCAGCATCACGCGCTCAGACACGTTCCACATCAGCGGCCGGTACACCACCGTGATGCGGTCCACGGGGTTCGATTCGACAAAGCCAAGCAACGATCCCGTGCCCAGCACCACAGGCAACTTGTCATTGAGCGCCCAGGGCGCCTCGAAGCCTGGCTGAGCCGTGGCCATGGCCTTGACCTCGGCGCTCAGCGCGGTCTGCTTTTGCCACACGGTCCATGAATAAAAGCCTGTTGCCGGAATCAGCGCGAGCGTCACGAGCACCAATGCCTTGACCAGGGGGGCCTGCAGCGTGAACCAGTCAAACAGGCGCGCGGCCATTCTGCGTGCCACTGTGCGCGTGCCGTTGCGGGGTTCTGGCGGCACGGCTGCGCGAGGTAACGCGTGGTCGTCGGCGCGTTCGAGTGGGGCGGGGCGGGTCATATCCGACATGACGTGATCCTGGGTTGCGCGGGATGTGGGACTGATCCTACGCGCGCGTCGGACAAGTGCGCATCTGTAACAGTAAAAGCCCTTTCAGGCCCCGCGCCACCGTGACAAATTCACAGCCTGTTACGTGTGGCTGGGAGGCAAACCGCCCAGAAACGAAGCGATGCGCTGTTGCACCTGCAAGGGGTGGTCGCGATGGGGCGTATGGCCGCAGTGAGCGATCTTCTCCAACTCGAACGGGCCCACGGTGGGCGCTATCTCCTCGATCTGCCGCATGCTGCCGTAGGGGTCGTCGTGTCCCTGGATGGCCAGCACCGGGGCCGTGATGCGGCGGCACTCGGCGCGGATGTCAAAGCTGCGGAATGCCGGGTCCAGCCAGGCGTCGTTCCATTGCCAGAACGCGCCGTCCACATCGGCGTGGTAGCGTGCCAGCCTTTCACGCAGCCCACCCGACTCAAACGCGGTGCGGGCCTGCTCAATGGCGCGGATGGACATGTCTTCCACCATCACGTGCGGCGCCATGACGATGCAGGCGTGCACCGGGTGGCGGCTCGCATGCAGCAGGGCGATACTGCCGCCGTCTGAGTGGCCCAGCAGCACCGGCTGTTCCACGCCCAGCGCTTCCAGCAGCGCCGGCAGCACGTCCCAGGCTTCGTGGTGCATGTAGTCTGGCTTCAGCCGCCCGGTGCCGCGCACATCCGGTACGGGGTCAGATCTGCCGTAGCCCCGGCGCGAATAGACGATGCCCCCGCGCCCGGTGGCCGCACACAAGGCCTCGGGCCAGGATCCTTCGCGGCCCTGCCACATGGCAACCGATCCCAGGCCTTCATGCAGGAACACGATGGGGGATGCGTTCGTTGCCTGCGCCCCGGCAATGCGCTGCACCTCCAGCCGCACGCCCTTGATGTCGATCAACTCCATGCAAGCGATGTTACGGGAAGCCACCCTTAGGGCTACAGGGGGGCGGCTACACTTGCGGGTTAGCCCCTGAACTGGTTTGTCTGTGAACTTTTTTCCCCGTCTGGCCGCGCTTGTCGCCTTTGTGCTGCCTGCTTTTTGCCTGCCTGCCGCCGCGCAGACGCCTCCCATTTTTGTGCTCAATTCGCTGGATGCCAGCGTCAGCGTCATTGATCCTGCGACGTGGAAGGAAACGAAGCGCATCGCCACGGGCAAGGAGCCTCACCACCTGTACCTCACGCCGGACGAAAAGTCGCTGATCATTGCCAATGCGCTGGGCGATTCGCTGACATTCATCGATCCCCGCACGGCAGAGATCCAGCGCACGGTGCGCGGCATCCTGGACCCCTATCACCTGCGGTTTTCGCCGGACATGAAGTGGTTCGTCACGGCGGCCAACCGCCTGAACCATGTGGACATCTACCGCTGGGACGGCAAGGACATGGTGCTGGCCAAGCGCATTTCCACCGGAAAAACACCCAGCCACCTGTGGATCGACAGCAAGAGCAGTGCGGTCTATGTGTCGATGCAGGACAGCGACGAACTCGTGGCCATCGACCTGGCCACGCAGACGCAGAAATGGCGCATCAAGACCGGGCCGATGCCCGCCGATGTCTACGGCACGCCCGATGACCGGCATGTGCTGGTCGGCCTGACCGGCAGCGACAGCGTGGAAGTGTTCGACGTGAGCGGCAAGGAGCCCAAGTCCGTGCGCAAGGTCAAGACCGGCGACGGCGCACACGCATTCCGTGCCGCGGGCGACCGCCGGCATGTGTATGTGAGCAACCGCGTGGCCAACACCATCAGCAAGCTGGACATGCAGACCTTTGAGGTAACGGGCAGTTTCGCTGCGCCGGGCGGGCCGGACTGTATCGACGTCATGGGCGGTGGCAAGCTGCTGCTGGTCACATCGCGCTGGGCGCGCAAGCTGACGGTGATCGACACCGAGCAGAAAAAAATCGTGCGCCAGGTCAATGTCGGAAAATCGCCGCATGGTGTCTGGACGCTTGATCACGTACCGCGCTGATCGCGCCTTGTGGCGCGCTGGTGCGATAGCGGCCCTGTGCGCAGCGGGCACAGCCCTGGCACAGCCCCAAGCCTGCGCCAAACCGCTGTACCTCACCTTTGACACCGGCCACATGGAAGTGGCTCCATTGATCGCTGACGTGCTGCGCCGTCAGCAGGTGCGCGTCACGTTCTTTGGCGCCCACGAGCGCACGAAAACCGGGGACGGCAGCCTGGGCGACCATTGGGCGCCGTGGTGGAAGGCGCGCGCCGCTGAAGGCCATGAATTCGCATCCCATACCTGGGACCATGTTTACTGGCGCGCAGACCTGCCCGGCGAGCCGCCGCGCTTTCGGGTTCGTGCTTCAGCCGGTGAGCAGGCCGGGCGCGATCTTGAATGGAGTGCTGCGCAGTACTGCGCGCAGATCCAGCAGGCCGGGCAGCGCCTGCAAGACGTAACGGGTAAAAAGCCGCTGCCCCTGTTCCGGGCGCCGGGTGGCAAGACCTCTGCGCGCTTTCTGGGCGCCACGCGCGCTTGCGGCTACGAACACGTGGGCTGGGCCAGCGCTGGCTTTTTGGGCGACGAGTTGCCCAGCGAGCGCTTCAGTAACGACGCGTTGCGCGACAAGGCGCTGCGCGACATCCAAAGCGGTGACATCCTGATGGCCCACCTGGGCATCTGGTCGCGCAAGGACCCCTGGGCGCCCGCCGTGCTCGAGCCGCTCATCACGGGGCTGAAGGCGCGTGGCTTCTGCTTTGAAACATTGCGTGAGCACCCGGCCTACAAAGCCTGGATTGCCGCGCGCGGCTAGGCACGCATGGACTGGCTGGACACTGCTTTTTCTGCTGCGCAGCAATGGCTGTTTGAGGGCGTTGTGCAACCCCTGATGTTCATGCTGGGCCTGGGCAATCTGCTGGAAGACGGCTACGTCGCCACCGGCTGGCTGCTCGTCGGGCTGGTCCAGATCGCGCTGATGCTGGCGGTGATAGCCCCGCTGCAGCGCTGGCGGCCGGTGGAGCCTGTGACGGACCGCCGCGCCATCCGCACGGACATCCTGTACACGCTGATTCACCGCCTGGGCGTGTTTCGCCTGGTGCTGTTCTTCACGCTGGAGCCGGTGTTTGACGAACTGTTCGGTGCGCTGCGTGTGGCGGGTGTGCCCACGCTGCACCTGGACGAGCTGTGGCCCGGCGTGACCGACATCGCGCTGGTCAGCTTTGCCATCTACCTCATCGTGTTTGACTTTGCCGACTACTGGATCCACCGCGGCCAGCATGGCTTCAACTGGTGGTGGAGCCTGCACTCGCTGCACCACTCGCAGCGCCAGATGACGATGTGGAGCGACAACCGCAACCACCTGCTGGACGATGTGCTGCGCGACACGCTGCTGGTGCTGCTGGCGCAGGGCATCGGTGTGCCGCCCGGCCAGTTTGTGGCGGTGGTGGCGTTCACCCAGCTCAGCGAAAGCTTCCAGCACGCCAACCTGCGCCTGTGGTTCGGCCCGGTGGGCGAGCGGCTTTGGATCAGCCCGCGCTATCACCGCCTTCACCACAGCGTGGGAATCGGGCACGAAACGGCGGGCCGGGGTACGCTGGGCGGCTACAACTTCGGCGTGCTGCTGCCTTGGTGGGACATGCTGTTTCGCACCGTCAACTTCGAGCAGCGCTACGACCCCACGGGCATTCGCGACCAGGTGGAAGAAGGGCGCGATTACGGCCGCGGTTTCTGGTCGCAGCAATGGCTGGGGTTGAAGCGGCTGGCGGGACGGGCCTGAGCGGCGCCAAGGCGCTATCCTTGGCGGCATGAGCCTGCTTCTTGATTCTTTCTGGCGTGCTGCAGCCTACTGCGTGCACCCGCGCGTGATCGCGCTGTCGTTCCTGCCGCTGGTGCTGATGGTGGCGCTGTCGCTGGGGCTGGGCTACCTGTACTGGCAGCCTGCGATTGACGGCGTGCGCGCTGTCCTGGAATCGTCGGACCTGTTCAGCAGCTTCGCCACCTGGCTGCAGGGCATGGGGCTGGGCAACCTGCTGGCGGTCCTGGCGCCGCTGATCGTGATCTTTGCCGTCACGCCTGTCATCGTGCTGCTGTCGCTGATCATCGTGGCTGTGGCCATGACGCCTTCACTGGTGGCCATGGTGGCCGAGCGCCGTTTTGCCACGCTGGAGCGCAAAAAGGGCGGCTCCATCCTGATGAGCATCCTCTGGTCGCTGGGCTCCACATTGCTGGCTGCGGTGGCGCTGGTGGTGTCCCTGCCGCTGTGGCTGGTGCCGCCCCTCATCCTGGTGCTGCCGCCGCTGATCTGGGGCTGGCTCACCTACCGGGTGATGACCTTTGATGCGCTGGCGGACCATGCCAGCGCTGCTGAACGCCGTGAAATCTTTCGCCGCCACAAGGCATCGCTGCTGGGCATCGGCATCGTCACGGGCTACCTGGGTGCGGCGCCCAGCATCGTGTGGGCGTCCGGCGCCTTGTTTGCAGCAGCATTCGTCATCCTGGTGCCGGTGGCGATCTGGATCTACACGCTGGTGTTTGCGTTTTCATCGCTCTGGTTTTCGCACTATTGCCTGGCGGCGCTGGAAAAGCTGCGCGCGCAAGAGGCCGCTGCTGTGCTGGCCGCAACGCCTGCCGTCATGCCCGCACCCGAACCGCTAGCATTGGCAGATGACCCCGCAAAACCAGAACTCCCACCCCCTGCCTGAAACCCAGGCAGGTACCTCAGCGGCCGACATCGGCCTCATCATCGTCGGCGACGAAATCCTGTCGGGCAAGCGCGCTGACAAACACATGGGCAAGATCATTGAGCTGCTGGCTGCGCGCGGCCTGTCGCTGGCCTGGGCCGAATACGTGGGCGATTCGCCCGAGCGCATCACCGCCACGCTCAAGCGGGCATTTGATGGCGGCGGCCTGGTGTTTTCCACCGGGGGCATCGGCGCCACGCCGGACGACCACACGCGCCAGTGCGCAGCCAGGGCGCTGGGCGTGGGCCTGCAACTGCACCCGGGTGCCGAGGCGCTGATCCGCGAACGCATGCAGGACACCGCGCGCGAGCAGGGCGTGCCGTATGAGCCCGACCGCGCTGACAACATCCATCGCCTGAACATGGGCGTATTCCCCGCCGGTGCCCGCCTCATTCCCAACCCGTACAACAAGATTGCGGGCTTCAGCGTGGGCCATGTGCACTTTGTGCCCGGCTTTCCCGTCATGGCCTGGCCGATGGTCGAATGGGTGCTGGACACGCAGTACAGCCACCTGTTCCGCCAGGCGGCCTGGGTGGAAAAGTCCGTCATCGTGTTTGGCGCGATGGAAGCGACGCTGACACCGTTGATGGAAGACATCGAGCGCATTCACCCCGGCATCAAGGTCTTCAGCCTGCCCAGCGTTGACCACCCTGAATACGGCCGCCACATCGAGCTGGGGGTGAAGGGGGGGCCGGATGCCGTCGCTGGCGCCTACCCCGTCCTGCTGTCAGGCCTGAAGGGCTTTGGCGCACGGCTGGGCCCCGAGTTGGTGCGATGAAATCATTGCACCAAGACGGTGCAATCTGGGAATGCCCTTTAATGGTGCGTATTGTCCAAATTTAAGGGGTTCCCAGCGGTAAACGCCTGAACTCGGGGCACAATGCCCAGCGTTGCGAGCGCCCCGGATGCACCAGCTTTGGCACAAAAACTGCATTCTGCAATCGTCAATCTTTTTAACAACCATCCAACCAGGAGAAACCTGATGGCAAAGACCGTCGCAGACGTGATGAAGATGGTGAAGGAAAACGAGGTCAAGTTCGTTGACTTCCGCTTCACCGACACCCGTGGCAAGGAGCAGCACGTGACCGTGCCTGTGTCCGCCTTTGACGAAGACAAGTTCACGTCCGGCCATGCCTTCGACGGTTCGTCCATTGCCGGCTGGAAGGGCATTGAAGCCTCGGACATGCAGCTCATGCCCGACCCGAACACCGCCAACATCGACCCCTTCTTTGAAGAGTCCACGCTGTTCCTGCAGTGCGACGTGGTCGAGCCCAGCGACGGCAAGGCCTATGACCGCGACCCGCGTTCCATCGCGCGCCGCGCCGAGGCTTACCTGAAGGCATCCGGCCTGGGCGACACCGCCTACTTCGGACCGGAACCCGAATTCTTCATCTTCGACGGCGTGCGCTGGAGCAACGAGCCCGGCAAGGTCGGCTTCGAGATCGAAGAGTACGAAGCCCCCTGGAACTCCGGCAAGGTCCTGGAAGGCGGCAACCGCGGCCACCGTCCGACCGTCAAGGGCGGGTACTTCCCCGTGCCCCCGGTCGACAGCACGCAAGACATGCGCGCCGAGATGTCCCTGATTCTCGAATCGCTGGGCATCCCGGTCGAAGTGTTCCACCACGAAGTGGCGGGCGCAGGTCAAAACGAAATCGGCACGCGCTTCAGCACGCTGGTTGAGCGCGCTGACTGGACCCAGGTCCTGAAGTACGTGGTGTGGAACGTGGCCAATGCCTACGGCAAGACTGCGACCTTCATGCCCAAGCCCTACGCTGGCGACAACGGCTCGGGCATGCACGTGCACCAGTCGATCTGGAAGGACGGCAAGAACCTGTTCGCAGGCGACGGCTACGCCGGCCTGTCTGACTTTGCGCTGTTCTACATCGGCGGCATCATCAAGCACGCCCGTGCCCTGAACGCCATCACCAACCCCGGCACCAACAGCTACAAGCGCCTGGTCCCTGGCTTCGAAGCCCCGGTGAAGCTGGCTTACAGCGCGCGCAACCGTTCCGCTTCGATCCGCATCCCGTTCGTGGCCAACCCCAAGGGCCGCCGCATCGAGGCGCGCTTCCCCGATCCTTCGGCCAACCCGTACCTGGCCTTCTCGGCCCTGATGATGGCTGGCCTGGACGGCGTGGAAAACAAGATCCATCCGGGCGAAGCCGCCACCAAGGACCTGTACCACCTGCCGCCCGAAGAAGACGCGAAGGTGCCCACTGTGTGCCACAGCCTGGACCAGGCGCTGGAATACCTGGACAAGGGCCGCGGCTTCCTGACCAAGGGTGGTGTGTTCACCGATTCCATGATCGACGCCTACATTGAGCTGAAGATGCAGGAAGTCACGCGTTTCCGCATGGCGCCGCACCCGGTGGAATACGACATGTACTATTCGCTGTAAATCCGTACAGCCAATGGCTTCAAAAAGGACGGCGCAAGCCGTCCTTTTTCATTGGGGCGCGCCACAGGGAT
>CALRZF020000135.1:0-9020 GCA_943372585.1 Ramlibacter sp. 2FC | reverse complement strand
GGCGCGGCTGTTCACCCGCGTCATCGGCTACCACATGCTCAGCCAGTTCCTGCTGGACCAGACGCGGCCCATCGGGCTGCCCGAGCATGTGCTCAACCCGATGCAGGCCACCGTGGCCGGCTGGAGCGAAGAGCCCCGCGCTCCCGGCTGGCTCAACTGGCTGGAAGACCGCCTGACCACGCGCGGCGCGTGGGTGGGCGCACAGAAGCGCGCCGCCTAGGAGTCAACATGCACGCACGCTGGCCAACCTCCTTCGGCATGCTGCGCGTGCTGGCCACCCTTGTACTGGGGCTGCTGCTGGTAGCAGCAGGCACCGCGCGCGCCCAGGCCGGCGGCAACGTCACCCTGGACACCTATTACTGGGTGGACGCCGCGGGCAAGGCCACCGTTGACGACGTGGCGCAACTGCCGCCTGACGCCTTCGCGCGCATGGACCGCCCGCGCTCGTTCGAGCTGGCGCGCGGCGCGCTGTGGCTGCGCTATGAACTGCCGGCGCTGGACACACAGCGCCGCTGGCACCTGCTGCTGGAGGGCCCCGCCTACACCAACCGCGCCGCGCTGTACCAGCAGGGCAGCATGGGCCGCTGGCGCACGCAGCAGGCGGGCGACCACATGCCCATGTCGCAATGGACCCACCCCGACCTGGTGCCCACGTTCGAGGTCGACACGCAGCCGGTGGAAACAGCGGCGCGCACCGTCTGGCTGCGGCTTGAGAATTACCCCACCACCCTCAACCCCGGCCTGAGCCTGCTGGACGACCGCCAGCTGGAGGCGCGGCGCAACCGCACCATGCTGGCTCTGGGGGCGTACCTGGGTTTCGGCCTGCTCGTGATGTTCCTGGGCTGGGTGCACGCGCGGCTGTACGCCGACCGCGCATTTGTGGCCTATGTGGGCTATGTGGCCTGCATGCTGGGCTTCCAGGTGTCATTCACCGGGCTGGGGGCGTTGTTCTTCTGGCCTGAATGGAACCGCTGGAACGACGCCGCGCCGGCGATCTTTGTGCTGTGGCTCACGGCGTCGGGCATCTGGTTTGTGCGCGAGGTCTGCGCCGTGTACCGGCACAACCGCTGGCTCAACCGTTTTGTCATGCGGTGGTCGCTGTTCGGGCTGGGGTTCCCGGCCGTCTACCTGATCTTCATGAGCCCGCTGGCGTTCAAGGTCCTGAACCTCTACGGCTTTTTGTCGGTGCTGCTGAGTGTGGGCCTGTGCCTGTGGGCCTGGCGCAAGGGCGAGGCCTACGCCGGCTGGATGGCGCTGGGCTTTGCACCGCTGCACCTGGCCTACCCCTTCGCGGCCCTGCGTGCGGCCGGTGTGCTGGCCGACAGCTGGGTCACGCAATACGCCATTCTGATCGGCTCGGCCATCGAAATTCCGTTGCTGCTGTACATCCTGCACCGCCGCGCCAAGGACTTCAGCGAAAACCGCGCCCGCATGCGCGCGCTGGACAGCACCGACCCACTGACCGGCCTGACCGTGCTGCCGGTTTTGCAGCTGCGCCTGGGTGACGCGCTGCGCCGCGCCCGCCGCTCACGCACCCACTGCGGGCTGGCGCTGGTGGAGCTGGCCAACCATGCGGAGCTGGTGGCACAGGAGGGGCGCGACGTGGGCGACCGCGCGCTGGTGGTGGCGGCGTCGCAGCTGATCGCCTTGGTACGCGATGTGGACACCGTCTGCCGCGTGGCCGACAACCGGTTTGCGGTGCTGCTGGAAAGCCCGTACCGGCCCGAGCAGCTGCACGTGTTCGCACCGCACATCGTGGCGCGCGGCCTGGCACAGACGCCGGCCCTGCCGCTGCACCAGTCCTTGCGCTACCGCATCGTGACCATTGCCCTGCCCGACTGGACGCAGGACCAGCCGCCGGCTGAAGAGCTGGATGTGCAGCGCCTGATCGCGCGGCTGAACCTGGCCATGGACCACCTGGACGCCAAGCGCGTGATCCTGCACCTGCCTATCCCCGACGCCCAGCAATCGCAGCCGCTGGCCGCCTGACCCACCCTCCACCCGACCCGGTTGGCCGCATGGATTTGCCTCATCCGGGTTTTCTTGCTATTATTTTGAATCATTGATTCATCTATGAATCATTTGATGACAACACACACAGAAAGCGAGACAACCATGAAGCCTGCTTCCCTGCCCAACATCCCCCGCCGCGCCGTCGCGGCCGCCCTGCTGCTGGCGGGCCTGGCACCTGCGGCGATGGCCCAGCAAGCCTGGCCCAACAAGCCGGTCAAGTTCCTTGTGCCGTTCCCTGCCGCCAGCGCCACCGACGTGATCGCGCGCGCCGTGGGCCAGAAGCTCAGCGACAAGTGGGGCCAGCCTGTGGTGATCGACAACCGCCCCGGCGCGGGCGGCAACCTGGGCACCGAAGTGGCGGCCAAGTCGCCCAACGACGGCTACACCATCCTGTGGGGCACGGTGGCCAATGCCATCAGCGCCACGCTGTACACCAAGCTGGGCTACAACTTCCAGCGCGACTTCACGCCGATCACGCTGGTGGCCAAGACGCCGCTGGTGCTGGTGGCCAACAAGGCCGTGCCGGCCAACACACTGGCCCAGTTCATGACCTACACCAAGGGCAGCGCCGACAAGGTGTCGTATGGCTCTGGCGGCGTGGGCACCAGCAACCACCTGGCGGGCGAGATGTTCAGCAGCCTCACTGCCAGCGGCATGGTCCATGTGCCGTACAAGGGTACGCCCGCGGCCTACACCGACCTGGTGGCCGGCCGCATTGCGGTGATGTTCGACAACATCGTGCCCGCCATGCCGCAGATCAAGTCGGGCCAGCTCAAGCCCCTGGCCGTGTCCAGCCTGAAGCGCAGCGCCGTGCTGCCCGACGTGCCTACGGTGGCCGAGTCGGGCCTGCCAGGGTTTGAGGCCGTGTCGTGGATCGGCCTGCTGGCCCCGGTGGGTACGCCGCAGCCCATCCTGGACCGCATCCACCAGGACACGCTGGCCGTGCTGGCCATGCCCGATGTGCGCGAGCGCCTGGCCGCCACGGGCGCCGAACTGTCCCCCGGCACACCGGCGGAATTCAACACCTTCATCACCAACGAAATCGCCAAGTGGTCCCGGGCCGTCAAGTCCTCGGGCGCGGTGGCCGACTGACACTGAAACCGTACTGAAAGAAACCATGACCCGCAAGACCTATACCGAACCCGCCCGCGACATCCCCGTTCTGATGGAGGCCGACATCGTCGTCGTCGGCGGCGGCACCACCGGCCCGTTTGCTGCCATCGCTGCCGCCCGCCAAGGCAAGCGCGTGGTGATGATTGAACGCTTTGGCTCCCTGGGCGGCAACCTCACGCTGGGCCTGAACACCAAGCCGTCAGGCGCGCTGGTGGGCGGCCTGCCGCTGGAGATCTGGAACCTGGCCCGCACTGCGGGCGGTGCAGGCGCCGACTACATGGCCCTGACCAAGACCGGCGGCGTCAAGATCGCGTCGCCCTGCGACCCCGAGATCATGAAGATCCTGCTCACGCGGCTGTGCGTGGAAGCCGGCGTGCAGATCCTGTTTGAGACCGTGGCCTCGTCGCCCATCGTGGACGGCGGCGCCGTCACCGGTGTGGTGATCGAAAGCAAGTCGGGCCGCCAGGCCATCATGGCCAAGGTGGTGGTGGACTGCTCTGCCGACGCCGACATGGCCGCGCAAGCCGGCGCGCCGTTCGTCATGGGCTCGGGCGGCACCGAGCAGACCATGCAGCCGGTGTCGATGTACTTCACCATGACCAAGGTGGACCTGAAGCGCCTGGCCGACTGGGCCCGCACGAGCGACGACATTCCCGCGCGCGCCATCCCCGACACGGTGGCGGGGCTGGACTACGGCCTGTGGCTCACGGGCTTCAACAAGTCGCTGCAGAAGTTCCAGGCCGAAAGCGGCGTCAAGCTGCAGCGCGACAACATCACGCTCAAGACGGCCAACGGCATCATGTACATCAACGGCACGCGCGTGCTGGGCGTGGACATCTTCTCGCCGCAGGAATT
The DNA here is from genome assembly GCA_943372585.1 of Ramlibacter sp. 2FC. Classification (GTDB taxonomy): domain Bacteria; phylum Pseudomonadota; class Gammaproteobacteria; order Burkholderiales; family Burkholderiaceae_C; genus RAM1. The sequence goes on along the minus strand of CALRZF020000135.1, from coordinate 5,039 downwards.
CAGCGCGGCCATTGTGGAGTGCTACCGCCAGATCGAGGGCGTGGCCAAGTTCCTGCGCGAACGCGTGCCGGGCTTTGAGGAATCAGGCATCGGCCAGATTGCACCCGCGCTGGGCGTGCGCGAAACGCGCCACGTGCTGGGCGAATACACCCTGAGCGGCACCGACGCCCTGGGCGGCGTGGGTTTTGCCGACAGCATCGCAGCGGACGCCTCGGCGCTGGACATCCACGACCCCAAGGGCGGCGACGTGGACTTCCAGGGCATGCGCCCGTACGAGATTCCGTACCGCTGCCTGGTGCCGCAGAAGATTGAACAGCTGCTGGTGGCCGGGCGCGCCATCTCGGCCGACCACACGGCCCATGCCCGCTCGCGCAACATGCCCGCGTGCATGGCCACAGGCCAGGCCGCCGGCATTGCCGCAGCGATTGCCATCGACCAGGGCGTGTCCGTGCGCGATGTCGATGTGGCCCGCGTGCAGGCCGCGCTGCGCGCGCTGGACATGCCGCTGCACGCCGACGAGGTGCGCGACGTGCAGTCGCCTATCGCCGAACCCCAGCCGGCCTGACGGCGCTGCGGTGGTCATTGATTACTACCTGAGCATCGCCAGCCCCTGGACCTGGCTGGGCAGCGCGCGCTTCATCGACATGGCGCGCCGCCATGCGGCCTGGGTCAACGTGCGGCCGGTGGACTTTGGCCGGCTGCTGGCGGCGTCCGGCGGCCTGCCCTACCAGCAGCGGCCCGTGCAGCGGGCCAGCTACCGCCAGGACGACCTGGCACGCTGGCAGCGCCGCCTGGGGCTGCCGCTGACGCTGGAGCCCGCCTTCTACCCCGTGGACCGCGAGCCCGCCAGCCGCCTGCTGGTGGCCGCGCGCGCGCTGGGCCAGGACGCGGCGCTTGCCCTGTCGCATGCCCTGCTGCGCGCGATCTGGGTGGAAGAGCGCAACCTCGCCGACGAACCCACGCTGGCCGCCATTGCGCGCGACGCCGGGCTGGATGGCACTGCGCTGCTGGCCGCGGCGCATGAACCCGCCACGCACCAGGCCTGGCAGGAAGACACCGACCGCGCGATCGCCGCCCAGGTGTTCGGCGCGCCCACCTGGGTCGTGCAGGGCGAGCGGTTCTGGGGCCAGGACCGGCTGGACTTTCTGGAAGAAAAACTGGCGGCTCAGGCCGCAGCCGCGCGATAGCCCAGCCCGCGTGAAATGGTGGCGGCGGCGCGCAGCAGCTCGTCCTTGACCTTGCCTTCCAGATCACCCATGGCGGGGATAGACTCGTAGTCAGACACGTTGATGCCCGCGACGATGCGGCCGCTCGCGTCACGCACCGGCGCGGCCACGCTGAACATGCCCGGAATGAACCGCGCCCGAAACGCCACATAGCCCAGCGGGCGCAGTGCCTGCACCTCGGCATGCAGCGCATCGGCGTCAGCGGGCGCGTGGGCAAACTGGGCCCGCAGGTCAATGCCGCGCAAGTCACGGCGCACCTCCTGCACGCTGCTGTCAAACAGCAGCACCCAGCCGATGGTGGCCGCATGCATGGGCCTGCGCTCGCCCACCATGACGTTGGAGCGCAGCCGGTGGCGCGACGGCGCCGTGGCCACATAGACCATCTCGGCGCCGTCCTGCACGCCCAGGTGCACGGACGCGTCCACGCGGTCGCGCAGGTCCTCCAGCACGGGCCGAGCAACTTCAATCAGGTTTTGCGACGACAGGTATTCAAAGCCCAGCAGCAGCGTGTTGATGCCCAGCTGGAACGCCGTGGAATGCGGCGCTTTTTTCAGGTAGCCGTCGGCCTCCAGCGTGTGGGCCAGGCGGAACGCGGTGGCACGCGGAACATCCAGCTCGCGCACGATCTCCGGCAGTGAAATGACCCGCCGCTCGCGCGTGAACATGCGCAGTACGGCCAGGCCGCGGCGCAGCGCGGGCACGATGTGCTGGCTGTCGCCGTCGGGGGTGGAAGCGTCTTTGACAGGTGGGGGGCTGGCAGCGGTGCGCGGCATGCAGCGAAGTGTACGGGCATCGCATAATTGCGGCATGACCCGCCCCGTCCGCTCCCAATACGAAGACTTCATGCGCCATGTGTACACCCATGGCACACCCAAAACCGACCGCACCGGCACCGGCACGCGCAGCGTGTTTGGCCACCAGATGCGCTTTGACCTGAACGAGGGCTTTCCGCTGGTCACGACCAAGAAGGTGCACCTGAAATCCATCATCCAGGAACTGCTGTGGTTCCTGACCGGGTCGTCCAACAACAACTGGCTGCGCGAGCGCGGCGTGACGATCTGGGACGAATGGGCCAAGCCCGACGGCGACCTGGGGCCGGTGTACGGCGTGCAGTGGCGCAGCTGGCCCACGCCCGACGGGGGGCACATCGACCAGATCGCGCAGGTCATCCAGACGATCAAGACCAACCCCGACAGCCGCCGCATCATCGTCAGCGCCTGGAACGTGGCCGAGCTGGACAAGATGGCGCTGATGCCCTGCCATGCGTTTTTCCAGTTCTACGTCGCCGACGGCAAACTCAGCTGCCAGCTCTACCAGCGCAGCGCCGATATCTTTCTGGGCGTGCCGTTCAACATCGCCAGCTACGCGCTGCTCACCCACATGGTGGCGCAGCAATGCAACCTGGCCGTGGGCGACTTCATCTGGACCGGCGGCGACTGCCACATCTACAGCAACCACCATGAGCAGGTCGAACTGCAACTGAGTCGCACGCCCTACCCGTACCCGGTGCTCAACATCAAACGCAAACCCGATTCGATCTTCGGCTACGAGTACGAGGACTTTGAGGTGCTGGACTACCAGTGCCACGGCGCCATCAAGGCCCCCGTGGCCGTCTGAGGCGCTGCATGAGCTTGAACCTCATCTGGGCGCAGGCCCGCAACGGCGTCATCGGGCGCAACAACACCATTCCCTGGCGCCTGCAGGAAGACATGGCGCACTTCAAGCAGACCACGATGGGCTGCCCGGTGATCATGGGGCGCAAGACCTGGGACTCGTTGCCGCCGAAATTCCGCCCGTTGCCGGGGCGGCAGAACATTGTGGTGACTAGGCAAGCCGATTGGCACGCTGAAGGCGTCCTGAGCGCGGGCTCGCTGGCGCAAGCCCGCGCGTTGTGCCCCGCTGAGGCACAGGTTTGGGTGATCGGCGGGGCCCAGATTTACGCGCAGGCGCTGCCGCTGGCCACACGCGCGGTCATTACTGAAATCGACGCCGACTTTGAAGGCGACGCCCATGCGCCGGCGCTGGGTGAAGGCTGGTCGCAGAACAGCCGCGAGGCACACACCTCGTCCACCGGGCTCGCGTTCAGTTTTGTGACATACCAGCGCACCGGCGCCTGACGCGCCTGATCAGCGCCCCTTGACCTTGTCCAGCAGCAGGCGCGCTTCCTCGCGCCGGCCCGCGTCGGCAATCTGGCGGCCCGCGCGGCCGGGGGCCTGCAGGGCGCGCTCCAGGTACGCGGCGGCATCTTCGGGGTGTTTGGTCTCCACCAGGTATTCGGCAAAGAAGAAATTGGCGTCAATGCCCTTGGGGTTGATGGCCAGCGCTTTTTGCAGCAGGTCGCGCGCCTTGGCCTTGTCGCCAAAGCCCACGGGCCAGCCGGGCACCTTGTAGTACAGCACGCCCAGGCTGTTGTAGGCCGAGCCGTCCAGCACGTTGCCGTCGATCTGGATGGCAGCCTCGTACAGGGCCTTGGCCTGCTTGACCAGGCCCAGCGCGCCCAGGCCGCCTTTCTCACCGGCCCAGGAGCTCACGATGATGCCCTCCCACACCAGGGGTTCAGCCCGGCCGGCAAAGGTTTCGCTGGCCTTGTGCGCCTTGGCGGCCAGTTGCTCAAAGCGCTTTTCGCGCTCGCTCACGGGCGTCTGGTAGCGGATGACTTCCCAGTCGCGCTGCAGTTCGTTGATGGATTCCTCCACGCTGGCGGCGTGGGCGCCCAGGGGCAGCGTCAGGGCCGCCATCGCGGCAAGCAAAGCGGCCAGGCAGGTGCGGCGTGTCAGAAAAGGCAATGTGTTCATGGTGGTTTGATTCAAGTGGATGGCAAAACAGTGAGGTTGCGGCGATGGGTTTTGAAGCTGCCGTCCAGCCACGCCGGCACGGCGCCGTTGATGCGCACCGCCAGCGATTCGGGGAAACCGATGAAGCGCTCTGCAGCGCCTGACGCCAGCAATGCCATGAGATGGGTGGCGACGAGCTGCGGTGTGTCCATGGCCGTCCCCGTGGCCCGGTTGTAGGCATTGACGCCCACGCTGTTGAAAGCCGTTCGGGTACTGCGCGGCCCCAGGTACTGCACGCGCACGGATGTGTCGGCCAGCTCGCGGCGCAGCGCCTCGGCAAAGCCACGCAGCCCGAACTTGCTGGCGCTGTACACGCTGTACCCGGGCAGGCCGATGCGCCCCAGCGCCGAGCCCACGCAGATCACCTGGGCCTGTGGCTGCGTGCGCAGGTGCACGAGCAGCGCCTGGGTGAGCAGCATGGGTGCCAGCAGGTTGGTCTGCAGCACAGCCGCCATATCCGTGCCCGAAATGGCTGAAAGGGGCCCGAATGCCGGAACACCCGCCGCATGCACCACCACGTTGCAACCCCAATCCGCGGCGGCCGCGGCCAGGTTGCTCAGGTCCTGGGGCTGCATCAGGTCGGCTTGCCGGCACGTCACACGCTTGCGGCTCGGGTCAATGCGCTGGGCCAGTTCCTTCACCGTGGTGTAGGTCCGCCCCGTCAGCATGACGCACGCGCCGCCTTCCACCAGCGCCTGGGCCATGGCCTGGCCGATGCCGCCGGTGGCTCCCGTCAGCAGCACGCGCGCCTGGGCGGCTTTCATGCGGCCACCGCCGCGGGCTGGATGACCGGCATGGGCAGGCCGCGGAACACGTCGCCATACAGGCGGTAAAACATGCACGCGGCGTGCACGATGGCGTCCTGGTCCCGCGCATCGGTGACGGCGTCCATCAGCAAGGCGAAATGGGCCGTGTGTTCGCGGTCCAGCGTGCCGTGCGAGCGCAGGTAGCTGAAAGCCGAGTCGGGCAGGCCCAGCGG
>CALRZF020000134.1:0-9078 GCA_943372585.1 Ramlibacter sp. 2FC | reverse complement strand
GGCTACGACGCCAACGGCGAGCCCATCAGCCAGACCGACCCGCTGAACCAGACCACAAGGCAAACGCTGGACGGCCTGCGCCGCAGCACGGCCACCACCTTTGCAGACAACACCGCCGCCACCCAGGCCTGGAACGCGCTGGACCAGCTGACCCAGCTGACCGACCCCAAAGGCGTGGCCACCCAGTACACGTACAACGCCTTCGGCGAAGTGCTGAGCGAGACCAGCCCTGACATCGGCACCATCCGCTACACACGCGACGCCGCAGGCCGGGTCACCCGCACCGAAGACGCCCGGGGCCAGATCACCCAGATCACGCGCGACGCACTGGGCCGCCCCAGTGAAATCCGCTACGCCACGGACCACGTGGTCAGCTACCAGTACAACGGCGCAGGCGACGTCACCCGCATCGACGACAAAAGCGGATCGACAGCCTACGAACACGACAACCAGGGCCGCATCACCCTCAAAACCCAGGACGTCAACGACAACCCCGGCAACCCGGCCCGGTTTGCCACGGCCTACAGCTACCAGAACGGGCGCCTGAGCGGCATCACCTACCCCAGCGGCTTCAAGGTGAGCTACAGCCGCAGCGCGGGCCGCATCACGGGCATCAGCGTGCAGGCACCCGGGCGCAACAAGCCGGTGCAGCCGTTCGTCACAGACCTAAGCCACACGGCGCTGGGCCAGCCCAAAGCCTGGACGTGGAGCAACGGGGATTCAGCAGCCAGAACCTTCGACACCGACGGGCGGATGACGGGCAGCGAATTTGCCAGCTACATCTACGACGCGGCATCGAGGATCACCGGTATCACCCAGCACCTGTGGGCCAGCAGCACGGCCACCGGCACGGTCACGACCTACACCACGCCGCTGAACTGGACGGTGGGCTACGACAACCGCAATCGCCTGACCAGCTTCAACCGCGCCGGTGCGCAGACGGCGTACACCTACGACGCCAATTCCAACAGGCTCACCGCGATCGACAAGACCACCAGCGACACCGACCTGGACGGCGACTATGACAACGCCGATTTCAAGAAGACCACCAGCCAGAACCTGACCATTGAGGGGACGAGCAACCGGCTGCTGGGCTTTACCCAGACGCTGACCAACGTACGCGGCACAAGGACGGTCAGCACAGCCAACACCAACGTGAGCTACGCGGTGGACGCAGCCGGCAACCTGACCAGCGACGGCCTGCGAACCTTCGAATATGACGCCGCCAACCGGCTGTCAAAGGCCAGAATCTTCAAGGACGGAGAGGAAGCCAGCATCCGCTACCTGCACAACGCCATAGGCCAGCGCGTGTTCAAGGGCGAACCCACCGCCAGCCAGACGCTGCCGAGCGAAACAGACCTGGGCACGAGCTTCATCGACTGGCTGAAGAAGAACTTCAGGTGGCTGTACGCCAATGCACAGGCCAACACGAGCATTGGGACGGCGTATGTCTATGGCGACGGAGAAATCCCAAGCTGGGCGCTGATGGGTGAATACGACAACGGCTCAGCCAAGGGTGCAGGCAGAAGTGAATTCATCTGGCTGCCCACGGGCGAAGGCGGCGCCATCCCCATCGGCATGTTCAGGAACGGCAAGCTGTTTGCGATCCACAGCGACCACCTGGGAACCCCCAGGCTGATGACCAACGACCAAAATCAGCCGGTGTGGCAGTGGCCGTACTCGGCGTTTGGAAACAATAAGCCGACAGGCATCTTGAAAGCGGCACCGAATCCCCGGGCGGCGCTAACGAACGTGCCGGTATTGCTGAAAGCGACGGCCGCGACGGAGATGACCCTGCGATTCCCCGGCCAGGAAGAAGACCTGGAACTGGCTATGCGGCAGAACTTTCATCGCATCTTCAGGCAGAGCGAGGGGCGGTATAGCCAGGCGGACCCGATTGGTCTTGCAGGAGGTCTCAACAGGTTCGTATATGCGAACGCCAACCCCTTGCACTCATTTGACCCTGATGGCTTGCAAGTCATTGTCGTCCCAGTGCCAGGCCGTGGGCCGCGTACGAACCCGGATTTTCCGCCTGGCGTAGGCCCAAATCATCAGAGCGACTCTGCACTCCAGGAATTGATTGAGCGTGAGGCAAATCGGCGCGAATACAAGAATAGATGTGACGAAGAGCCACCGCCTGGATTAAATGCTTGCGAGCGCGCAAAGTGGGAGGTTAAGAAATGGAGGGACTGCAAAGCCCTGCGCGAGGAGAATACCAATAAATGGTGGGGCGGAAAGGACACGCGGCATAGCGCCCAGATGTCTACCGACATTGACATCAACATCTCGCGAGCTGAGCGTGCAGTCAGGAGAATATGCAAAGAGGACTGCCCTTGAGGAGTTTCAGAATGCAACTGTTTGACCATATTGATCGCTTATTTGAAGCTGCTCCTTTGCCTCCGAAGGACGACCTTGTTGATGGCTCGCTATCGGACCAGGACTACGTATCACAGGTGGCAGCAGACCTTGATCGTTGGCGAACTGGTATTCCAGGCAAGAAATTGCTCCAAGACATGCATCAGGAGCTTCGGAAGCTTTCGGCTGCGGCAACGCGCTGGATTGTTCCGCACTATCTCCGCTATGCCCTGACAGAGGAGGCCAAGTACAGCCGGATGGAGGTGTCGTTCTTTGTTTTGAGCCTAATTTCCCGCAACCAAGACGAAGATTTTCAGATTTCAGTAAGACTGTCATTGATGACCGATGAGCAAATCGGATGTGTATTCGATGTTCTTGCTCATTTGAAGAGCGATCCAGATTGGAGCGAATACATGGGCGAGGACTTTGATGCTGCACTTGCTACCATGAGTCGCCTTCGGTCCACCCGGAGCCGGAGTGGCGATCAAATTTGAGTCAGAAATGGAATCGCAAGTGCAACGCGAAAATTGGGCAAAGGATTGCCAGCGCTATGACGATATTGAAGAATCTTTCCGTGGCCCTCATTTTCCTGAGCCAGTTGGGCAGTTTTGTGCACGCCGGTACGGGGAAATCCATTGAAGGCGTAAAACCAAATGGTCTCTCTTCGGAATTAGTTAGCACGCCGATTGCATCGATAGAAATCGCCAGCGCAAGAGGGGTTAGATGGGCTGAGTACTGCCCTGACGAAACCTGTGAAGTGCTCCGTGTGCCCGTGCGTGTGAGTGCTGAAGCGCTAGCCGAGGTCGCGCTCCTTTATTTTTTCTACGTCGCTGAGTATGAATATCTTCGAGTGTGGAAAGAGAAAGATGATCTGCGCGAGAAGTTGGAAAAATTATTGCAACGGGCCCGATCAACGGAATGCAATGAAGTGACAAGTCGAGCATTGGCGATCTGTGTGTTACGCAATTTCCACAAGAAAAATGCAATGCAAATTCTTTTTGTCCGCCATGACGAGGGGAAGGTGGTCGTCCAGAGCATTGATGCTGACGCGCAATTGAAGTAGAGGCGTCAGCGTCTTGGCGAGAGTTGACGTTCCAAGAAATGAAAACTCCAAGAGTTATGTTCATCATGTGGGCTACTTTTGCAATCGCATCAGCTCTTACAGTTCTCGCTTACAGAAGCCTCTGGGCGTTAGAGTGGTACTGGGCTGTGCTGAGCTCTCTCGGTGGAGTCTGTGGCATTCTGACGATCGGAATTTTGCGCCACACAGGCCTGCACCCATGGCCAATTTTTGGCAAGAAGTGGGGCCTCAAGGCGGAGGCCGCTGGCGGGATTCAATTCACCGCGACTACACGCGCGAACTCTGACGAGCGCTGCACATGCGCGAAAAAGTAATGAATACATTTGCCACAAAACTCGCTAGAGCTTCGGCACTGATTTCTGTCATCGTTGTGCTTGTGGCAATTGCCGGGCGCTGGATGATTAGTTCATCGCCAATATTCCAGTTAGCAATGCAGGAAATTCAGAAGCAGCATGGGCACCCGCCAAACAATCTGACAATGCCCTTACTGAGGCAATTCAGTTTCTCTGAGGGGGAAGTAAGCGGCAATGCGGATTTTTATTTATGTACCAAAGAAAGTGACTGCTACAAAGTTGATGCCAGTAAGAAAAATGGTGCTTGGGCCATTTCTGTAAGGATTTCAGAGTAACCACTCCGAGATGCCGTCTTCTCATCCGCTCTGCCACGGCCTACAGCTACCAGAACGGGCGCCTGAGCCGCATCACCTACACGAGCGCAAGCATCGACTACCCGGAAGCGTCGCAGGCAGATCAAGCCGCCAGTACGTTCGGACGAAACCAGGCCGTAACATCCGGCAGCTGTGATCTGGTTTGTGGGATTTGTCGACCGAATGGACTGCCCTCTCGCTATTGACGAAGGAGAGCTATGAAAAAACGTAGAGGGTGGATGGCGCTTGCAATTCTTGCGTTCATCGTGGTAGTGGCTTGGTGGGGAAGGGGGCAGCTAAAAATTGATGGCTGTCTTGATTCCGGAGGGCGGTGGGATTACGCGTTGGATGGTTGCGAGCGATAGCAAAAGACTCGGTAAATTGGGGGCGGCACCTAATTGATCCAAGGAACGGTGCCGACCTACACCACGCAGCTGGCTTGGACGGCGACTTGAAAACGCCGACTTTAAGAAGACCACGAGCCAGAACCTGACCATCGAGGGGACGAGCAACCGACTGCTCGGCTTCACGCAGACCTTGCAAATGTTAGGGGAACAAGAACGGTCAGCACAGCCAACACGAACGTTGCCTACGTCGTGGACGCCGCAGGCAACCTGACCAGCGACGGCCTGCGCACGTTTGAATACGACCCAGCAACCGGCTGTCAAAAGCCAGAATCTTCAAGGACGGTGAAGAAGCCAGCATCCGTTACCTGCACAACGCCATAGGCCAGCGCGTGTTCAAGGGTGAAACCACCGCCAGCCAGACGCTGCCCAGTGATTCAGTCCGCCTTGATCCCCGCCCGTGCAATCACAGCCTTCCAGCGGGTGCGCTCGGTGGCAATGAACTTCGCAAAGTCTGCCGGCGTGCTGCCCACGGGGATGGCGGCGTCCAGGCCCAGGCGCTCCACCGTGGCCGGGGCCTTGATGGCGGCGGCGCAGGCGGTGGCCAGCTTCTCTACTGCCGCGGCGGGCATGGACGACGGCGCGTGCATGCCGTACCACTGCGTCATCTCGAAATTGGGGTAACCCTGCTCGGCCACCGTGGGCACGTCGGGCAGCTGCGGGATGCGCTGGGCGGTGCCGGTGGCAATGCAGCGCAGCTTGCCGGTCTTGACGAACTGCAGCACGGCGGCAGCGCCCACAGACGCCGCGTCCAGCCGGCCGGCCAGCAGGTCGGTCAGCTGCGGGCCGGTGCCGCGGTAGGGTACGTGGGTGATGAAGGTGTCGCTGGCCATCTTCAGGTATTCCATGGCCAGGTGGCCGGCGCTGCCGTTGCCGGCGCTGCCGTAGTTGAGCTTGCCGGGGCTCTTTTTGGCCAGGGCAATGAACTCGCGCAGGTTCTTGACCGGCAGGTCGGGGTGCACCAGGTACAGGCTGGGCACCTTGGCCAGCAGCGACACGGGGCGAAAGTCCTTGTCGGCGTCATAGGGCAGGCGGCTGTAGATGTACGGGTTGACTGCCAGCGTGCCGATGTGGCTGAGCACCAGCGTGTGCTGGTCGTCGGCGCGCGCCACCTCCGACATGGCGATGTTGCCCGACGCACCGGGCTTGTTGTCCACAAACACGCTTTGGCCCAGCAGCTTGGTCAGCTCGCCGGCGGTGGCGCGGGCAATGATCTCGGAGCTGCCGCCAGGCGCAAACGGCACCACGAAGCGGATGGGGCGGTTGGGCCAGGCCTGGGCGCGCAGGACGGGGGCAAAGGTGGCGGCAGCGCCGCCGGCGGCGGCCAGCAGCAGGCTGCGGCGGGGCAAGTTGAAAGTCATGGGGTTGTCTCCTCCATTGGTGGATGTGCGAACAGCGCGCATCGTGCCAGCGCCGACCTATCAGTTGCCTTTCAGTGGCGGGCGTGCGCGGCGGGCACAATCCGGCGCATGCGCATCCTGCTGGCTGAAGACGAACGCGACCTGGGCGAATGGCTGGCCCGCGCGCTGGAGCAGGCTGGCTTTCGCGTGGACTGGCTGGACGACGGCCGCCTGGTGGAGCGCGCGCTGGCCGGGGGTGAATACGATGCGCTGGTGCTGGACCTGGGCCTGCCCGGGCGCGACGGGCACGAGGTGCTCAAGCGCATCCGCGCGGGCGACCAGCGCCTGCCGGTACTGATACTGACCGCCCGCGATTCCCTGGCCGAACGCGTGAGCACGCTCAACGAAGGCGCCGACGACTTCCTGGCCAAGCCGTTTGCGCTGGCCGAGCTGGAAGCGCGCCTGACCGCGCTGATCCGCCGCGCGCGCGGCAGCGAACACCCGCGCCTGGCCTGCGGGCCGCTGCAGTTTGCCACCGTGACGCGGCGCTTCACGCTGGGTGACGAGGTGCTGTCGCTGTCACCACGCGAACAGGCGGCGCTGCGCGTGCTGGTGCAGCGCAGTGGCGAGCCGGTGTCGCGCCAGCAGCTGATGGACCGCGTATTCAGTGACGAAGAGGACGTGCAAAGCAGCGCGGTGGACGTGCTGCTGCACCGCCTGCGCCGCCGCCTGGACGGCAGCGGCGTGCGCATCCACACCTACAGGGGGCTGGGCTATGTCCTGGAACCTTATCCGCAGGCTTAGCGCGCCCTTCAGTGCGCAGGCCAGCCTGCGCGCCAAGCTGCTGGCGCTGTTGCTGCCGGCCATGCTGGGCATAGCCGGCCTGAGTCTGTGGGCCACGCATGCCGACGCCGTGGGCTCGGCCAATGCGGCGTACGACCGCTCTTTGCTGGGCGCCATCAAGGCACTGGACCTGAACGTGTCCACCGCGTCGGGCGGGCTGGCGGTGGAGCTGCCGTACCGGCTGTTCGAGTTCTTTCAGCTCACAGCCACAGGCGAGGTGTATTTTCGCGTGGCCACGGCCGACGGGCTGGTGGAAATCGGCCACCCCGACCTGCCGCGCCCACCGCGCATGCCGCGCCTGGGCGAACCGGTGTTTTATGACGCGAGCTACTTTGGCGAATCGGTGCGCGTGGGCGCCTATGTGCGCCCGCTGGACCGGCCCGTGGGCGCCGCGCAGGACGTGATGATCCAGGTGGCCGAAAGCACGGCCTCGCGCACGCAGTTCACCGACCGCTTTGTGCGCCGCGCCGCGCTGCGCGACGCGCTGCTGCTGGGCGTGATGCTGGCCAGTGTGGCGCTGGCCCTGTGGGTGGCGCTGCGGCCGGTGTCGCGCCTGGCCCGCCTGACGGCACAGCGCGCGCCCGACGACCTGCGCCCGCTGGAAGCCGCCGGCCTGCCGCGCGACATCGTGCCGCTGGTAGACGCCGTCAACCAGCAGCTGGCGCGCACCGACGCGCTGATGGCCGAGCGCCGCCGCTTCATCGACGATGCATCGCACCAGCTGCGCACGCCACTGGCCACCCTGCGCGCGCAGGTGGACTACGCGCTGCGCGAGCCCGACACCGTCCGCTCGCGCCAGGCTCTGCAGGCACTGTCTGGCGCGCTGGACAACGCCGTGCGCGCCACCAACCAGCTGCTGGCGCTAGCCCGCAGCGACGCCGCCGCCGTGCAGCCCGAACCGTTTGACGCTGCGGCACTGGCGCGTGAAGCAGCGCTGGCGCTGCTGCCCGAAGCCCGCGCGCGCGGTATCGATCTGGGCGTGGACGCGCCGGCTGAAGGCTGTCCCACCGGCGGAGACCGCGCGCTGCTGGGCCAGGCGCTGGCCAACCTGCTGCACAACGCCATCCACCATGGCCGCGCGCAGGGCGTGGTAACGGTGCAGGTGGCCACCGACGCGCTGGGCTGCAGCCTGGCCGTGCTGGACGATGGGCCGGGCGTGGACGCCCAGCTGCTGCCCCGGCTGAGCCAGCGGTTTGCCAAGGGGCGCGGCAGCAGCGGCAGCGGGCTGGGGCTGGCGATCGCGCTATCGGTCATGGAACGCCACGGCGGGCGGCTGCGCGTGGAGCCGCGTGACGACGGCCCGGGCCTGAAGGCCGTGTTGTGGTGGCCGCACCCATGAAGCGCTGGTTTGCCCTGCTCGCGTGCGCCGCCGCTGCGTGGGTGCATGCCGCGCCACCTGCATTGCCCGAGGGCGCCCACTGCGTGGCCCCGGCCAAACCCGGCGGCGGCTTTGACCTGACCTGCGAGCTGGCGCGCACCGCGCTGCAGGCTTCCGCGCCTGGCGTGGCGCTGCCCACCACCTACCTGCCCGGCGGCATTGGCGCCATGGCGTTCAACACGGTCGTGCGCCAGCAGCCGGCGGACGCCAGAACCATCGTGGCCTTCTCGGCCGGCTCCTTGCTGAACCTGGCGCAGGGCCGCTTTGGCCCGTACAGCGAGCGCGACGTGCGCTGGGTGGCCGCGCTGGGGCTGGACCACGGCGTCATTGCCGTGCGGCGCGACGCGCCCTATGCCACGCTGGGCGAGCTGGTGGCGGCGCTGCGGCGCAACCCCAACGCCGTAGTGTTTGGCGCTGGCGGCACCATCGGCAGCCAGGACTGGATGAAAGCCGCGCTGCTCGCCCGCGCTGCCGGCGTGAGCCACAAGACCATGCGCTTCGTGGCGTTTGAAGGCGGCGGCGAAGCGCTGGGCGCGCTGGCCGGCGGCCATGTGCAGGTGCTGGCCGGCGACGCCGCCGAGGTGGCGCGGCAAATGCAAAAGGGTGTGCCGGTGCGTGTGCTGGCGGTGCTGGCCGAACAACGCCTGGGCGGTGTGTGGGCCGGTGTGCCCACGGCCAAAGAGCAGGGCTATGACATCCGCTGGCCCATCCTGCGCGGCGTGTATGTGGGCCCGCAGGTGGCCGATGCAGCGTATCGCCAGTGGGTGGACGCCTTCACCCAGGCGCAAGCCCATGCGCACTACACGGCGGCGCTGGCCCAGGCGGGGTTGTCGGCGGCGCCTGCCACCGGCGCGGCGCTGGAGGCGCTGATTGCGCAGCACATGGCGCGCTACCGTGTGCTGGCCAAAGAATTCGGGCTGGGCCCCAAATAGATCAGAACGGGAAGATCAGAACGGGATCCTGCCCGTCCAGATGTCCTTGTACATCACCCAGTCGCCCATGAAGCTGTACAGCGGGCGCTTGAAGCTGGC
>CALRZF020000133.1:0-9116 GCA_943372585.1 Ramlibacter sp. 2FC | reverse complement strand
GGTCTTCTTCTTGGTGACGAGTACTTCAAAGCCTTTAACGAGGCCTACGAAGTTGTATTTCGTTTGCATGCGGTTGATGGCGTCTTGCAGGCCATCCGTCTCCGCTTTCTTGGCAACAATCTCTCTATCCCATTCTTCTTTCATATTCTTCGCTGCGTTTGCGGTGTCCGCGAAGGCCTTGAAGTCGGAAAGTGATGAGTGTTGCAGTATCTTTTTCGTGAGGCTCGCCGGCATCGTGTAGCTGGCGTAGATGAGTTGCTGCTTGTCGGTGCCTTGAAACTGCTCCAGGTTGTTGTGGACGAAGTTCTTTACTCCTCGCAACTCGAAGCTCAAGTCGCCGGGTTGACTGAACTCAAGCTCGCATAGAAATCTGTAGGAGGTTGTGAAGATATCAATCAGCAATTCGTGCTGCGTTTGTGATCGCTCTTCAATAAACGAAACCAACGTCCCGATGAATCGCTGCCCAAGCCACTCTATATTTGCTGGGCAGTGCTCGTCGAAGGCAGCGAGATTCTGGGTGAGAATCGAGAAGAACGTAGTCAGAGGCTGCACCACTTCGGGGTGCGGCGGTTCGAGCGGCGGGATTGTCCGAAGCACGGTGGCGAAACTACGAACGACAGCAGCGTTCTGCTCGCTGGCAAAGAATGTATTAGAGGTGGTCGACATGCCGCGAGCTTACTCTGTGAGGCCTAACTTTGATATATCTCGCAAAACTGCGGAATTACATGGCAACGTGCGGAATAACATGGCCGGCAAAAAGTCGCCACTAGAGCCCGCTGGCCGAGCACTAGCATCGTCGGCATCAACCGTCGGCGCACCAACCCTGCTGGCTGCAAGGCTGCGGGTGGGGCCGGCGGTGCGCCTCTTTGGCGCCGAGCACCGGAGGAATCGAGGGTCGGTCCGCGTCAGCGGACAAGCGTAGGAGCGATTTTTGCGATGGCGCGTTCAGCGCCCATCGCACAAATCGACCCGTAGCGTCCCCTCGATTCCGAGGAGCGCAGGGGACCCCGCAGCGAAGCGAAGGGGCGCCAAAGTGAAGCACCGTCGGCCCCACCCACAGCCTTGCGTGCAACGCCGCCTACTTGCCCAGCCGCGCCTCCAACGCCTTGAGCAAAGGCCGAATCTGTTCACCCACCGCAATCTGCGGATTGGAAAACCCATCGTCTTTGCCCGCGCCAATCTCGCGCTGCCTGATCAGCGGCACGGCGGCGGCAAAGGCTTGCTCGAACGAATGCGTCTTGCGCAGCTGCTCGTCAAACACCGCCCGGCCAAAGAACGTCAGCTCTGACAGCCGCCCACAGCCATACGACGTGTGCGTGGCATCCGCCGCCGTCATGACCAGCGTGTGCGGGTCCGACAGCGGCTCTATCCACCCGCCTGAATAACAAGCCGACACGGCAATCACCCGGTGGCGGATGCCCGCGCGGTCCAGGGCCTGGCGCAGGCGCTGGGGGGTGAGCCACTCCACGCTCAGTGGCCCATGCTCGGCCGCCATACGGAAGTTGCTGGCGCCGTGTGACGTCAGGTACACCACCAGCACGTCGGCGTCGCGGTCCATGCGCTGGGCCATGGCGTCGATGGCGCGCTCCAGGTTCAGCGGCGTGGCAAAGGCATGGGTCTGCACGGTGCTGGCGTGGTTGACCAGCTGCACCGTACGGCCCGCCGCATCAAACCGCTCGCCCAGCACGCCGGCCACCATGCTGCTTTCGCGCAAAAACACATCTTCAGACGCATAGGGTGCATAGACCAGGCCATACACATCGGCCACGCCGGGGCGTTGCGGCGCCAGCGCGGCCAGCGTCTGCTGCAGCAGGGCCTGCTGCGCCTCAAAGGTTTCCTGGCTCAGTTGCAGGCGGGGCCGGTCGTCGTCTGCCGATTCCAGCGCATACCAGGGGCGCGCCTCAAACTGCCATGCCGTCACGCCATACACACCGGCCAGCACCAGCGCCACCATGGCCGTGCGCGCCGGTGTGGCACCCAGGCGCCAGGCCAGCAGCACAGCCGGGCCCAACAACCAGGCCCACAACGCCCAGTACACGCCCCAGGCCAGCCACGACGACGCACTGACCGCCGGGGGCAGCAGCCCGTGTGCCGCGGCCACGCCCAGCCCGGCGGATGCCACGCTCGCGGGCAAGGCGGCGCCGGCCCACAGCGTGAGCCAGGCCGGTGCACGGCCGGGCAGCGCCCACCACACCAGCAGCGCAGCCGCGGCCATCGTCCACCACGGCGCCAGCCAGGCCCGCAGGTCAAAGCCGGCAGGCCCCGTTACCTCAAACCGCTCCAGCGTCAGCACGGCCAGCGCGGCCAGTGCCGTCACACCCCCCAATTGCCACGGCGTGGGCGCCGCCGCCGGCAGCCGCGGGCGCATGAACAGGCCCGCGCGCAGGCCTTGCGCCAGCCAGCCGGCCCAGCCCAGTCGGGCGTCCCTCATGTCGTTGTGTTCGTCCATGCGTCAGAT
Source organism: Ramlibacter sp. 2FC (assembly GCA_943372585.1). GTDB lineage: Bacteria > Pseudomonadota > Gammaproteobacteria > Burkholderiales > Burkholderiaceae_C > RAM1. The sequence continues at coordinate 6,658 of CALRZF020000133.1, read as the reverse complement.
GATGCCATTGCACTAAAGTCCTCATTCGACACCATTCGATTGCATGCTAACCAACAGCAATCCATGTAAACCCTAGTCAGACAATGCCTACACGGGCTTTCGCCGCCGTGCGATTCCTCACAGAATGAACGTGGCTCCAAAAAATTTCCCACGATCAGGAGACAGAACGCCATGGACATGAACCGGCGGCATTTCTTCCGCGTCAGCGGCGCAGGACTGGTTGGCTCCAGCCTTGTCGCACTGGGCTTCTCGCCCACGCAGGCGCTGGCGCAAACGCGCAACTTCAAACTCTCCCAGACCACTGAAACCCGCAGCACCTGCCCGTATTGCTCGGTCAGCTGCGGCGTGATCATGTACACGCTGGGCGACAACGCCAAGAACAACAAGCCCGCGCTGGTCCATGTGGAAGGCGACCCGGACCACCCGGTGAACCGCGGCACGCTGTGCCCCAAGGGCGCGGGTCTGGCCGACATGATCAACAGCCCCAACCGGCTGAAGTACCCCGAGGTGCGCGAGCCTGGCGGCAAGGAATGGAAGCGCATTTCGTGGGACGACGCGCTGACGCGGATCGCCAAACACATGAAGGCCGACCGCGACAAGAACTTCGTGACGCAAAACGCCAAGGGCGTCACGGTCAACCGGTGGAACACCACCGGCATGCTGGTCTCCAGCGCCTCCAGCAACGAGGCTGGCTACCTGAGCGTCAAGATGTTGCGTGCCATGGGGATGGTCACCCTCGATACACAGGCACGAATATGACACGCGCCGACGGTGTCCAGTCTGGGCCCGACTTTCGGCAGAGGCGCGATGACCAACTCATGGAACGACATCGCCAACACTGATCTAGCTCTCATCATGGGCGGCAATGCCGCCGAAGCCCACCCCTGCGGCTTCAAGTGGGTGGTGGAAGCCATGCAAAAGCGCAAGGCCAAGCTCATCGTGGTGGACCCGCGCTTCACGCGTTCCGCTGCGGTAGCCGACGTTTACGCGCCCATCCGCGTGGGGACCGACATCGCGTTCCTGGGTGGCGTCATCAATTACATGATGACGAACAACAAGGTCCACATGGACTACGTGAAGGCGTACACCAATGCGTCTTACCTGATCAACCCCGCGTTCAAATACGACAACGGGTTCTTCAGCGGCTACGACGAGGCCAAGCGCTCTTACGCAGACCGCTCCACCTGGCAGTACGTCAAGGACGCCAAGGGCGAGTTCGTGGAGGTGGATGAGACGCTGCAGGCGCCCAATTGCGTGTGGCAGCTCATGAAGACGCACTACGCGCGCTACACGCCCGAGATGGTCAACAAGATCTGCGGCACGCCCAAGGAGTCCTTCCTGAAGGTGGCCGAGATGATCGCGGGCACGCACACGCCGGAGAAGGTCATGACGATCCTGTACGCGCTGGGCTGGACGCAACACTCGGTGGGCTCGCAGAACATCCGCGCCATGGCCATGATCCAGCTGCTGCTGGGCAACATGGGGCGCGCGGGGGGTGGCGTGAACGCATTGCGCGGCCATGCCAACGTGCAGGGCATCACCGACATGTGCGCGTATTCCGAGGTGTTCCCCGGCTACCTGAGCGCGCCGACCGATGCTGACGACACGCACGAGAAGTACCTGACCGCGCGCACGCCCAAACCGCTGCGCCCGGGCTCCATGAACTTCCCGGCCAACTTCCCGAAATGGTCGGTCAGCCAGCGCGTGGCCTGGTTTGGCGCTGCCGCCAACAAGGACAACAACTTCGCCTACGACTGGATGCCCAAGCGGGATACCGGCTACGACGTGCTGGCCATGTTCGAGAGCATGTTCCAGGGCAAGATCAACGGCTTCATCTGCCAGGGCTTCAACCCGATTGCCGCGGTGCCCAACAAGAAGAAGCTGGGCACGGCGCTTTCAAAGCTGAAGTTCCTGGTCATCATGGACCCGCTGCAGACAGAGACCGGCGACTTCTGGAAGAACTACGGCGAATACAACAACGTGGACCCGGCGCAGATCCAGACCGAGGTGTTCCGCCTGCCCGCATCGTGTTTTGCCGAAGACCCGGGTTCGTTCACCAATTCGAGCCGCCAGGTGCAGTGGCATGGCCGCGCGGTGGAGCCGCCCGGCGAGGCCAAGACCGACCGCGAGATCATGGCCACGCTGTTCATGAAGCTGCGCGAGATGTACGCCAAGGACGGCGGCGCCTTCCCTGACGCCATCAAGGCGCTGACCTGGGGCTACAGCAACCCGACCAACCCCGCGCCTGAGGAAGTGCTGCGCGAGATCAACGGCCGCGCCATCGCGGACGTGATGTCGCCGCCCAACCCCAAGGACCCCAAGGCCGTGCCTACGGTGCTGGTGAAGGCGGGCGAACAGCTGCCCGGTTTTGGCATGCTGCGCGACGACGGCTCGACGGCCTGCGGCAACTGGATCTACTCGGGCGTATGGACGCAGGCTGGCAACATGTCTGCCCGGCGCGACACAGCTGATCCGTCCGGCCTGGGCATCTTCCAGAACTGGGGCTTCTCGTGGCCCGCCAACCGCCGCGTGCTGTACAACCGCGCGGGCGCATCGCCCGAGGGCAAGCCGTGGGACGCCAAGCGCCGCGGCATCGCCTGGAACGGCACCGCCTGGTCGGGCGTGGACGTGCCCGACATCGCGCCGGCCCTGGGGCCGGACAGCGGCGCAGGCCCGTTCATCATGAACCCCGAAGGCGTGGCGCGGCTGTTTGCCGTGGGGCTGATGAACGAAGGCCCGTTCCCCGAGCATTACGAGCCGTTTGAGACGCCGGTGGGCACCAACCTGATGTGCCCGACCAATGCCAAGGCCATCAGCAACCCGGCAGCGCGTGTGTACAAGGGCGACCTGGAGCAGTTCGGCAAGGCGGACAAGTTCCCGTATGCCGCCACCACCTACCGCCTGACCGAGCACCTGCACTACTGGACCAAGAACTCGCGCGCCAACTCGATCGTGCAGCCATCGCAGTTCGTGGAAATCGGCGAAGACCTGGCCAAGGAAAAGGGCATCAGGAACGGCGACATGGTCAAGGTCAGCTCCAACCGCGGCGAGGTCAAGGCCCTGGTGGTGGTGACCAAACGCATGAAGGGCCTGGACTGCAATGGCAAGAAGGTGCACACGGTGGGCATACCGATCCACTGGGGCTTCATCGGGGTGGCCAACAGCGGCTACCTGACCAACACGCTCACCCCGTACGTCGGCGACGCCAACTCGCAGACGCCGGAGTACAAGGCGTTCCTGGTGAACATCGAGAAAGCATAAGGAGGCCCCATGACCATGCAATCCTCCCTCGACATCACCGCACGCTCGGCCACCACCACCCCCTCGGCGTCCATCCGCCAGGGTGTGGAGGTAGCCAAGCTGATCGATGAATCCAAATGCATAGGCTGCAAGGCCTGCCAGGTCGCCTGCAGCCAGTGGAACGAGCTGTCTGACGACATCGGCACCAACGTGGGTGTGTACGACAACCCGTCGGACCTGACCGACAAGTCGTGGACGCTCATGCGTTTTGCCGAAGTCGAAACCTCGGGCAGTCTGGAATGGCTGATCCGCAAGGACGGCTGCATGCACTGCGCCGACCCCGGCTGCCTGAAGGCCTGCCCGTCGCCGGGCGCCATCGTGCAGTACAGCAACGGCATCGTGGACTTCAAGCAGGAAAACTGCATCGGCTGCGGCAACTGCGTCACCGGCTGCCCGTTTGACATCCCCCGCATTTCCGAAAAGGACAAGAAGGCCTACAAGTGCACGCTGTGCTCGGACCGCGTGTCCGTCGGCCTGGAGCCCGCCTGCGTCAAGACCTGCCCCACGGGCGCCATCGTCTTCGGCAAGAAGGAAGACATGGTGGCCTACGGCGACAAGCGCGCGGGTGAACTGAAAGAGCGTGGCTTCAAGAACGCCGGCCTGTACAACCCGGCCGGTGTGGGCGGCACGCACGTGATGTATGTGTTGAAGCATGCGGACAACCCCACGCAGTATTCAGGGCTGCCCGCCAACCCGACCATCAGCCCGCTGGTGTCGCTGTGGAAGGGCGCCGCCAAGCCCCTGGCCGTGGCCGCCATGTTCGGTGCGGTGGTGGCAGGCTTCTTCCACTACATGAAGGTCGGTCCGATCGAGGAAAAAGAAGAGGAGCGGTCATGATGCGCAACCCCAACGACCTGCAGCGCTACGACGACGGCACGCGCATGAACCACTGGGCCATCGTGCTCCTGTTCATTGCCGCGGCGCTGTCGGGTCTGGCGTTCTTTCACCCGTCGATGTATTTCTTCACCGCGTTCTTCGGCGGCGGCACCTGGACGCGCATCCTGCACCCGTACATCGGCGTGGCGATGTTCCTGTGCTTTGTGCTGATGTTCGTGCGGCTGTGGAAAGACAACGTGCTCAACGCGGCCGACCGCGCCTGGCTGGACAAGTCGGGCGAGATGTTCCGCGGCAACAAGGACGCCATGCCGCCCGTGGGCAAATACAACGCCGGGCAGAAGATCGTCTTCTGGCTGATGGCGGTGAGCCTGCTGGTGCTGCTGGCCACGGGCATTTTGTTCTGGCATGCCTGGTTCCCCAACCTGCCCATCCTGGCGCGGCGCATCGGCGTGGTGCTGCATGCCTTGTCGGCCGTGGTGCTGGTGCTGACCGTCATCGTGCACGTGTACGCCGCCATCTGGGTCAAGGGCACCACGCGCGCCATGACGCGCGGCACCGTGAGCCGTGGCTGGGCCCGCGCCAACCACCCGCTGTGGCACGAGGAAATGACACGGGGTAAATGAGGACTTGTCCTTCAGCCCCGCAGCGGCACACAATGGTTGTGCCGCTTTTTTTTGGGCATTCAACGCAGTACCAATGACCGAAGCCACCACCGTCAAGATCATGTCGCCCGAGGAGATCGCCGCCCGGCAGGTGGGCGAGGTGCCGCCGATCCGCTTTGCCGACACGGCCCGCGTTTTCAGCGACCGCGAAACGCGCCTGCGCCAGCTGGCTGCCGGCCACGCCATGCGCGACTACCTGATCTTCATGGCCGATGTGGCGGCTGCCCAGCAGCGCGCGCTGGCGGCCCCGCGGGTCAGCCCCCTGCCCGGCGAACAGGCGCTGGGCGAGGCCGCGCGCGCCGGCGTTGCACCGCTGGCGCCCACGCTGTTTCGCCGCAGCGCCGAATGGCGTGACGACCTGAGCGACATCCTGGCAGACCTGCTGCCGCGCCTGCCCGAGGGGCCCGCACGCAACACCCTGCTGGCCCTGCAGGCCGCCGGCGAGCAGGAGCTGGAGCGCCAGGCCGACCGCCTGCTGGCCGGCGTGATGCTGGGGCTTGACCTGGGCCAGGCGCCGCTGATCGGCGCGGCGTTGCAGGTGTACTGGACGCGGCTGGTCGCCCACACGCAGGCGCAGTACCCCGATCTGGCGTTTGGCCGTGTGGACGACGCCACCGCCTGCCCCTGCTGTGGCAGCCGGCCCACCGCCAGCGTGATCCGCCTGGGCGGCACGGAAACCGGTTCGCGCTTTTTGCATTGCGCGCTGTGCCAGAGCCAGTGGCACATGGTGCGCGTGAAGTGCAGCCGCTGCGAAAGCACGCGCAGCATCTTCTACCAGGAGCTGGAGCCCGATGGCGACGGCGCCGCACAGCCCACCGCAGCACCCCCGCGCGGCGCGGTCCGCACCGAGTCGTGTGACGACTGCAACCACTACCTGAAGATCGTGTCCATGGAAAAGGACGCCTATGTGGACCCAGTGGCAGACGACCTGGCTTCCGTCACGCTGGACCTGCTGGTGTCTGAATCGGGCAAGCTGCGCCACGGCGTGAACTTCATGCTGCTGTTCGGCGCGCCCGACGAATCTGACGAACCCGAGGCCCACGCGGCCGGGAGCCCGTAATGGCCGCGCCTGACGGATCCATCGTTGATGGTCCGAAGGCACTGCTGGTAAAGCTGCCCTCGGTCGACCGGCTCATCAACCGCCCCGGCGCGCAGGCGCTGGTGGCCGCGCATGGCGCCACACTGGTCACGAACGAAGCCCGCGCCCTGCTGGGCGAGCTGCGCCAGGCCGTGCTGGCGGGGCACTCGCCTGCTGCGTTGCAAGGGGATGACGCGCTGGACGCCGCACTGAACGAACGCTGCGCCGGCCGCACCGCGTCGCGCCTGCGGCCCATGATCAACCTGACCGGCACGGTGATCCACACCAACATGGGCCGCGCCGTGCTGCCGCAAAGCGCGGTGGACCACATGGCCGCCATGATGGCCGGGCCGCTGAACCTGGAATACGACCTGGCCAGCGGCAGCCGCGGCGACCGCGACAGCATTGTTGAAGGCCTGATCTGCGAGATCACCGGCGCGCAGGCCGCCACCGTGGTCAACAACAACGCCGCCGCCGTGCTTCTCGTGCTGAACACGCTCGGCCTCGGGCGCGAGGCCGTCGTCTCACGCGGGGAACTCATCGAGATCGGCGGCGCCTTTCGCATGCCGGACATCATGGCGCGCGCCGGGGTGAGGCTCGTCGAGGTCGGCACCACCAACCGCACGCACCCCCGGGACTATGCCCGCGCGCTCAACGAGGCCACCGGGCTGGTGCTGAAGGTCCACACCTCGAACTACCGCATCGAAGGCTTCACCAAAGAGGTGCCGGCGCGCGAACTGGCCGACATCGCCCGCGCCGAGGGCGTGCCCCTGGTCAATGA
>CALRZF020000132.1:0-9288 GCA_943372585.1 Ramlibacter sp. 2FC | reverse complement strand
GCAGCGTGCGGGTGGCAAGCGCCTGGCCGTGGCGGATTTCCTGCGTGGTTTCGACATCAAGCCCGGCATGGTTTTCAACTGAGTGCATCGTGTTTTTCCTTCGTTCCCACTACAACCACCCCGAATTCCGCGCCGGCGCGCGCGACATGTGGCCGCAGGCCCCGGGCATTGCGGCCTGGGGGTTGATGACGGGGGTAGCCATGGTCAAGTCCGGCATGAGCGTGCTGGAGTCCCTGGCGATGGCGCTCTTTGTGTTTGCCGGCAGTTCGCAGCTGGCATCCATCCCGCTGATCGTGGCCGGCGCGCCGATCTGGGTGATCTTGGCCACGGGGTTCTGCGTGAACCTGCGCTTTGTGGTGTTCAGCCTGCACCTGCGGCCCTACCTCATGCACCTGCCGCTGTGGCAGCGCATGACGCATGGCTACCTGACGGCGGACCTGAGCTACGTGCTGTTTACCCAGCGCTTTCCCAAGCCTGCGCAAGACCCCGCGTTGCGCCTTGCACAGGAGGCCTACCTGGCGGGCAACTGCTGCGTGAACTGGTGCAGTTGGGTCGGCGCCAGCGTGGTGGGCGTGGCGCTGGCCAATTTCATTCCGACCAGCTGGGGGCTTGGCTTTGCCGGCATCCTGTGTCTGGTGGGCATTTTGTGTTCGCTGGCCAGCACGCGCATGCGGGTCGTGTCCGCAGCGGTGGCGGGCGCGGCGGCCGTGGTGGCGTACGCACTGCCGCTCAAGCTCAACATCGTGGTGGCCATCGCGGTTGCCGTGATCCTGTGCCTGACGCTTGAAAAGCCGCAGCCGCCTGCGCCTGTGCAAGGAAGGCCCGCATGACCGATTGGTGGACCATCGCAGTGATTGCCGGCCTGAGCTGCGTCACCGTTGTGGCGCGCAGTTTCTTCTTCATCTCCAGCAAACCCTGGAGCCTGCCGCACTGGGCGCAGCGCGGCCTGCAGTACGCGCCCATCGCCGCGCTGTCGGCCGTGGTGGTGCCCGAGGTGGTCATGTCCCAGGGGCAACTGGTGGCGACCTGGCAGGACGCGCGGCTCTTTGCCGCCGCAGCAGGCGCCGCTGCGTATTACTGGCGGCGCGACGTGCTGGTGACCATCATCGCGGGCATGGCGGTTTACCTGCCGCTGCACATCGGGCTGGGTTGGTAACTCGCGCAGCGGTGGCAGCTTCTAAAATGGCAGGCTTTGCCATTCACCGACCTGCACCATGAACGTCCTGCGCTTTTCCGATCTGTGTTTCCAAGGCAAGGCCCAAGGCCAACGCGTTTTCATCCGCGCGGACCTGAACGTGCCGCAGGACGACAGCGGCGCGATCACCGAAGACACCCGCATCCGCGCCTCGGTGCCCTGCATCCAGATGGCGCTGGACGCCGGCGCGGCGGTGATGGTCACGTCCCACCTGGGCCGACCGACCGAGGGTGAATTCAAGCCTGAAGACTCCCTGGCCCCGGTGGCCAAACGCCTGGGCGAGCTGTTGGGCCGCGAGGTGCCGCTGGTAGCCAACTGGGTCGATGGCGTCACGGTTGCCCCCGGCCAGGTCGTGCTGCTGGAAAACTGCCGCGTCAACAAGGGCGAGAAAAAGAACAACCCTGAGCTCGCGAAGAAGATGGCCGCGCTGTGCGACATCTTTGTGCATGACGCCTTTGGCACGGCGCATCGCGCCGAGGGCACGACCTACGGCATCGCCCAGTACGCCAAGGTGGCCTGCGCGGGCCCGTTGCTGGCGGCCGAGATCGACGCGATTACCAAGGCACTGGCTCAACCCAAACGCCCGCTGGTGGCCATCGTGGCGGGCTCCAAGGTCAGCACCAAGCTGTCCATCCTGGAAGCGCTGTCCAAAAACGTGGACCAGCTCATCGTAGGCGGCGGCATTGCCAACACCTTCATGCTGGCCGCGGGCTTGAAGATCGGCAAGTCGCTGGCTGAAGCCGACCTGGCGGGCGAGGCGCGCAAGGTGATTGACGCCATGAAGGCGCGTGGAGCCGATGTGCCGATCCCCACCGACGTGGTCACGGCCAAAACCTTTGCCGCCGATGCGCCTGCGACGGTCAAGGCCGCTACCGACGTGGCGGACGACGACCTGATCCTGGACATCGGCCCGCAAACGGCCGCGAAGCTGGCCGAGCAGCTCAAGGCCGCCGGCACCATCGTGTGGAACGGCCCGGTGGGCGTGTTTGAGTTCCCGGCGTTTGAAAACGGCACCAAGGTCATTGCCCACGCCATTGCCGAATCAAGCGCATTCAGCATTGCCGGCGGCGGGGACACGCTGGCCGCCATCGCCAAGTACGGCATCGAAAAGGATGTGGGCTACATCTCCACCGGTGGCGGCGCCTTCCTTGAGGTGCTGGAAGGCAAGACCCTGCCGGCGTTCGAGATCCTGCAACAGCGCGCCGCGGGCTGAGCGCCCGCCGCCTTCACGCGCGCAGCGGCTGCGGCTCGCTGGTGGCGCGGCCTGTGTAGTCCGTCCAGCAGCGGCGCGAGAAGTCGTACAGCTTGCAGCGGCGCGCGGTGTCAAAGTACCAGCGCCATGAAAAGCGCTGGATCACGATGCGCCCGGGCAACATGTCCTCCAGCATCTTCTGCGCGTTCTTCAGCCGGTACAGCGGGATGCCCATGTCCACGTGATGGGCCGTGTGCTCCATGATGTGGTGCACCAGCGCGCCGATGCGCAGCGGAAACGTCAGATGCACGGTGGTGGACACAAACGGCTGGGCCTTGGCCCAAGCTGCCTTGTCGTCATGCCAGCCGACCTTCACATGTGTGTGGTGCACATAGACAACGAAACCGATCATGGCGCACCAGAACATGAAGGGCACGCCCATGCCCATCGCCAGCAGCAGCACGGTGGACTGCCCCGTGGCCGCAGCCAATGCCCCCAGCGCGCCGGCCCACAGCAGGGCAAACGCCGTGACCAGCAAACCGTCCAGCACGAACACCTGCCGCTGTGCGCCCATGTAGGTGCGGCTGGGGAAATACATGCGCCGCCACCAGATCTCCACCAGGTAGTACAGGCCCGGCGCCCAGCCGCTGCGGTAGATGCGCTGCATCAGGCGCTGGCGCGGGGACAGCGCACCGTACTCGGCTGCCGTCAGCGGCGCCCACACAAAGTCCGTGCCCTTGAGGTTGGTGTAGCCGTGGTGCACCAGGTTGTGCCCGATGTCCCACAGGCTGTAGGGCGTGAGCGATGGCAGGAAAGCGATGCGGCCCAGCCAGCGGTTCAGACCCCGGTGCGGCGTCAGGCTCTGGTGACAGGCATCGTGGCCGATGATGAAAAGCCGGCCAATGACAAAACCCGCCGCCATGCCGCACAGCAGCTTGAGCCACCACGCCTGAAAGGCCACGGTGCCCGCCAGGGCGGCGGAAAGCAAGGCATAGTCCATCGCAAGCAGGGCTACTGCGCGGCCGGTTATGCGGGCAGACAGCGGTGCCAGCCACTGCCTCAGGATTTTTCGGTGCGGTAGCGGGGATTGGGGTGATATCGGAGCAAGGGGTGAGGTCATGCGGCGCATCCTAGGCAAACACGCGGCCCCGCGTCCTGACGCCGGTCAAAGCCTGCGCATCTGGTAACCTGTGTGTAACCAGTTTCGTGCCAGAATCCGAAACTTAGTTACAAGAAAGCAGATCAATGTCCGGAGACAAGCACCCGCGCCCGCGCCGTGGAACCAAAATCGTTGCAACGCTGGGGCCGGCATCCAGTGACCCGGCGCTGCTTGAGCAGATGATCCGCGCCGGCGTCAATGTGGTGCGGCTGAACTTCAGCCACGGCAAGGCGCAGGACCACATCGACCGCGCCACACTGGTGCGCGCCGCCGCCCAGCGCGCCGGGCGCGAGGTCGCCATCATGGCTGACCTGCAGGGCCCCAAGATCCGCGTGGGCAAGTTCGCCGAGGGCAAGGTCATGCTGGAGCCGGGCATGAAGTTCGTGCTGGACGCCTCGCGCGTTGAACCGGGCGACATCAAGGGTGTTGGCCTGGACTACAAGGAACTGCCGCGCGACGTGAAGCCGGGCGATGTGCTGCTGCTCAATGACGGCCTGATCGTGCTGACCGTGGACGCCGTGAAGGGCGAGCAGGTACGCACCACCGTCAAGCTCGGCGGCGAGCTGTCCAACAACAAGGGCATCAACAAGCAGGGCGGCGGCCTGACCGCGCCCGCGCTGACCGCCAAGGACATGGAAGACATCCGCACCGCGATGAGCTTCCAGGCCGACTATGTGGCGGTAAGCTTCCCCAAGAACGCGACCGACATGGAAATGGCACGCCAGCTGTGCAATGTGGCCGCCGCCGAATACCGCCACAAGCCGGGCCTGATCGCCAAGATCGAGCGGGCCGAGGCCATCCCCAACCTGGAATCCATTCTGAAGGCCAGCGACGGCATCATGGTGGCGCGCGGCGACCTGGCCGTGGAAGTGGGCAACGCGGCCGTGCCCGCGCTGCAAAAACGCATGATCCGGCTGGCCCGTGAGTTTGACAAAGTGGTGATCACCGCGACCCAGATGATGGAATCCATGATCACCAACCCGGTGCCCACCCGCGCCGAGGTCAGCGACGTGGCCAATGCCGTGCTGGATGGCACCGACGCCGTCATGCTGTCGGCCGAAACCGCGGCCGGCAAGTACCCGCTGGAGACCATCATCGAGATGGCCAACATCTGCTCCGAAGCCGAAAAGGCCGAGGACGTGAAGCTGGACGCCGACTTCACCGGCATGACCTTCAACCGCATCGACCAGTCCATCGCCATGGGCGCGCTGTTCACCGCTCACCACCTGGGCTGCAAGGCCATCGTGGCGCTGACCGATTCGGGCTCCACCCCGCTGTGGATGAGCCGCCACCGCATCCACATCCCCATCTATGCGCTCACGCCCAAGCTGGCCACGCAACGCAAGATGGCACTGTTTCGCAACGTGCGGCCGCTGCTGATGGACCAGAGCGCCGAGCGCGACACCGCGCTGGACCAGGCCGAAAGCCACCTCAAAAAGCGCGGCATCGTGGTCAGCGGTGATGTTTACGCCATCACTTGCGGCGAGCCCATGGGCGCGCCGGGCGGCACCAACATGCTCAAGATCTGCCGCGCGGCGTAACCGCGCCAGCGGCGGTTATCTCCGACAAGGGCTTGCGCCGCCGTCCCACGGCGTGGTGAATCCACGCGCGCGCGGCGACCGTATGCTTTGCATATGAAGTCAACGCAACCCTCTGATGGAGTCCGCATGGCCCGCCGAACTGGCCTTCTGGCCGCCATCGCTGCCCTGGTTTCAGGCTGCTCGGCCACGGCCGCGCTGAACGCACTGGTGCCCGCCAATACCTATGACGGCCGCGAGGGCGTGGCGTATGGGGACGGCGCGCGCCACAAGCTGGACGTTTACCGGCCGCTGGCCCGTGCGGGGGCCGCAGCACCGCCGCTTGTCGTGTTCTTCTACGGCGGCAACTGGGACAAAGGCGCGCGCACCGACTACCGCTTTGTGGGCGAGTTTCTGGCGGCCCATGGCGCCATCGCGGTCATTCCCGACTACCGGCTCTACCCCGAGGTGAGCTACCCCGATTTCCTGAAAGACTGTGCCGCTGCGGTCGCCTGGGCGTTTGCCAACGCGCGTGAGCTGGGCGCAGACCCTTCGCGCGTCTACGTCATGGGCCACAGCGCGGGCGCATACAACGCCGCCATGATGGCGCTGGACCCGCGCTGGTTGGGCACACAACGCGAAAAACTGGCCGGCTTTGTCGGCATTGCGGGGCCCTACGATTTCTTGCCGATAGAAAACCCCGCCACCCAGCGGGCATTCAACTGGCCCAACACCCCGCGCGACTCGCAGCCGGTGGAGTACGTGTCGTTCAAGGCGCCGCGCACCCTGCTGATCGCTGCGAACAAGGACAACCTGGTCAACCCGGTGCGCAACACCGGCGGTCTGGCACGGCGGCTGAAGGCCGCCGGCGTGGACACCACGGTGCGTTACCTGGATGGGGTGAACCATGTGACCATCATGGCGTCCGTGGCGGCCCCTCTGAAGTTCCTGTCGCCTGTGCGTGAAGAGGTCCTGGCCTTTCTGGGCCTGCCTGGGGCGCCAGCGAAGTAAAATTCCGGGTAGTTACCAACCCGTTACCAAAACTTCCCTGGGGATATCACATGGCACTCGTCTCGATGCGCGAGCTGCTGGACCACGCCGCCGAAAACGGCTACGGCATTCCGGCATTCAACGTCAACAACCTGGAGCAGGTCCAGGCCGTTATGGAGGCCGCCAAGGAAACCGGCGCCCCGGTGATCCTGCAGGCCAGCGCTGGTGCACGCAAATACGCGGGCGAGGCATTCATCAAACACCTGATCCAGGCCGCTGTCGAGATGTACCCCAACATTCCGTTGGTCATGCACCAGGACCACGGCCAGAACCCCGACGTGTGCCAGGGCGCGATCAACCTGGGCTTCAGCTCCGTCATGATGGACGGCAGCCTGGAAGCCGACGGCAAGACCATTGCCAGCTACGACTACAACGTGGACGTGACCCGCAAGGTGGTGGACATGGCCCACAAGCTGGGCGTGACGGTCGAGGGCGAGCTGGGTTGCCTTGGCTCACTGGAAACCATGAAGGGCGACAAGGAAGACGGCCACGGCACCGACGCCACCATGACGCGCGAGCAGCTGCTGACCGACCCTGAGCAAGCGGCCGACTTCGTCAAGCGCACCCAGCTGGACGCGCTGGCCATTGCCATCGGCACCAGCCACGGCGCCTACAAGTTCACGCGCAAGCCCACGGGCGATATCCTGGCGATTGACCGCATCAAGGAAATCAACCGCCGCATCCCCAACACGCACCTGGTCATGCATGGTTCGTCCAGCGTGCCGCAGGAGCTTCTGGCGATCATCCGCCAGTATGGCGGCCAGATGAAGGAAACCTACGGCGTGCCGGTCGAGGAAATCCAGCACGCCATCAAGTTCGGTGTGCGCAAGATCAACATCGACACCGACATCCGCCTGGCCATGACCGGGGCGGTGCGCAAGTTCCTGGCCGAAAACCCCGAGAAATTCGACGCCCGCGAGTGGCTCAAGCCCGCGCGCGAAGCCGCCAAACAGATCTGCAAGGCGCGTTACATCGAGTTCGGCTGTGAAGGCCAGGCCGGCAAGATCAAGGGCGACAGCCTGCAGGTCGTGGCCGCCAAATACAGCAAGGGCGAGCTGGCCCAGGTGGTGAACTGAGCCTGAGATAATCCATCCGAATGGTTCATGGCCCGTTGACTGTTCAACGGGCCATTTTTGCTTTTAACCCGACATGACCACCGCCCTGCACACCTCTGCCCTCACATCCCTGCCGCTGCTGGCCCGCGGCAAGGTCCGCGACAACTACGCCGTGGGCGACGACCGCATCCTCATGGTGGCCAGCGACCGCATCAGCGCGTTTGACGTGATCATGGGCGAGCCCATCCCGGGCAAGGGCGAACTGCTCACACAGATGGCGCTGTTCTGGTTTGCGCGGCTGGGCCACCTGTGCCCCAATCACCTGACCGGCGACGCGCCCGAGAGCGTGGTGTCCGCCGCCGAGGCCGCGCAGATCAAGGGCCGCGCCATGCTGGTCAAGCGCCTGAAGCCAATTCCCGTCGAGGCCGTGGTGCGCGGCTACCTGGCCGGCAGCGGCTGGAAGGAATACCAGGACAGCCAGGCCGTGTGCGGCGTGCCGCTGCCCCCGGGCCTGAAGAACGCCAGCAAGCTGCCCGAGCCTATTTACACTCCAGCCGCCAAGGCCGAAGCCGGCGAGCACGACGAAAACATCACGTTTGAAAAGACCGTGGAAATCGTGGGCCCCGAGCTGGCCGCGCGCATCCGCGACATCAGCATCGCCATCTACAAGGCGGCCAGTGAATTTGCCGCCACCAAGGGCATCATCATTGCCGACACCAAGTTTGAATTCGGCCTGGACCGCGATGGCACGCTGGTGTTGATGGACGAGGTGCTCACGCCCGATTCCTCGCGCTACTGGCCGGCCGAGACCTATGCACAAAGCGTGGCCGAGGGCCGCAACCCGCCCAGCTACGACAAGCAGTTCCTGCGCGACTGGCTCGAACAGGCCCAGGTCAACGGCAAGCCCTGGGGCAAGGCGCCACCCGCGCCGCGCCTGCCGCGCGAGGTGGTGGAGCAGACGGCCGCCAAATACCGCGAGGCCATGCAGCGCCTGGCCGCCTGATCGCTGCCCATCCCCCGAACTGACGATAGGCGGCGGCGCGCGCAGCCGCTAGCATGGTGCACTGACCTACCGGAGGAGACATCATGCTGATCGGCCTGGCTTCGTGCATGCGGCTGTCGTCTTGCGACACGCAAGACGGTAAACCCATTCAACCCGTGTGGGACACCCTGCGTGCGCGCGTGCCGCCCGGCCGCACGCTGGACGGCCTGCTGCTGTCGGGCGACCAGGTCTACAGCGGCTATGGCGCGTTCGACGCCATCGGCAAGCCTCAACTCAAAATGTCTGCGCAGGAGTTCCTGTCGCTCATGTACGGGCAGTACCGCGGCCAATACGAGGTACCGCAATTCCAGGCGCTGCTGGCCGTGTTGCCCCAGGACGGCGGGCAGCGCCGTGTAGGCCTGGTCTGGGACGACCACGACTTTGGCTACAACAACGCGTTCGGTACTGACCCACGCTTTTCTGTGGACAAGCGGCGCATCACCCGCCACCTGTTCGAGATGTTCCGCCGCGCGCTGCGCGAATTCGAGCCGGGCAAGCCCTACCCCGGCGAGCCCACGCTGGCCCAGGCCACAGCTGACACTGGCGATCACGGCGTTGACGAAGTTCTGTCGTGGCCCGGCGTCCAGGTGTTCCTGCCTGACCAGCGCATGCATGCCCACAGCTCCAAGGCAGACGCGCCGCGTCGCATGCAGCGCCCGGCAGATTGGGCGCAGGTGGTGACGGGCCTGCAGGCCAACAGCGGCGGCTGGTCAGTGCTGGTCAGCGGACGCCCCTACAGCGTGTCGCAAAAAGGGCGACCCGACTATTGGCAGATGTACGAAGAGGCTGCGGACCTGAAAGCCGCAGCGGCGCAGGCTGGCAACGTGATCGTCTTCTGTGGCGACCTGCACCGCAACGTCAAGCCCATCCAGCACCCAGGTCTGCTGGAAGTCATCACATCCGGCGCCGCCCAGGACGGCGACGAAAACTTCGGCCTGCTGGACCTGCAGGGCGCCCAAGCCAGCGTGCGGCTGTATGAAAAGGGCCGCAACGAACCGCAGTACCAGGCGAGCTTCACACGCGGCGGCCTGCCTGCGGTGGCGCTGGAAGCCGCCGCCCTGCCAACGCCGGTGATGGA
>CALRZF020000131.1:0-9348 GCA_943372585.1 Ramlibacter sp. 2FC | reverse complement strand
TCCTTCTGGCCCTGCTGCTGATCGGCAGTATCGTGGCCTGGCTGCAGACTTTTCGCGCGCTGGAGTTTGAGCCGCGTGCGGTGCAAACAGCGCAGCAGATCGCGTCGCTGGTGAACCTCAGCCGCGCCGCTCTGGTGCATTCAGACGCCATTGCCCGCGTCTCGCTGATCAAGACGCTGGCCGACCAGGAAGGCGTGCGCATCCTCCCGCGCGAACCGGGCGACAAGTTTGAGCTTTTTGACGCCGAAACGCTGGACGAACGTGTGGTGGAGGAGCTTGCCACGCGCCTGGGCAAGGGTACGGTGGTGGCCAGCATCGTCAACAACGAACCGGGCCTGTGGGTGGGATTCAAGATTGATGCAGACGCCTACTGGCTGCTCATGGACCGCAACCGGTTCTCGCCCGTGGGCGGCAAGACCTGGCTGATCTGGCTGGTGATTGCGGCGGCCCTGTCGCTGGCGGGATCTGCCGTGATTGCGCGTCTGATCAACCGGCCGCTCAAGCAACTGTCGTTTGCGGCCAGCCGCGTGCGCGACGGCGACTTTGACGCCAGCCGCCTGGATGAAAAGGCCGTGACCAGCGAAATCCGCGAAGTCAATATCGGTTTTAACCGCATGGCACAACAACTGGCCAAGATCGAGCAGGACCGCGCCGTCATGCTGGCCGGCATTTCGCATGACCTGCGCACGCCGCTGGCGCGCCTGCGGCTCGAAACGGAAATGAGCGTGGCCGACCAGGACGCGCGCGACCACATGGCCGCCGACATCGACCAGCTGGACGCCATCATCGACAAGTTCCTGGATTACGCCCGGCCCGACCATGCCGAGCTCAAGCCCGTGCTGCTCAATGACGTGATCGAAGCCTGCCTTTACGCCGTGCAGGACCAGGGCGACATGCGCATCAACCTGGACGTGACCAAGGGCCTTTACGTGCTGGCTGATGAAGTCGAGCTGGCCCGTGTGCTGTCCAACCTGCTGGAGAACGCGCGCCGCTACGGCAAGACGCCCGAGACCGGCATTGCGGTGGTGGACATCGCAGCCAAGGCGCGTGGCGAATGGGTTTTGCTGAAGGTCCGCGACCACGGCATGGGCGTGTCGGCCGAAGCGCTGCCCAACCTGATCAAACCGTTTTTCCGGGGTGACGCTGCACGCACAGCCGCTACCGGGGCCGGCCTGGGCCTGGCCATTGTGGACAAGACCGTGCAACGCATGGGCGGCATTTTTGCGCTGGCCAACACCACGTCAGGCGGGCTGGCCGCGCACATCAAGCTGCAAAAACCCAAGCCTGAATAAAAAGCGCCGACTCAGCGAGTCAGCAGCACCACCGCCCGCGCTTCGATGCTGAGGCCCTGCCCCACGGGGCCCAGCTTTTCAGCCGTCTTGGCCTTGACGTTCACCTGATCCACCGCAACGCCCAGCGCGGCGGCAACAGACGCGCGCATGGCCGCCATGTGCGGCGCCAGCCGCGGTGCCTGGGCGATGACGGTGCTGTCCACGTTGCCCAGTTCCCAGCCCGCTTCGCGCACGCGGCGCACCGCTTCTGCCATAAGCACGGAAGAGTCTGCCCCCTTGAATCGCTCGTCAGTGTCTGGAAAGTGCGTGCCGATGTCTCCCAGGCCCGCCGCGCCCAGCAGCGCATCAGTGATGGCGTGCAGCAGCACGTCGGCATCGGAATGGCCCAGCAGGCCGCGGTCGTAAGGGATGTGCACCCCGCCGATGATGAGCTTGCGCCCCGGCACCAGCGCATGCACGTCCCAGCCTTCACCCACACGTATGTTCATGCCTGTACCTGCCTGCTTTGGAGCACTGCTTCGGCCAGTGCGAAATCATCTGGATAGGTCACCTTGAAATTCTGCGCGCCGCCTGGCACCAGCAGGGGCTGAAGGCCCATCGCCTCCATGGCACCGGCTTCGTCGGTTACCGCGTCGCCCACCTTGTCCAGCGCGTCCAGCAACGTGCCCAGACGAAACATCTGCGGCGTTTGCGCGAGCCATTTGCCGTTGCGGTCCACCGTGGCGCTGACCCGCCCACCGGATTCGCTCTTCAGCGTATCGGCCAGCCTGTGGGCCAGAAGGCCGCCTACGGCATCCTGCACGCACGCGTCGATCAATGCGTTGATGAGTGCAGGCGTCACCAGGCAACGCGCGGCATCATGCACCAGCACCCAGTCGTGCGACAGCGCGCCAAGCCCTGCCAGCGCCTGCAGCCCGTTGCGTACGCTGGCCGCACGTGTCGCACCACCGCAGGCGGCAAGCACAAACGGAGCTTCCAGCGCGCCCAGAAAATCATCGCCCGGCGCCACCACCACCAGGCAACGTTCGATGCGCGCCACGCCGTCAAACGCCGCCAGGGTGTGCTGCACCATAGGCTGCCCCGCAACCAGTTGGTACTGTTTGGCAATGGCGGTGCCCGCACGGCTACCCGTCCCCGCACAGGGAATCAGAGCAAAAAAACGGGATTGGGGTGTACTGACAGTCATGGGCAAGGCCCCCATTCTAGAATTGGGCCTGCACACCCCTCCCTTTTTCAGGCGAGGGGTGTTTGCTATTTTCTTCATGGACTTACCCAAACTCGTTCCCGGCAAACGCTTCACCCTGCCCCGCCCTGCAGGCTCAGCTGACGCATTGCTGCTCGCCCAGCTGGCCCTCCGCGAAAAAGCGTCGGGCAAACCCATGGCCATCGTCACGTCAGACGCTGCAGACGCGCAGCGGCTGATGGAGGAACTGGCCTTTTTTGCGCCCGGCATCCGCACCGCCCTGTTCCCCGACTGGGAAACACTGCCCTACGACAGCTTTTCGCCGCACCAGGACCTGATCAGTGAACGCCTCGCCACCCTGTGGCGCATCAGCCAGAAAGACAAGGAAACCGGCGCAGACGTGGTGGTGGTGCCCGCCACCACGGCGCTGTACCGGGTGGCGCCGCCATCGTTCCTGGCCGGGTACACCTTCCAGTTCAAGGTCAAACAAAAGCTGGACGAGGCCAAGCTCAAGGGCCAGCTCACGCTGGCAGGCTACAGCCATGTGACGCAGGTCGTCAGCCCCGGCGAATACGCGGTGCGCGGCGGGTTGATCGACCTGTTCCCCATGGGCTCGCTCGTGCCCTACCGCGTGGACCTGTTTGACGACGAGATCGACAGCATCCGCACCTTTGACCCCGACAGCCAGCGCAGCCTGTACCCGGTGCCCGAGGTTCGCCTGCTGCCGGGCCGCGAATTCCCGATGGACGACGCGGCGCGCGCCAAATTTCGCAGCCGCTGGCGCGAACTGCTGGACGGCGACCCCACGCGCAGCCGCATTTACAAGGACATGGGCAACGGCGTGGCCACCGCCGGCATCGAGTACTACCTGCCGCTGTTCTTTGACGACACGGCCACGGTGTTTGACTACCTGGGCGCGGACGCCACCGTGGTGCTGCACGGTGACCTGGAGCCAGCGTTCCAGCGCTTCTGGCAGGACACCAAGGACCGCTACCGCCTGATGCAGGGCGACCCCGAACGGCCCGTGCTGCCGCCCGAGGCGCTGTTTCTGGGCACCGAGCAGTTCTACGCCCGCGCCAACGAACACGCCCAGCTGGCCGTGCGCCCCGCCATTGAGGATGTCGCCGACAACGCCCATTTCCAGAAGCTGGGCGAGCTGTCGGTGGTGCGCGGCGCCGACGACCCGCTGGCCCGGCTGAAAGCCCACGTGCGCAACACGCAGCACCGCGTGCTGCTGCTGGCCGAAAGCGACGGCCGGCGCGAAAGCCTGCTGGACTTTGTGCGCGCCAGCCAGCTGTCGCCGCCGGCGTTCGATTCGCTGGAAGAGTTCCAGGCCAGTGACGAGAAGCTGGGGATCGCCACCGCGGCCTTGACCACCGGCTTCAGCTGGATGGAGCCGGGCATCGACTTCGTGACCGAGACCGAGCTGTTTGCCGCCGGCCCCACCACGCGCCGGCGCAAGAAGCAGGAGCAGGTCAGCGACGTTGAGGCGTTGATCAAGGACCTGAGCGAACTCAATGTGGGCGACCCCGTGGTGCACAACGCGCACGGCATCGGCCGCTATAAGGGCCTGGTCAACATGGACCTGGGCCAGGGCAGCTCGGAGTTTTTGCACCTGGAATACGCCGACAAGGCCACGCTGTATGTGCCCGTGAGCCAGCTGCACCTGATCAGCCGCTACACCGGCGTCAGCGCTGACGAGGCACCGCTGCACCGCCTCGGCAGCGGCCAGTGGGACAAGGCCAAACGCAAGGCCGCAGAGCAGGTGCGCGACAGTGCTGCCGAGCTGCTGAACATCTACGCCCGCCGGGCCGCCCGTGAAGGACACGCGTTCAGGTACAGCCCGCACGACTACGAAACCTTTGCCACAGACTTCGGTTTTGAGGAAACGGCCGACCAGCGCGCCGCCATCCATGCCGTGATCCAGGACATGATCAGCCCGCAGCCCATGGACCGCCTGGTGTGCGGCGACGTGGGCTTTGGCAAGACCGAGGTCGCCCTGCGCGCCGCGTTCATTGCCGTCACGGGCGGCAAGCAGGTGGCTTTCCTGGCGCCCACCACGCTGCTGGCCGAGCAGCACTACCAGACATTGGTGGACCGCTTTTCAAAATGGCCGGTCAAGGTGGCCGAGGTGTCACGCTTTCGCTCAGGCAAGGAGATCACCGCGTCCATCAAGGGCATTGCCGACGGCAGCGTGGACATCGTGGTGGGCACCCACAAGCTGCTTTCTGAATCCACCAAGTTCAAGAACCTGGGCCTGCTCATCATTGACGAAGAACACCGCTTTGGCGTGCGCCACAAGGAGGCCATGAAGGCCCTGCGCGCCGAGGTGGACGTGCTCACGCTCACCGCCACACCCATTCCGCGCACGCTGGGCATGGCGCTGGAGGGCCTGCGCGACCTGAGCGTGATTGCCACCGCGCCGCAGCGGCGCCTGGCCATCAAGACCTTTGTGCGCAACGAAGGCAACGGCGTCATCCGTGAAGCCGTGCTGCGCGAGCTCAAACGCGGCGGGCAGATCTACTTCCTGCACAACGAGGTGGAGACCATCGAGAACCGCCGCGCCAAGCTCGAAGAAATATTGCCGGAAGCGCGCATCGCCGTCGCCCACGGCCAGATGCCCGAGCGCGAGCTGGAGCGGGTGATGCGCGACTTTGTGGCCCAGCGCTACAACCTGCTGCTGTGCTCGACCATCATCGAGACCGGCATTGACGTGCCCACCGCCAACACCATCGTCATCAGCCGTGCCGACAAGTTTGGTCTGGCCCAGCTGCACCAGCTGCGCGGGCGCGTGGGCCGCAGCCACCACCAGGCCTATGCCTACCTGATGGTGCCCGACACCGAGGGCCTGACCAAGCACGCCAGCCAGCGGCTGGATGCCATCCAGCAGATGGAGGAACTGGGCAGCGGCTTTTACCTGGCCATGCACGACCTGGAAATCCGCGGCGCCGGCGAGGTGCTGGGCGAAAACCAGAGCGGCAACATGATGGAAATCGGCTTCCAGCTGTACAACGAGATGCTGTCCGAAGCCGTGCGCAGCCTGAAGGAAGGCAAGGAGCCCGACCTGCTGAGCCCGCTGTCGGTCACCACCGACATCAACCTGCACGCGCCGGCCCTGCTGCCCGACGACTACTGCGGCGATGTGCACCTGCGCCTGAGCTTCTACAAAAAGCTGGCCACGGCCAAGAACACCGACCAGATCGACACGCTGCTGGAAGAAATCGTGGACCGCTTCGGCAAGCTGCCCCCGCAGGCCCAAACGCTGATCGACGTGCACCGCCTGCGCGTGATCGCGCGGCCCTATGGCGTGGTCAAGGTCGACGCGGCGCCGGGCGTCATCAACATCACCTTCAAGGCCAACCCGCCGGTGGACCCGATGCGCATCATCGAGCTGGTGCAGAAAAACCGGCATATCAAACTGGCCGGCAACGAAAAGCTGCGCATAGAACGCGAGCTGAAGGAACCAAAGGACCGCGCCCAGATGGTGCGCGACGTGCTGCGCTCGTTGGGGCAGCCCAAGGTGCAAGACCCGCCGGTCGCAGCGGCCGCAAAATGACATATGCCAAGACATATGCTAACCTTGGAGTTACTGCCCTTTAGAGGAGTAGCCCATGACCGACCCTAAAGTCGCCGAACCCTCTGCTGCCTACCTGGTGCAAATTGCACCGCGGCACGTGCGCCTGTTTCGCAACGGCGCCAACCAGGCTGTGCGCATCCCGCGTGAATTTGAGCTGCCCGGCAACGAGGCACTGATGCACCGCGAAGGCAACCGGCTCATTCTGGAACTGGTGCCGGACAAACCCAAACGGGGCACGGCGGCAGCGCTGCTGGCCGCGTTGGACGAAATGGCCAAACTGGGCCCTATCGACGAAGAGTTCCCAGATGTGGATGCGGGCCTGCTACCCCTGGACGACATTGATCTGGGTGCAGACTGATGGTGACAGACACGCATTTGTACCTGCTGGACACCAACATCATGTCGGACATGATGCGCAACCCTGAAGGCATGGCGGCGCAACGCTTTCGCAGCGTGCTGACCGAGGGTGAAACCTGCACCCTGTGCACCAGCGTGATCGTTCAGTGTGAGCTTCTCTTTGGCTTGAGACGGCGCACTCACCCGCGCTGGCAAACCCACTTTCAGCTGCTTTTGGGGTCGGTGTCTGTCATGCCACTTGAACCCGAAGTCGCCACACATTACGCCTCGCTGCGCGCTCAATTGGAACAGGCAGGCACACCCATTGGCGCCAACGACACACTCGTCGCCGCGCACGCGTTGGCGCTGGGCGCCACGCTCGTCACAGCCGACACCGAATTTGCCCGCATCGCGGGTCTTCAAACTGAAAACTGGCTTCAATAAACCAACATGTCTGCTACTGAAATCTCCCCCGGCCTCACCGTCCAGAACTTCACGCCCCCGCTCAGGCTCAGCGACTTCAAGCTGATTGCGTTTGACATGGACTCCACGCTCATCAACATCGAGTCGGTGGACGAAATCGCCGATGCCGTGGGCCGCAAAGAGGAAGTCGCTGCCATCACCGAAGCCGCCATGCGCGGCGAGATCACCGATTACAAGGAAAGCCTGCGCCGGCGCGTGGCCCTGCTGCGTGGCGTGACCGTGGCCGACATGGAGCAGGTCTATACCGAACGCCTGCAGCTGAACCCCGGCGCCCGCGAGTTGGTCGCCGCCTGCAAGGCCGCAGGCCTGAAGGTGTTGCTGGTGTCGGGCGGCTTCACGTTCTTTACCGACCGGGTGCGCGACACATTGGGCATCGACTACACCCGTTCCAACGTGCTGGAAGTTGAGTCCGGCCCCAACTGCGGCCAGTTGACCGGGCGCATGGTGGACCAGGAATGGGGCGACATCTGCGACGGCGACGAAAAGCGCCGCATGCTGCTGCAAACCTGCGCACAGCTGGGCATTGACCCCAAACAGGCCATCGCCATGGGCGACGGCGCCAACGACCTGCCCATGATGGGCGTGGCCGGCCTGTCTGTCGCGTACCAGGCCAAGCCCACCGTGCGCGCCCAGGCCATGGTCGCCATCAACAGCGGCGGGCTGGACCGCCTGCTGGAAGTCGTCCGGTGATACCCTGAGCACCATGCAAGAGCCCAACCCGCTGCAATCCCCGACCATCGAGTCGCGCGCCTTCATCTGGCTGCTGGCCGTCGTCACGGTAGCCTTCGGCCTGATCATCTGGCCGTTCAGCGGTGCGGTGTTGTGGGCGCTGTTCATCGCTATCGTGTTCACACCGCTGCAACGGCGTCTGATCAGGCGCTGGCCCAACCGCCCCAACCTCGCGGCCCTGCTGACACTGGCCGTCATCGTGGTCATCGTGATTCTGCCCACAGCGCTCATCACGGCGTCGCTGGCGCAGCAGGCGTCGGGCCTGTACGAACGGGTGCGCACGGGTGAGCTCAACGTGACGCAGTACTTCCAGCGCATGGTGGACGTGCTGCCCGGCTGGCTGCACCAGTTGCTGGACCGCTTCGGCCTGGGCAACCTGGGCGCGCTGCAGCAGAAACTGACCGAGGCGCTCACGCGCAGCGGCCAGGCGCTGACCACCCATGTGTTCACCCTCGGACAGAACACGCTGGAGTTCGTGGTCAGCTTCTTCATCATGCTGTACCTGCTTTACTTCCTGCTGCGCGACGGGCCCCAGCTGGCCGCGGACATCGGCGCCGCTGTGCCGCTGAACCCGCAACACCGCCGCCGCCTGTTCAGCAAGTTCGTGACCGTCGTACGTGCCACGGTCAAAGGCAACATCCTGGTCGCCATGATCCAGGGCGCCCTGGGTGGCATTGCCTTCGCCGTGCTCGGCATTCCCGGCGCGATGCTGTGGGGCACCATCATGGCCTTCCTGTCGCTGTTGCCCGCTGTGGGCGCGGCGCTGGTCTGGGGGCCGGTAGCGATTTATTTTCTGGCCACGGGCGAGATCGTGCAGGCCGTCGGGCTGACCGCCTGGGGCGTGCTGGCCATCGGCCTGGTGGACAACCTGCTGCGCCCCTTCCTGGTCGGCAAGGACACCAAGATGCCCGACTACCTGGTCCTGCTGTCCACGGTGGGCGGCATGGCGATCTTCGGCATCAACGGCTTCGTGGTGGGCCCCGTCATCGCGGCCATGTTCATCGCAACCTGGGACATCTTTACCGTGGCGCGCCAGGAACCCACAGTTGAAACTGCGCCCGGGGACGAACCAGGCAACTCAGGCTGAAGGCAGCCACACGGTAAAACAGGTGCCCTGGCCCGGCGCACTGGTGACCGTGATGCGCCCGCCGTGCTTGTCCACTGCGTTCTTCACGATCGCCAGGCCCAGGCCCGTGCCCTGAATCGCACCGACGTTGCTGGCGCGGTGAAACGAGCCGAACAGGTGCGGGATTTCATCCGGCGGGATGCCGATGCCTTCGTCGGCCACCTCAAATTTCGCGCCACCATCCCGTGCCTGCACGCTGAATCGCACCGTGCCGCCGTCAGGCGAATACTTCAGCGCGTTGGACAGCAGGTTGCCAAAGATGTGGCGCAGCAGGGCCTCGTCATAACGCCCGCGGCGCAGGCCCGGGTCAAATTCCGTCACGACCTGGCTGGTGGCATCGGGGTGCTGGGCCCGCGCCTCGTCAATGAACTTGCGCGCCAGCGGCATCAGGTCCACCTCGTGCGGGGCGAACTCCAGCATCTGCGCGTCGGCCTTGCCCAACAGCAGCACGCGATCCATCATGCGCGACATGCGTTGCACGGCGGCTGATATGCCGTCCAGCAGCTCGACCCGCTCGGTGGCGGGCAGGCGGTCGCCGTAGTCGCGCAGCAGTTCACCGGCCGACAGGATGGCCGACAGCGGTGTGCGGAACTCATGGCTGGTCATGGCCACAAAGCGGCTG
>CALRZF020000130.1:0-9401 GCA_943372585.1 Ramlibacter sp. 2FC | reverse complement strand
TCCTTCAGGTTGATGCCGGTCAGCACCGCGTCCTGTACATACGGTGCACCCGCGGCAATGACCTTGGCGCGCAGCGGCCCCACGCTCACAAACGTGCCGGTGGCGAGCTTGAAGTCTTCGGCAATGCGGCCGTCGAATTTCAGGCCCAGGTGCACGTCGTTGTCGTCGATCCACAGCACGGCGTCGCCGGTGCAGAAGAAGCCTTCGTCGTCAAAGGCTTCTGCCGTGGCCTCAGGTGCGCGCCAGTAGCCCGGCGTGATGTTGGGGCCCTTGTAGCGGACCTCGGTTTTACCCTCGGCGGGCACCAGCTTCAATTCAAGCCCTGGCGTGGGCACGCCCAGGTAGCCGGCCTTGACGTTGGGGTTGGTGATGAAGATCGCAAACGGCGACGATTCGGTCATGCCCAGGCCCGTGCCCATGACGATGCGTTCGCCCACCTCTCGTTCCTGCACCTCGTGCAGCGTGTCCCACACAGGCTGGGCCAGCGCGGCGCCGGCGTAGAAGAACATCCGCACGCGCGACAGCAGGTTCTTGCGCAGTGCGTCGTCGGTCTTCATGGCGTTGGCAATCGCCTCAAAGCCCGTGGGCACGTTGAAGTACACCGTGGGCGCGATCTCGCGCAGGTTGCGCAGCGTCTCGCCGATCAGCGCGGGCACCGGCTTGCCGTCGTCGATGTACAGCGTGCCGCCGTTGTAAATGGTCAGGCCGAAGTTGTGGTTGCCGCCGAAGGTGTGGTTCCAGGGCAGCCAGTCGATCAGCACGGGGGGCTCTTCGGCCAGCACCGGCATGCTCTGCAGCATCTGCTGCTGGTTGGCGCACCACATGCCGTGGGTGTTGATCACGGCCTTGGGCAGCTTGGTGGAGCCGGAGGTGAACAGGAACTTGGTGATGGTGTCAGGCCCGGTGGCCTGCATGGCGGCGTCTACCGCCGGTGTGGGTTCGGTCGCCAGCAACGTGTTGAACGCATCGCCCACCACCACTTCCACATCCGCGCCCACGGTGGCCGCAATGGCCTTGCCGTAGCGCGCGTTGTCGGCGGCGAACACCAGCCCGGGCGTCAGCGTGCTGAGCACATGGCGCAGCTTGTCGTAGTCCTGGCTCACGGTCGAATAGGCGGGCGACACGGGGCAGTAGGGCACGCCCGCATACAGGCAGCCCAGCGCAAGCAGCGCATGCTCCAGGTCGTTTTCGCTGAGGATGGCCACGGGCCGCTCGGCGCTCAGGCCGCGGTCCAGCAGGGCCTGGCCGATGCTGCGCGCACTGGCCAGCGCCTGCGCGTAGGTAATGCGGCGCCAGTCGCCGGTGGTGCCATCGGCGTTGCGCACACGGCGGGCCATGAAGGTGCGCTCGGGCGTGGTTTGCGCCCAGTGCACCAGGCGGTCGGTCAGGCGGTGCGCGTGGGGTTCCAGCGGCTGGTCGGCGCGCATATAGCGCGTGCCGCCTGCGCCTTCGCGCATGGCCACGCGGGTCACGCCGAACTTCATCGGCCGGTACTTCGGGGCGATGGGGGGGGTGTTTGTCTCGCTCATGTTTTGTGCGTTGCGGTGTTCAGGCCTTCTTGACCTTGGCGGCCTTGCCGTCCAGGAAGGCCTTGACGCGGGTCTTGGCCTCGGGCGCGCTCTGGGCAATGGCGGCCATCAGCGCCTCGGTCAAAAAGCCCTGGTCTGCCGGTTGCTCGGCAATGCGGGGCAGGGCGTGCATCAGCGCATAGTTGGTCAGCGGTGCGTTCTCAGCCACGCGGGTGGCCAGCTCAAACGCCTTGTCAAAGGCCTGGCCTGCCGGTACCAGGTACTGCGCAAAACCCACACGTTCGCCATCGGCCGCGTTGTACACGCGGCCGGTCAGCATCATGTCGGTCATGCGCGCCGCGCCGATCAGGCGCGGGATGCGCACCGCACCGCCGCCGCCCACAAAAATCCCGCGCGAGCCTTCGGGCAGCGCATAGAACGTGGAGTCGTCGGCCACGCGGATGTGGCATGCGCTGGCCAGCTCCAGCCCGCCGCCGACCACAGCGCCGTGCAGCGCAGCGATGACCGGCACCGGGCCGTATTGCACACGCTCCAGCGCCGCATGCCACATGCGTGAATGGTGCAGGCCCTGGCCAGCGTCGCGCTCTTTCAGCTCGCTCAGGTCCAGGCCGGCGCAGAAGTGGTCGCCTTCGCCGTCCAGCACGGCGGCTCGCACCGTGTCGGGCAGGGTTTCAAAAATGCCGCGCAGTGCCAGAATGACACCGTCAGACAGCGCGTTGCGCTTGGCCGGGCGGCTCAGGCGCACCACGGCAACAGCGCCGCGGATTTCAAGTTGAACGTCTTTTTGGGTCATGTCTGTGTTTGCCAAGTGGTTGAATTATTGTTATAAATAATAACCAATTCAAGAAACCTGCAGTCCTGTTTCGTAAGGACTTACCCTAGTGGGCATCGTTGCTCCGGAGACAAACATGGACTACAAGAACCTCATCGCCATCGACGTGCACACCCATGCCGAGGTGAGCTGCTGGAACCCGTTTGACAACTATGGTGAGGAATACGACCGCGCCGCGGACAAGTATTTCCGCAACAGCCGCCGTCCCACCATCCAGGAAACAATTGCGTACTATCGCGAACGCAAAATCGGCCTGGTGATGTTCACCGTGGACAGCGAGTCCAAGCTTGGCCGCCGTCGCATCCCCAACGAAGAGATTGCCGAGGCCGCGCAGAAGAACAGCGACATGATGATGTGCTTTGCCAGCATCGACCCGCACAAGGGCAAGATGGGCGCACGCGAAGCCGAGCGCCTGATCAAGGAACACAACGTCAAGGGCTTCAAGTTCCACCCCACGGTGCAGGGCTACCACCCCTACGACAAGATGGCCTGGCCCATCTATGAAGTGATCAACGCGCACAAGATGCCGGCGATCTTTCACACCGGGCACAGCGGTATTGGCAGCGGCATGCGCTGCGGCGGCGGCCTGCGGCTGGA
Organism: Ramlibacter sp. 2FC; assembly: GCA_943372585.1. GTDB lineage: Bacteria > Pseudomonadota > Gammaproteobacteria > Burkholderiales > Burkholderiaceae_C > RAM1. The sequence continues at coordinate 6,443 of CALRZF020000130.1, read as the reverse complement.
ATACAGCAACCCCATGCACCTGGACGATGTGGCCATCGACTTCCCCGACATGCAGATCGTCATGGCGCACCCGAGCTTTCCGTGGCAGGACGAAGCGCTGAGCGTGGCCACGCACAAGCCCAACGTGTGGATCGACCTGAGCGGCTGGAGCCCCAAGTACTTTCCCAAGCAACTGGTGCAGTACGCCAACACGCTGCTGAAAGACCGCGTGCTGTTTGGCAGCGACTACCCGCTGATCACGCCCGAGCGCTGGATGAAAGACTTTGAAGAAGCCGGCTTCAAGCCCGAGGTGATGCCCGGCATTCTGAAAGACAACGCCGTCAGGTTGCTGGGGCTGGCGTGATCTCGTCGCTGGCCGACGTGCAGCGGCTGGAGCAGCAGCCGTATGAGCGGGCTATTCCCGCGCGCACGACCTACGGCCTGATTGCCGCTGCGGCAGCCCGGCACGCAGGCCGCACCGCATTCAACTACCTGCCCAGCGGAGACATCGCCGCGCCGCCCGTGCGCGTGAGCTATGCGCAGCTGCTGGCCAACATCCACCGAGCAGCCAACCTGTTTCGCTCGCTCGGGGTGGGGCCCGATGATGCCGTGGCCATCCTGGCGCCCAACATTCCCGAAACGCATTACGCGCTGTGGGGCGCGCAGGTGGCGGGGCGGGCCTGCCCCATCAATTACCTGCTGCAGCCCGACCACATTGCCGCGCTGCTGAAGGCGGCGGGCGCGAAGCTGCTGGTGGCGCTGGGCCCCAACGACGAGCTGGATGTTTGGAGCACCGTGCAAAAGGTGCGCGCGCTGTACGACATCCCCGTGCTGCAGATCGCGCAGGGCAGCTTTGAACAGCTCGACGCGCAGCCCGACACATTGACGTTCGACCCCGCGCTAACGCCTGACCGCGTTGCCGCGTTCTTTCACACCGGCGGCACCACCGGCGCGCCCAAGCTGGCGCAGCACACGCACGGCAACGAGGCCCACACCAGCTGGTTTGCCCACCATTACTACGGCTTTGACGAACACACGGTCGAGGTCAACGGCTTTCCGCTGTTCCATGTGGCCGGCGCGTTTGTGTACGGCCTGGCGCTGCTGGCCGTGGGCGCCACACAGGTGCTGCCCACGTTGAGCGGCATGCGCAACGCAGCCTTCGTCAAAAACTACTGGAAGTTCTGCGAACGCGAGCGCGTGACCGCACTGGCCTGCGTGCCCACCATCCTGGCCACGCTGGTCAACCAGCCGGTGGATGCGGACATCTCCACCGTGAAGGTTGCCTACACCGGCGGCTCGCCGTTGCCCACCGAGCTGGCCGCGCAGTTTGAACAGCGCCTGCACATCCCTGTGCGCAACATTCTGGGCATGACCGAATGCGGCGGGCTGGTCAGCATTGAGCCATTCGCCGCGCCGCGCGTGCCGGGCTCCACCGGCCTGCGCCTGCCCTACACCGAGGTTCGTGCCGTGGCCTGGAAAGACGGCGAGGTTCAGCTGGACCAGCCCAGCGCCGCAGGCGAAACCGGCGTGGTGGTGCTGCGCGGCCCGCACGTGAGCCCCGGCTACACCGACGCCGCGCGCAACGCCGGCATGTTTGAAGGCGGCTGGCTCATCTCCGGCGACCTGGGCCACATCGACGCGCAGGGTTACCTGCACATCACCGGCCGCGCCAAGGACGTGATCATCCGCGGATCGCACAACATCGACCCGGGTCTGGTGGAAGAGGCGTTTCTGGCCCACCCCGCCGTGGCCTTGTGCGCCGTGGTCGGCGAGCCCGATGCCTATGCGGGTGAATTGCCCGTGGCGTTTGTGACGCTCAAGCCCGGCGCGCAGATCGACGCCGCCACGCTGCTGGCCGCCGTGGCGCCGCAGGTGTATGAACGCCCGGCCACACCGAAGCGGCTGACCATCATCGACGTGATGCCGGTGACGGCGATTGGCAAGATTTACAAACCCGCGTTGCGCCTGCGCGCCATAGAGGCCAAGCTGGCTGACATGCTGGCCGATGTGCCGGGCGTGACGGTGCAGGCAGCGGAGCAGGGCGGCACGCTGTCTGCCGCGGTGACGTTGCCGGACCTGTCGCGCGAGCGCGAGCTGCGCGAGCGGCTGGCGGCGATTGCTGTGCCCGTGAGCTTTCGCCCCGGTTGAATCCCGCTTCATGCAGGGCACGACTGCAGCACACCATCACTACGCAGGCGCCTGCCCGTCCCTGGCTGCTTCGGCATGGATCCAGGCCAGAAAGGCCTCTACCGGGGGGCGCTTGCCGTGGCGGGCGGGGTAGACGGCAAAGTGTGCCTTCACGCGTATCGATTTCTCCAGGCCGAATACCGGACGCAACGTTCCTTCCGCCAGGTGGCGCCCGGCAATCGTGGCGCTTTCAAGGGCCACGCCCAGCCCCAGGACTGCGGCGTCCATGGCCATCTGCGCACGGTCAAAGCGCAAAGTGAATCGGTCCGGCGGCCGCTTGTCAGAAAACTCCCGGCACCAGTCGATCCACTGCACGACGTTGACATTGCTCTGGATCAGCGGCACGTCCATCAGTTGCTCGACGCGGCGCAGGCGATGGGCGCGTATGAACGCGGGGCTGGCCAGCGGCAGGATGCGCTCCTCGAACAGCGGCTCCACCACCAGGTCGGGCCAGCGCGGCACGCCATACCGGATGTCCAGCTCCGCCGGGCCCAGGGCAAAGTCGCTGTGAACGTGCGCGGCGGAAAGATTCAGCGAGATGGCCGGGTAGGTCTGCGCAAAAGCCGGCAGACGCGGCATCAGCCAAAGCGATGCGAGGCTGGGAGAGGCGTGCACATACAGGTTGTCGGCGGCACCGTGCTTGATGTCGTCCGTGGCTGCGCCGATGGCCGTCAAGGCGCCCGCCACGCGTGACAGGTACTGCTCGCCGGCAGGGCTCAGCCGCACGCCGTGCGCGCTGCGCTCCAGCAGCCGCGCGCCCAGCAGGGCTTCCAGGCGCGCGACCTGGTGGCTGATCGCCGAGGCCGTGACGTGCAGCTCGGCCGCGGCCAGCGAAAAGCTGCGCCGGCGGGCGACGGCCTCAAAGGCCTGCAGGTTGGGAATGGGGGGCAGGACGGACATGGGGCAAACCCGGTTGTATTGTGACGATTCGTCATCTTAGGCTGAAATTTAATCGCTTGTCATCAACCAAGCGGTGCCAGAAGATGCCGCCACTGAATCGAACCATTACTTTTGTGGAGACAAGGCATGTTGCTTAAAGACAAGGTTGCCGTGATCACTGGCGGCGCCGGTATCAATGGCCTGGGTTTCGCCACCGCGCGCCAGATGGCCGCCCAGGGAGCGCGCGTCGTGATCCTGGACCTGGCCCGCGCCGAGCCCGCAGCGGCGGCAGCGCGGCTGGGCGCAGGCCACATCGGCCTGGTTGCGGACGTGACTGACAAGGCTTCCTGCGAGGCCGCCGTGGCGCAGGTGCTCGCTGACTGCGGCCGCATCGACGTGCTCGTCAACAACGCCGGCATTACCCAGCCGGTCAAGACGCTGGACATCACCGGCGCCGATTACGACCGCATCCTCGACGTCAGCCTGCGCGGCACGCTGTACATGTCGCAGGCAGCATTGCCCACCATGCGCCAGCAGAAGTCGGGCTCGATCATCTGCATTTCGTCGGTGTCGGCGCAGCGCGGCGGCGGCATCTTCGGCGGCCCGCACTATTCTGCGGCCAAGGCCGGCGTGCTCGGCCTGGCACGTGCCATGGCCCGCGAATTCGGCGCCGAAGGTATCCGCGTCAACTGCATCACACCGGGCCTGATCGAGACCGACATCACGCAGGGCAAGCTGACACCTGAAAAGAAGATTGAGATCGCCCAGACGATCCCGCTGAATCGCCTTGGCCGCGCCGACGATGTCGCCGGCACCTGTGTGTTCCTTGCCAGCGAGCTTTCCGCATACTGCACCGGCATCACGCTCGACGTGAACGGCGGCATGCTGATTCACTGACCTGCCACTTTCTTTCACACCCCAGGAGACAAAACCATGCAACGCAAGATCTTCAACCGCACGCTGCTCGCCGTCGCAGTGACCGCCCTGCTGCCCTTGGCAGCGCATGCCCAGGCCGTCAAGCTGACGCTGGGCCACGGCGCCGCCATCGGCAACCCCCGGCATGAGGCTTCGGTGAAATTCGCCGAAGTCGTCAAGGCGAAGTCCAGCGGCCGCATCGAGGTGCAGGTAGCGCCCTCGGCCCAGTTGGGCGACGATGCGGCGATGGTGACCGCCCTGCGCACCGGCGCGCTGGACATGAGCGCCAATTCGCAAGGGGCCGTGGCCAATGCGGTGCCTGAGTACGCCGCCTTCGGCATGCCCTTCATGTTCTCGGGCGTCGCCGCGGCCTTCAAGCTGCTGGATGGCCCGCTGGGCAAGGAATTGGCCGACAAGTCAGCCGAGAAGGGCCTGGTCGTGCTCGGCTACTGGGACAACGGCATCCGCCAGATGACCAACAGCAAGCGCCCGATCAGCAAGGTCGAGGACATGAAAGGCCTGAAGATGCGCGTGCCGCCCGATGCGACGCTGGTCGACATCACGCAGGCCCTGGGCGCCGAAGCGCAGCAGATCAAGTTCGCCGAGCTTTACGTGGCGCTGCAACAGGGCGTGGTCGACGGGCAGGAGAACCCCCTGGTCAACATCCATGCCAGCAAGCTCTACGAAGTGCAAAAGCACCTGGCTCTCACAAACCATCAGTTCCAGATGACGCCCTTCCTCATGAGCAAGCGCACCTGGGACAAGCTCTCCGACGCGGACAAGAAGACCGTGCAAGAGGCCGCCGCCGAAGCCACGGCACTGCAGCGAAAGCTGTCGCAAGAGGCCGACGACAAGCTGCTGGCTGACCTCAAGTCCAAGGGCGTTCAAGTGACCACGCCGGACAAGGCTGCGTTCGCCAAGGCCACTTCCAGCGTGGACGACAAGTGGATGGCCTCGCCGATCGGCGCTTACGTCAAGAAGGTCGTCGCCGCCGCGCGCGCCCTCTGATCCCCGGACCGTCCTTCAAAATGGAAAGACCAGTGGCAAAGCCAAATTTGCCACTGGCAAAGCCCTGTTTTTCTGCGTGGAGACATTGATGCAAGCTGCCCAACCGGGATTGATCGAGCGCGGCGTGGCTGCGCTCTGCCATGCGCTGCTGTGGCTTTCCACCGTGGTGATTTTTCTGATTCTGTGCGTGAACACGGCGCTGCGTTACATCACCGGCTCCAGCATGCAGTGGGCCAATGAAGTGCCCGAGCTGCTGTTTCCCTGGCTCGTGATGGCAGGGGTGGTGCTGGCTGCGTTGCATGGCGCGCACATCACCACCACTTTCCTGATGGATGCGCTACCCGTCAAGGTGCGCCGCGTGGTGGCCACCACCAGCTGGCTCGTGGTAGCGGGGCTGTATGCCACGCTGACCGTTGCAACATTCCGGATGCTGGAGATCGTGCACGACGAGAAGTCGCCGATCCTCGGGCTGCCGGGCTCGATCACCTACGCCTGTGTGATGACCGGCATGGCGCTGCTCGCGCTGCTGGCCGCGCAGTCGGCCTGGAGAGCCTGGACCATCGCGCCCGAACTGCACAGCGGCGGCGAACCGCAGGTGCCCAACGCGCACTGGTAAGCGAGATTGAACATGAGCGCATTGATTCTTCTGGTTTTCCTGGGCGGCGCGGTGATCGCGATGCCCATCGCCCATGCACTGCTGGTTGCTGCACTGGCCGCCGCCGCCAGCTCTGACAAGGTGCCGCTGGATCTGGTGGTGCAGCAGATGGTGGCGCAGGTGCAGAGCTTTCCGTTGATCGCCATCCCTTTCTTCATGTTGACCGGCAGCCTCATGATGGGCGGCAGGCTCGGCGAAGCCCTGGTCGGCGTGCTGTCCGCGCTGATTGGCCGGTTTCACGGCGGTCCGGCACAGGTGGGGGTGCTGTCCTCGACGCTGTTCGGCGGCGTCTCGGGCTCTGCCGTTGCCGATGCCTCGGCCATCGGCTCGCTCCTGATCCCCTGGCACAAGCGTCTGGGCTATCCGCCCGCGTTCTCGGCCGCAACGCTCGCCGCCGCGGCGACCATTGACATCCTGATCCCGCCTTCGATCCCGATGATCCTGTTCGCACTGTCGTCCAATGCATCGATCGCCGCGCTGTTCGTCGCCGGTGTGTTGCCCGGCCTGCTGATGTGCGGCGGCTTCATGGCCGCGTGCTGGTGGGTGGGACGGCGTCGCAATTTTCCGCGCGACACCACGCCCTTCGATCGCACGGCCTTCCTCAGTCACATGGCGTACGCGAGCCCGGCCATCGTGCTGCCGGTACTGATCATCGTCTTCCTGCGTTTCGGTCTGGCCACGCCGACCGAGGTGGCGGTGCTGTCCACCCTGTATGCGGGCCTGGTATCGGCCGTGATCTACCGCGACCTCGGGTGGCGGCGCCTGAACGCAGCGGTGGTTCAAGCCGGCCTGGCCACGGGTGTCGTGCTGCTTGTGATCA
>CALRZF020000129.1:0-9478 GCA_943372585.1 Ramlibacter sp. 2FC | reverse complement strand
CGTGCGTGTGCATGCAGCCCTTGGGCAGGCCGGTGGTGCCGCTGGTGTAGGGCAGGATGGCCAGGTCGGTGGGGCCCACGCTCAACTCAGGCGCGGCTGCCTCCGTGGCCAGGGCATCGGCCCACGCGTGCACGCTGCCGCCGCCCAGTGCAGGCAGCGCGTGGCGGGTGAGCAGCCAGTCGTGCCAGGCCGGCGGCACATCAGCTGCCGCCCCCTCGGGCATGCAGTCAGTGAACTGCGTGACGACCAGGTGCGCCAGCCGGTCGGCTACGGGCAATGCGTCGCTGGCCTTGACCAGCTCGGGTGCCAGGTCGCCGGTGGTGATGGCCACCTTGGCATCGGGGTCGGTGATGTAGTGCTTGAGCTCTTCGGCCCGGTTCATCGGGTTCACCGGCACCACCACAGCGTTGGCGCGCAGGATGGCAAAGTGCGCAATCACCAGCTGCGGGCAGTTCTGCATGTTGAGGATCACGCGATCGCCCTTGCGCACGCCCAGCGCATACAGGCGCGCGGCCAGCCGCTCGGCCTGGCGGGCTACTTCTGCATAGTGGAATTCGCGGCCAAAGAAGATGATGGCCGGCTTGTGCGGGTAGCGCCGCGCGCTGATGGCCAGGTTGTCCCACAGGGGCATGGCGGGCGGGTTGATGGCGTGGGGCAGGCGCTTGGGCCAGAACTTGTGGTGGGGGCGGGTCATGGTGCGCGCAAGGGTACTGCGCCAGGCCCGCACGCGGAACGGGGGAAGCCCCGGGTGTCGTCACTTGTGCGACGCATGGGCGGCAGAGCCAGGGCAGGTAGGACCTCGCCCCGCCACGGTCGGCGCGCAGTCTGACGCCCCAGCCCATGGGCGCTGTGGAACATGCGGTACATGAATGTTCGCGTCCTCACGGGCCAGGCGCCCAAGCCACTGAGCCGCAAGGCCTTTTCACAGAAGTTCCGCGCCCGATTTGCCGACCCGGCCTTTGCGCTGGAAGAAGACGCCGTAGCCCGGCTGGAGGCCGTGGCCTGGGATGCGTATCACGAAGGCCGCAAGGCGCCCTTCACCCGCAAGGCGGGCCGCGGCTTTGCCGACCCCAGCTATGAACTGTCGCAGGAGTGGTACGACACCCACCTGGCGCTGAAGGGCGCGCAGGCCAGTTGGGGCAAGCCGGGCACGCCGTCGCGCGTGCTCATCATCAACGCCAGCCCGCGCAACGACGGCACCTGCCCCGGCGAAATTTCCAAAAGCTGGCGCATGGCGAACATCGCCCAGCGCGCCGTGCGCGCCGCCGGCATGCAAGCCGACTTGCTGGACCTGAGCCTGGTGACGTCGGACTATGAACGCTACATCCACCCCTGCAAAAGCTGCGTGTCCACCGCCATGCCGCTGTGCCACTGGCCGTGCAGTTGCTACCCCAACCATGGCAACGGCCAGGTCAATGACTGGATGAACGAGATCTACGAGCGCTGGGTCTCTGCGCACGGCGTGATCATCATTGCGCCCACGCACTGGTACCAGTCGCCCACGCCGCTGAAGGCCATGATCGACCGGCTGGTCTGCGCCGACGGCGGCAACCCCGACCCGACCAGCACGCAAGGCAAAAAAGCCGCCTTGGCCAAGCGCATTGAGCAAAAGGGCTGGGACTTCCCCAAGCACCTGGCCGGGCGTGTGTATGGCGTGGTGGTGCATGGCGATGTGGCGGGCGTTGAAAGCCAGCGGCGCAACCTGTGCGGCTGGCTGGACTGGATGGGCCTGGTAGCCGCCGGCAGCATGGCGCAACTGGACCGTTACCTGGGCTATTACGAGCCCTACTACAACAGCCACGACGCGCTGGACCGCAACACCGCGCTGCAGGCCGAGGTGCGCAATGTAGCCAGCGCCGTGGCGCAGGGTGTGAAGCTGATGCGCGCCGGCAAGCTGCCGCAGCCCGACGCCAAGCTCGCGCCGCCACGACCCAAGTAAATCTCAACCAACCTTACCAAGGAGCAACCATGATCGAAAAGAAAGCAAGCGTGCAGTGGGCCGGCGCCGGCAAGACCGGCCAGGGCAAGATCAGCACCGAAACCGGCGCCCTGAACGGCTACCCGTATGGCTTTGGCAGCCGGTTTGAAGATGACCGCAAGGGCACCAACCCCGAAGAGATCGTGGGCGCGGCGCATGCGGCCTGCTTCACCATGGCGTTTGCCTTTGCCTGCGAAAAGGCGGGCGTGCCCACCACCGCGATCGACACCACCGCTACCGTGCGGCTGGCCAAGGACGGTGACGGCTTCAAGATCGACCGCATTGCGCTCACGCTGCAGGCCAGCATCGCCAACATTGACGAGGCCAAATTCCAGGAACTGGCCGAGGGCGCCAAGAAGAACTGCCCGCTGTCCAAAGCGCTGGCGGGCGTGCCCGAAATCACGCTGGATGCCAAACTGCGCAGCAACTGATGAACCAACGGGGTGCATGGTCACCCCGGTGCGCACCCTGCTCACACAAGTTTGGTGCACGCCCGTTGCATACAAGATGGCACGGTAACTGCTATGCCATGGTGTGGCAGCAACATCGTCCTCCGAAATCAGCGATCGCATCATTGAAGCGGTCATGGCGCAAAAGCTGGCGCCCGGCGCCCGCCTGGGCGAGCAGCAGCTGGCCATGCTCTTTGACTGCAGTCGCACCATCGTGCGCGAGGCGCTCACCCGGCTGGCCGCGCGCGGCATTGTCACCGTCAGCGCCCGGCGCGGCTGGTACGTCATAGAGCCGTCACAGGACGAAGCGCGCGAGGCATTTGAAGCCCGCCGCGTGATCGAGTCCGGCCTGATCCGCACCACCAAAACGGTGGACAAGGCCGCCATCAAACAGCTCAAGGCCCACCTGGCGCGCGAGAAAGCCGCCGTCAAAGGCAACGACGTGGGCGCGCGCAGCTATTTGCTGGGCGATTTCCACGTATGCCTGGCTGAATGCCTGGGCAACAGCCTGCTGGCCGACACGCTGCGCGACTTCACTGCTCGCACCACGCTGATCGCCATGCTGTACCAGAGCTCGCACGACGCGGCGCAGTCATGCGAAGACCATGTACAGATCGTGGCCGCACTGGAAAAGGGCGACCTGGCCCGCGCCGAGGCGCTGATGGCCGAACACATCGGCACCGTGCAGGCCCACCTGCGCCTGCCCGCCGCCGCCGACCCGCTGGCCCAGCTGCGCGACGCACTGGCGCCCATGAGCGAAGCCGGTGCGGCACAAGACTTGCGTACAAGCCTGCGCAAACCGGCACTGGCCGGGCGGCGCAAGAAGCCAACAGCTACTTCACCCGACGAACCTTCCACCTACCTAGGAGCCCTGTTATGAACCTGAGCAAACGCAACCTCACCCTGGGCCTGGCCACCGCCGCCCTGCTGGCCGCCACCGGCGTGCAGGCGCAGACCGCGCTGGACGACGTGATGAAGGCCAAGAAGATCACCATCGCCATCCCTACCGACTTCCCGCCCTACGGCTTTGTGGGCACCGACCTCAAGCCCCAGGGCCTGGACATCGACATGGCCAACTACATCGCCGCCAAGCTGGGCGTGGCCATCGAGCTGGCCCCCGTGACCAGCGCCAACCGCATCGCCTACCTGCAAACCAAAAAGGCTGAGCTGGTGATTTCCACGCTGGGCAAGAACCCCGAGCGCGAGAAAGTCATCGACTTCACCGCCGCCTATTCGCCGTTCTTCCAGGCCGTGTTTGCCGCCAAGGCGCTGCCCATCAAGAGCTTTGCTGACTTGAGCGGCAAGAGCATCGGCGTCACGCGCGGCGCCATTGAAGACCAGGAGCTGACCAAGCTGGCCCCGGCCGGTGCGGACATCAAGCGCTTTGAAGACAACAACGCCACCGTGTCGGCCTTTGTGTCGGGCCAGACGCAGCTGATCGCCACCGGCGCATCGGTAGCCGGCAACATGATGGGCAAGAACCCGCAGCTGGGCACTGAATACAAGCTGCTGCTCAAAGACAGCCCCAACTTCATCGGCGTGGCCAAGGGTGAAGACAAGCTGCGCCTGAAGGTCAATGAAATCATTGCCGAGGGCAAGAAGAACGGCGACATCGACAAGATGGCCATGAAGTGGCTGGGCCGCCCGGCCGGTGACCTGCCGAACTAAGCCAGCCGGCAGCGCACGATGATCGAACTCGACTTCGGCGCCGTCCTTGCCCAGTGGCCCCTGCTGGTCAAGGGCGTGGCGTGGACGGTGGGTCTGACGGCCATCTCGGCCGTGATCGGCGTGGCCGTGGGCATTGCCTGCGCCTGGGCGCGGGTGCATGGCGCCACCTGGCTCCAATGGGTGGCGGGCACCTATGTGGAGCTGATCCGCAACACGCCGTTCATCGTGCAGCTGTTCTTTGTGTTCTTTGGCCTGCCCGCGGCGGGCGTGAAGCTGTCGCCAGAGGCCGCGTCCATCATTGCCATGGTGATCAACCTGGGCGCGTACGCGGCGGAGATCATCCGCGCGGGGATCGAGGCCACGCCGCGCGGGCAGATCGAGGCCGCCATGAGCCTGGCGCTCACGCGGGCGCAGACCTTCATGCGCGTGGTGTTGCCGCCGGCGCTCAAGAAGGTGTGGCCGTCGCTGGTCAGCCAGATCATCATCGTGATGCTGGGCTCGGCCGTGTGCGGGCAGATCTCCACGCAAGAACTCAGCTACGCCGCCAACCTGATCCAGAGCCGCAACTTCCGTGCGTTCGAGGCCTTCATCGTTGCCACCTTCATCTACCTGGCGCTGTCCGTGGGCGTGCGCAAGCTGTTGAACTGGCTGGGCCCCCGGTTCCTGTTTGGAAAGTAGCCCATGGTTGATTTTTCTGTCTGGGACATCTTTCGCAACCTGCTGCTGGCCGCACGCTGGACGGTGGTGCTCTCGCTCATCGCCTTTGTCGGCGGCGGGCTGGTGGGCCTGGCGCTGCTGGTGGCGCGCCTGACCAAATCGCCCTGGGCCGACCGGCTGGTGGGCGGCTATGTGCAGCTGTTCCAGGGCACGCCGCTGCTGATGCAGCTGTTCCTGGCTTACTTCGGCATCGCGCTGTTCGGCATCAAGACATCGGCCTGGGTGGCGGCGTCGGTGGCGCTCACGCTGTACACCAGCGCCTTCCTGACCGAGATCTGGCGCGGCTGCGTGGCGGCTATTCCCAAAGGCCAGTGGGAGGCCGCCCAAAGCCTGGCGCTGAACTTTGGCGAACAGCTGCGCTACGTGGTGCTGCCGCAAGCCACGCGCATTGCCATACCTCCCACCGTGGGCTTTCTGGTGCAGGTGATCAAGGGCACGGCGCTCGCGTCGGTCATCGGCTTCATCGAGCTGACCAAGGCCGGCACCATGATCACCAACGCCACCTTCAAACCGTTTGTTGTCTACAGCTGCGTGGCCCTGCTGTACTTTGCGCTGTGCTTTCCGATCAGCCTGTACGCCAAGACCCTGGAAAGGAAAATGCGATGAGCGCCCCCATTGTTGAAATCACCGCCTTGCGCAAATCGTATGGCGCCAACGAAGTGCTCAAGGGCATTGACCTGAAGGTGGCCAAGGGCGAGGTCATTGCCATCATCGGCAAAAGCGGCTCGGGCAAGAGCACGCTGCTGCGCTGCATCAACGGGCTGGAAGAATTCCAGGACGGCGCGCTGTCGGTGGACGGCAAAAAGCTGATGTACGACAGCCCCACCGCCATGCGCGAGCTGCGCCAGCACGTGGGCATGATCTTCCAGAGCTTCAACCTCTTCCCGCATTTGACGGTGGGCAAAAACATCATGCTGGCGCCGTCGCTGGTCAAGAAGACCGACGCCAACAAGGCCGAGGCACTGGCGCGCAAGCTGCTGGACCGTGTAGGCCTGGCCGAAAAGTTTGACGCCACGCCTGACCAGCTGTCAGGCGGCCAGCAGCAGCGCGTGGCCATTGCCCGTGCGCTGGCCATGGAGCCCGCCGTGCTGCTGTGCGACGAAATCACCAGCGCGCTGGACCCGGAGCTGGTGGGCGAGGTGCTGCGCGTGGTGGAAACGCTGGCCGAAGAAGGCATGACGCTTTTGATGGTCACGCACGAGATGAACTTTGCCCGCAAGGTCAGCAACCGCGTGATCTTCATGCACCAGGGGCGCGTGCACGAGATGGGTCCGCCTGCGGAGCTGTTTGGCAACCCGCAGACGGCGGAGCTCAAGCAGTTTTTGTCGTCGCTGCATTAGGGGTGCGCCATCAGCCTTTTGCGGCTGCGGCAAGGTCAGCGCTGGCGCGCATAGCTGACCGTCAGCATCTCCCACACATGCCCGTCGGGCTGCCCCCAGTAGACGATGCGCCCGCCGTGCTGCGTGTTCACCTGCCTGTCCACCGGGCCGTGCGGCAGGCTGCGGTATTCGATGCCGCGCGCCTGAATGCGCCCCAGGATGGCGTCAAAGTCCGTATCGCTCACGCGAAAGCAGTAATGCTGCAAGGCCAAGGGGCCGTCGGTCTGGTCAAAATCCAGCGTCAGGCTGTCGCTGACATACACCGGGCAAAAGGGGCCCACGCCGGTTTCCGACCAGGGCACGCCCAGCAGGCCGGCCAACAGTTCTGCGGACGCCCGCCTGTCGGCCGCAGGCACGATGGTGTGGTCCAGTTCGATGTGCATGGGTGACATCGTAAGACAGCCACCACGTTTCACACAGCCACGGCAAAATGCGGCCATGACAATCACAACACCCCACCGCCTGCGCACCTTGCTGTGCACCTTTGGCCTGCTGGCCCTGACCGGCTGCAGCACCCTGGCTTTCGACGCGCAGGGCCACCGCGGCGCGCGCGGCCTGGCACCTGAGAACACCCTGCCCGCGTTTGAACGCGCGCTGGAGGTGGGTGTGAACACGCTGGAACTGGACATCGGCGTCACCGCCGATGGTGTGGTGGTGGTCGCGCACGATCCGTACCTCAACCCCGCCATCACGCGCAATGCGTACGGCCAATGGTTGCCGCCCGGCAAGGGGCCCACGCTCAAATCGCTGACGCTGTCGCAGCTGCAGGCCTATGACGTGGGTCGCATCAACCCCGATACACCTTATGCCAAAACCTTCAGCACCCAGGCACCGCGCGACGGCACGCGCGTGCCCACGCTGGCGTCGCTGTTTGCTTTTGTCAAGGGGCGCGGCATCAACGATGTGCGCTTTAACATTGAAACCAAGATCAACCCCACCCAGCCGGACGAGACCGTCAACCCTGAGCAGATGGCGCGCGCGCTCTTGAACGTGGTGCGTGAGGCAGGCATGGAAAAGCGCGTGACGATCCAGAGCTTTGACTGGCGCACGCTGCAGATCGTGCAGGGCTTTGAACCAGGCATCCCCACGGTGTATCTGAGCATCCAGACCGCCAACACCGACAACATCCGTGACGGCGCCTGGACGGCTGGCTTCAAGGTCGCAGACCATGGCAGCGTGCCAAAGATGGTCAAGGCCGCCGGCGGCGCGGTGTGGTCACCCAACGGCGGCGCGGTGACCGAAGCGCTGGTGAAAGAAGCGCAGAGCCTGGGCCTGAAGGTCGTGCCCTGGACGATCAACACCCCCGCCGACATGGAGCGGCTGCTGGGCTGGGGCGTGGACGGCATCATCACCGACTACCCCGACCGTCTGCGCGACGTGATGCAAAAGCGCGGCATGCCGCTGCCGCGCGCGTTCAAGAACTGAGTATGCAAGCTCTCGCATCCATCCAGACCGCGCTGGACGCCCTGCGCGCCGGCAGCCTGGGCGTGCAGGCCTTCAGCATCCAGGTGCGCAACCACGCGGAACCGCTGTCCCTGCCCGAACGCTACGGCCAGGTGCTGAACGACCTGCTGGACCGCCTGGAGTCCAGCGCCCTGTTCAGCGAGGAAAGCTGCTCGTTCAGCCAGAGCGGGCTGCTGGACAACCTGCAGCTGTGGATCGACAAGGCCCGCGGGCAGATGGAAAAGGCCTAGCGCCTTTACACGTGGCGCTTGGCCGGCGCCGTGCGTTTGCGCGCAGGCACAGCGGCATCGGCCTGCTCGTGCAGTGCCTCAATGATGTGGCAGCGGTCGCCGTCGCCATGGCAGCGCGCCTGCAGCGCCACCAGGTCCTTTTCCAGCGCGCGCAGCTCGGCCAGGCGTTCGCGCACATGGCTGATGTGTTCGCGCAAGGCGGCGTCGGCTGTGGCGCAATCGGCCTTCTTGCGCAGGTCCAGCGCCAGCAGGGTGCGCACCTCGTCCAGGCTCATGTCCATGGCGCGGCACAGGCGGATAAAGCGCAGCTGGTGCACGTCGGCTGCGGTGTACACCCGGTAGTCGTTGCCGGCGCGGGCCTGCGGCGCAAGCAGGCCTTCTTTTTCGTAGTAACGGATGTTGGCGGCGCTGACGCCGCTTTGCTGCGCGGCGTCACCGATGCGGTAGGTATTGTTGACCTGCGTCGAACTGATTTTCATGCTGCTACGTGGCTGAACGATGAGACTCATGGCCGCAGGCACGCATGCAACAGCCCGCAGTTTCTGCGATGGCATTCACGATGTAGAGCAACGGCGTTTTCATACCGTGGGGATTATGGGATAGCCCTGCAGGCCGACGCGCCGGCGCATATCCCTAAAGCCGGACACAGCATCAACCCCTTGCTATGATCGCGCCCGTGAAACGCCTGCTCTGCCTTTTCCTCATGCTGTGGTTCGCCGCCCAGGCCGGCCTGGCGCAGGCCCATGTGGTCGGGGAAGACCTGCATGCGCTGGCGCACATCACCGAATCCCTGCAGCAAGACCCGCAGGCCGAGCCCGACCATGGCGACGAGCCGTGCGGGCTCACACATTGCTGCCACCCGGCCGGTGTGCTGCCGGCCCTGGCCGGTACAGCGCTGCACACCAACGCCACCACCACGCCCACGGCGCTGGTTCACACCCACGGGCACGCCCCGCCACCCGAGATCGAACGCCCCAAATGGGCTCGCACCACGCCTGCCGTGGTGAGCCTTTGAGCTGACGCAGCATCTCTTGTCTGCTGCGCAGCCCAGGTTTGCCGAAGTGTTGTACAGCTTCGGAGTTCTTTCTTGTTGTTACTTTCAATGCAAATGCGGCGCGCGCTCGCCGCGGCCGGGCTGAGCCTTGGCCTGCTGCTGCCTGCACAGGCGCAAACCCCACCCACCCTGCGCCAGGCGCTTGATGCCGCCTGGGCACTGAGCCCCGCAGCCCGCGCGGCCACCCATCGTCTGGACGAGCTGCAGGCGCGCGAACGCGCCGCGCAGTCGTTGATGTCCGGCCCGCCGAGCGCCACACTGGCGCACCGCACCGACAGGCTCAACGCCAATGGCGGCCTGCGTGAATACGAGGCCGAGCTGGAGCTGCCGCTGTGGAACGCCGGCGTGCGCGGCGCCACCCAACGCCAGGCGGGCGCCGAGCGCGCAGCTTTTGAGCCGCAACAGGCGCTGGCCCGGCTCAAGCTGGCGGGTGAGTTGCGCGCGCTGGCCGCGCAAGCCGCCCAGGCCCGCGCCGAGCGCGAGCTGGCTGCGCGCAAGCTGGACGAAGCCACGCGCCTGGCCGCTGACGTGGAACGCCG
>CALRZF020000128.1:0-9479 GCA_943372585.1 Ramlibacter sp. 2FC | reverse complement strand
CGAGGCCTGCAGCGCCAGCTGGCTGAACTGGTATGCGGCGGTCACCACGCTGCGTGCCACGTGCCGCGCACCCACGTGGAAAAAATGCTTCCATGCAATGCCGCGGCGCGTAGGCACCAGGCCTGCGGCGGCGCCCATCAGCGGGCCGGCCAGCAGCGCGGCGCCCACCACGGCCAGCGCTGTGCCCAGGTGCAGCGCGCCGGTGAACAGCACCCACACCAGCAGCGCCCAGGACGCGGGCATCACCAGCGAGCGGCGCAGGTTGTCGGCCATCTTCCACAGGCCCAAAGCGTCAATGCCGTAGCGGCGCGCCTGGCGCATCAGCGGCAGCAGCTGCCAGTCGCCGCGTGTCCAGCGGTGCACCCGCGTGTCGGCCACGCCGGCGTGATGGGGGTGGTCTTCGATCAACACGATGTCGCTCACGTAGCCGCAGCGGGCAATGGTTCCTTCCAGCAGGTCGTGGCTGAGCACGCTGCCCTCGGGCAGGCGGGCGTCCAGCACGGCGTGCAGCGCCTGCACATGCAGCAGCCCCTTGCCGCTGAAGCTGCCCGTGCCGAACACGTCCTGGTAGATGTCTGACACACCGCTGCTGTACGGGTCTATGCCGCACTGGCCGGCAAACATGCGCTGGTACAGCGTGCGTTCACGCGGGTTGGGCAGCGGGGTGACGACGCGCGGCTGCAGGATGGCGTGGCCACGGACCACGCGCCGCGTGGCGGCGTCCACCTGCGGCGTGTTGAGCGGGTGCGCGGCCACGGCCACCAGCTCGCGCAGTGCGCCGGGGGGCAAGGTGGTGTCGCTGTCCAGCGTGAGCACATAGCGCGTGCCGGCGGCCAGCGTCATGCCTGCGGACAGTGGCAGGAAACCGTCGCTTTCGCCGGTGGCCAGCCAGCGCACCAGTTGCTCCAGCTTGCCGCGTTTTCGCTCCCAGCCGATCCAGCGGCGCTGTGTTTCGCTCCAGCTGCGTTCGCGGTGGATCAGCAGGAACCGTGCAGGTTGCCCGGCATCGGGCGGATAGCGGGTGTTCAGGGCGTTGACCAGTGCGGTCGCATCATCCAGCAGCGGGGTGTCGCCCAGGCGCTGCTGCGCGGTTGCATCCGCCCAGTCGGTCAGCAGGGCGAACTGCGCGTTGGCTTCACGGTTGGCCAGCCAGTGCTGTTCCAGCCGGGCGACCAGCTCGCGGGTGAAGGAGGCCGATGTGAGCAGCGTGGGGATGACCACCAGCACGCGCTGGGTGGCTGATATGCCGTGGGCGCAGTCCAGGCGGGGCAGGGGCTGGACCTTGACGGATTCAGCCAGCAGCCGGTGCACGAACGACACCACCGCCTCTGACGCCGGCCAGGCCGCCAGGAACAGGGCCAGCACGCCTGCCGCATCGGCATGCGCGCCTCCTTTTGCTGCCCAGGCCAGGAATGCGGCGGTGGCGGTGAGCAATGTGCCCAGGTACAGCGCCAGCCGCGTCGGCCTGCGCCCATGGGGTGCCGCAGCGCGCAGGCCCAGGGCAGTTTCCAGTGCCGTGCGTCCCGGGCCGATCAGGTGCCATGCGACGGTGCGTTGGGCTTCGTCGCCGCCGCGCGTGGCAGCCGTCACCGCCTGCTGCGCGACGGCGCGCTCGGGCCGGCCGCTGCGCCGCGCCAGCCGCTCCAGTGCGTGGGTGATCTGGCGGCGGGTGATTTCGCTTTCCGCCGCAAAGCCGGGCGACTGGCGCAGCACGCGCAGCGGGTGGGCCAGCGGCTCGATCACATCGGCCCATTCGGTCTGGCTGATCAGGCGCAGCGTGGTGATGATGTTGCTCACCGACAGGTTGGTGGCGACCTGGGCTGCCTGGCTCTCGGTGACCAGCAGCGGCCCGTCGGGGCAATGGCGCTGGACCCACGCCCCAAGGGTGGTGGCGTCAGCCGGCTGATCGGCGGGCACGCGTTGCCACAGCTGCGCCAGGTAGGCGCGCGCCAGGCCGTGGCCCTGCATCAGTGCCAGCAATTCGTCCAGCTGTTCGACAGTCAAGCCGCCCGGCGCGTCCCACGCGGCGTGGGCCACTTCCCGTGCCGCTTTGGACGAGGCAATGCTGTCGGCCACGCGGCGAAGGTTTTCCAGCAGCACCACACGCAATGTGGTGGGCAAGGCCCACAGCTCGGCCATGCGCAGCGGCGTGACCTCCTGGTAGGCATTGATGAAGCTGCTGAACAGCGCCACGTCCAGCACGCTGTCGGTGTGGGCCACATAGGCCCAGGCGATGCCGTATACACGGGGCAGGCCCTGCAGCGGTTCCTGGGTGAGCTTGGGCAGCTGGGCGTAGTAGCGCCGGGGCAGGCCTTCGCGGATTTCCTGGAGCTGTGTTTCCACCAGGTGGAAGTTGTCCAGCAGCCATTCAGCCGCCGGCGTTACGTACAGGCCGCTGCGTGAGGTCAGTGCGACATAGTCGTACGCTGCGCGCAGCGCGGCGATGTTGTCATGCACACGGGGGAAAAAGCCGGGGCCGGCAGCCCCGGACTCGCTGTCGTCCGCGCCCTGCGCCCGAGCCAGGCTGCGCCCATGCGATTCAAACCGGTGCAGGCCGAACAGCTCGGCGCGCACCGGGGGTTCGGGTTGTTGCGCAGGTGCTGCCAGCAGGTTGCGGGCGTAAGGGGACAGCCCGACCAGCAACGGCAGCAAAGGGCCGGCCACGCGGGCCTCAGGCCAATGTGAGCAGAACGACGATGCCGGCGGCAGCGAATGCCGCGGCCGTGGTCACGATGCGGGGGCTGACTTGCGAGTGCATGAATTCCAGCGTGGACTGCAGAGCGAAGAACCGGCCGCGTGAGCGGTTGCAGGTGCGCAGGTGCGTGGCCAGGCTGACAAAGTCGCTGGAAACAATATCGGCGGCGGCGCCGCTGGAAGGGGTGGAACGCATGGCAGTACTCCTGCGGCTTGCCTGCTTTCTACCCCGTGTGAAGCATGGCGCCGCGCTACCGTTCCACTGTAGGTGGCTTTGCGCCTGGCCCGTGTCCCCTGGTGCGCCCTAACGTGTAGGACAACGCCCACAGCGGGCTGCGCCGCAATCAGGAACCAATGACTTCGAACCCGCCCGAGCCGTTGATCATGTGGCGCAACTGGTCGGCCAGCGAGCCGAACATCGTGCTCACCACGTCGCTTTCCGGCGGCGCACCCAGCAGCACGCGGCGGCAGCCGTACTCGCGCGCGGTCTGCGCAATGGTGTCGGCGCGCCGGCCGATGGCGATGCTGGTGGTGTAGGGCACGTTGGCCGCATCCAGCAGCCCGCGGGCTGCTGACAGGTCCTCACGCCCCATCTTCTGTTGCAGCAGGCGCAGCTCGTCGGCGCCGAAATACGAGGCGACATGGCCATTGACGCGGGCCTGCACGCTCAGCAGGTGCACCGCTGCGTTTTCCTGGCGGTGCAACCGGATCGCCGCCTCGACCGCCGCCTGTGTCTTGGCCGGCTGGTCGGGCTGCATGGGGACGAGAACCTTGGCCATTTTTGCCTCCCTGCTTCAGGCGGCGGGTGCGGCAGGTGCCGCATTGCGGCTGGTCAGCCATTTGCCAAGCGCTATGACGGCCAGTGCGCCTGCGGCCGGTGCCAGCATGTGCAGTGTGTGCTGCTGGGCGCTCCAGACACTGATGGCGGGGTCGGACATCGCCATTTCGCCGGCCACCCAGCCCAGCAGCCCGGCGCCCAGCGTGATGATGATGGGAAAACGACCCATGATGCGCAGCAGGATGGCGCTGCCGAAGATGATCAGCGGGATGCTGATGACCAGGCCCACCACCAGCAGCACCACGTTGCCCTTGGCTGCAGCCGCCACGCCGATCACGTTGTCCAGGCTCATCACCAGGTCGGCCACCACAATGGTCTTGATGGCTGCGGCCAGGTTTGAGTGGCCTTCCAGGTTTTCATCGCCGTCGTCGCTCTTGAGCAGGCCCACGCCGATCCACAACAAGGCGGCCGCGCCGATGAGCTTCAGGTAGGGCAGGTCCAGCAGCATCACGGCGAAAAAGGTCAGCACCACGCGCAGCACGATGGCGCCGACGCTGCCGAACACAATGGCCTTTTTCTGCTGGTGGGCGGGCAATGACCGGCAGGCCAGCGCGATCACGACGGCGTTGTCGCCGCTGAGCACGATGTTGATCAGCACGATCTGCGACAGGGCAATCCAGAACTCCGGACTGGCAAATGAAAGCATGTTGTCTCCTGAACTCCGGTGGCGCGGGATGCGCACACGGATCAGGCCAGCTTAGGCAGGGCGGCTTTCCAGCCCCTGCCACCGGGCTGTCAGCCACTTGTCGCCAAACTGTCAGCCAGCTGACGTGGCGCCCGGGTGCAGCTCGGGGCTCAGGGCAAACAGCACGCTGAAGCGGTTGCCCACACCGTCGCCGTCGTCCTCCAGCACGATCTGCGCGCCGTGCAGGGCGGCGATTTCGCTCACGATGGCCAGGCCCAGGCCGCTGCCGTCGGTCTGGGTGCCCAGCAGGCGGTGAAAGCGCTCGAAGATGCGCGAGCGTTCTTCCACGGGGATGTGCGGCCCGTCGTCGCTGACCGACAGGCGTGCATGGCTGCCGCCCGTGATGGCCACACCCACCGTGGCCCGCCCGCCCTTGTGGCTGTAGCGGATGGCGTTGTCCACCAGGTTGTTGATGAGTTCGCGCAGCCGGTCCGGGTCGGCATGGATGACCACCGGGCCGTCGTGGCCGTCAAAACCCAGGTCGATGCCCGATTTGAGCGCCAGCGGTACCCATTCCATCGTGGCCTGCATGGCCAGGGCTTTCAGGTCCACGGGCTCGCGCCGCACGGCCTGTGCGGCAGCGGGCTCATTGCGCGCCAGCGACAGCAGCTGTTGCACCAGCCGCGACATCCGGTCGGCGCCAATGTACAGCTGCGCCAGCGAATGGCGCAGGCGTTGCGGGTCCTGTTCGCGCAGCGCCAGCTCGATCTGTGCCTTCAGGCCGCTCACCGGCGTCTTGAGCTGGTGCGCGGCGTCGGCCACAAAGCGGCTCTGGTAGTCCAGGATCTTGCCCAGGCGCAGCATCAGGTCGTTGACTTCCTGCACCAGCGGGCGCACCTCGGCGGGCACGCTTTCGGTGTCGATGGGGCTCAGGTCCAGGTGGGAACGGTTGGACACCGCACGCGCCAGCTCGCGCAGCGGCCCCAGCCCGCGCGACACGCCGACATACACCGCCACAGTGGCCATCAGCATCAGCAGCAGCTGGGGCAGCACCGTCTGCGTCACGATGTCGCGCGACAGGCGCCCGCGCTTGTTGAGCGTTTCCCCCACCTGCACCAGCACGACATGCTTTGTGCCGGCGGCCTGCAGTGGGGCCCACCACGCAAGCGCGCGCACCGGTTCGCCCTGCAGCACGGCGTCGTAATACACGGCGGGGCCGCCTTTGCGCAGGCTGGCGGGCGGCGCCGCAAAGGACGGGTCGCCGCCCAGCGCGCGGCCGTCTTCGGCCGTGACGCGAAAGAACAGGCGGTCGTCGGGGTCGATCAGCAGGATGCGCTCAGCGGCCTGGGTCAGCTCCAGCTGCGGGCCGTCGGCGCCGGGGTTCACGTCCAGCACGATTTCGCGCGCGATTTCCTGCAGCGAGCGGTCGTAAGCCAGGTTGGACAGGTGGCGCGAGGACCACCAGGTCACCCCGGCGTCCAGCACCAGCAGCGCCAGCAGCGGGCTGAGCAACCAGGCCAGCAGCTTGCGCTGCAGCCGCAGGTCACTGGGGTTCATCCAGCCGTTCCATCAGGTAACCCATGCCCCTCACGGTGCGGATCTCGCAGCCCAGCGGCTCGATCTTGCGGCGCAGGCGGTACACATGCACCTCTACCGCGTTGTCGCCGACGTCGTCACCCCAGCCGTACAGGTGATTGACCAGATGCTCCTTGCTCACGACGCGGCCCTGGCGTAGCAGCAACATTTCCAGCAGCGCCAGCTCGCGTGCCGACAGGTCCACCGGCTTGCCCGCGCAAAAGACCCGCCGCCCCACGGTGTCAAACGTCAACGGGCCGTAGGTCATCTCGGGTGTGGTGCCGGCGCCGCGGCGCAGCAGGGCACGCACGCGGGCTTCCAGCTCGGGCAGGTCAAACGGCTTGGCCAGGTAGTCATCCGCACCCAGGTCCAGGCCCTTGACGCGGTCTTGCAGCGTGTCAAAGGCCGTGAGCATCATCACCGGCATGACCGACTTGCGTGCGCGCAATCGGCGCAACACCTCCAGACCGCTCAGGCCCGGCAGGCCGATGTCAAGAATGGCCAGGTCAAAGGTATGGGCCGCCAGCGCCTCGTCGGCGCGCTCCCCCGTGTCCACCACATCCACGGCGTAGGCCGACTGCACCAGCGCCCGGCTGATGGCGTCGGCCAGCATCTTGTCATCTTCGACGAGCAGGATACGCATTGCGGGCTTGGGCTTTGTGTTGGGGTGGGAAGGAGCCGATGGTACGGCAAGCTTTGTACGTGCATCGTCCCGTCGGCAAGGACGGGGGGTAGGGCCGCAGCGGCTTCACTGCGGTGGTCCGGCCTGTGGCCGGACTCCCCTGCGCTCCTCGTTCCGCGGGGCGGCTGCGGTCGCTTCGCAATGGCGCTGATACGCGCCATTCCATAAATCGTCCTCGCCGGTCCGCCCTTCGGTCGGACTCCCCCCGCTGCACTCCGGTGCTCGGCACCGCAGAGGCGCCGCTGCGGCCCTACCCCCCGTCCTTGCAGAGCTATTGTTGGCGCGCAACCGCTCAACAGCCAGGCTGTTGGCTATCGTGACCAGTGGCGTACCTGTTATGCAGGCTGCAAGGTTGTGGGTGGGGCTGCTGGCGCGCCTCTGCGGCGCCGAGCAGCGCAGACCTGCGGGGGCAGTCCGCCTGCAAGGCGGACCGGGGTTCGGGTGATTTATGGAACGGCGCGTATCAGCGCCGTTGCGAAGCACCTGAACCCCGCCCCGTAGGGCGAGCAGCGCAGGGCACCCGTAGCGCAGCGGAGGGCGTTGCAGTGAAGCGCCATCAGCCCCACCCACAACCTTGCGTACCAAACTCACTCCAAACGCATCCCCACAAACCGAAGCCGCCGGTTACCCGTCCATTCATCCGCAATGCGGCGAACAAATTCGGTCCTGCTACCGCCAACAGGCAAGTTGTCAGATGCAACGATGCGTTCGCGCAGAGCCGGATCGGCCAGCGCACGATTGATTTCAACATTCAAACGCTCCAGCACCGCCACAGGCGTACGCCCCGGTGCGAACACGCCGAACAACGATGAGATGTTGGCCTGCGGCAAGCCCAACTCTGCAAACGTCGGCACCTGCGCCAGCACGTCCAGCCGTTGCGGCGCGCCCACCGCCAGCGGAGTCAAGCGCCCATCGGCCACATGACGCAATTGCGCCGGGGCGACGTTGGTGGACAGCAGCTCAAACTGCCCTGCCAGCGCATCGTTGATCTGCTGGCCGCCGCCCTTGTACGGCACATGCGTCACCCGCACGCCGCTGCCTGCCTGCACCTGCTCCAGCACCAGGTGCCCGGCAGTGGCCACGCCCGACGTGGCCCAGCGCAACGCGCCGGGGCGTGCCCTGGCCTGCGCCAGCAGGCCCGCAAAGTCGCGGCCCGTGAAGGCCGGCGTGCCCACCAGCAACACCGGCGTGAACATCACCCCCGCCACCGGCGCGATGTCCTTGAACGGGTCGTAGCCCACCGGGCCCAGGTGCGGGCGCAGCGTCAGGGGGCTGACCGCCGAGAACGCCAGCGTGTGGCCGTCGGGCGCGGCCTGAGCCAGCGCCTGCAGGCCCACGCTGCCGCCGCCGCCGGCACGGCTTTCCACGCGCACCGGCACGCCCAGCTGGGTTTCGAGCTGGGCCGCCAGCGCCCGCGCCATGCCGTCACTCAGGCCGCCTGGCGGGTACACCACGATGATGCGCAGCGGCTGCCTGGGCCAGCGCGCCTGCCCCACAGCCGCGCCTGCGGCGCCCGCCGCCACCAGCCCTGACAGGACGAGCCGGCGCTTCACGCCGCGCCCCGCCGGGCCAGCCGCGCGGCGGTCTTGCGCGCGATCGCCAGGAAATGCGCCACCGGCCCGCCCGTGTCGGCACGGCGGTACACCAGCGTCAGCGGCGCATCCAGACGCGCGCTTTCCAGGAACGGCAGGTAAACAACCGCCTGGCTGTGCTGCCCCTGCATGGACGCCGGCACCACCGACACGCCCGCGCCCGCCGCCACCAGATTCAGGCTGGTGCCCATGCGGCCGACTTCAGCGGCGATCTTCGGCTGGATGCCCTGCTCTTCACACAGCGCCAGCAGGTTGGCGTACAGGCCGGGCGCGCCAGGCCGGCGCACCAGGATGAAACCGTCATCACGCAGGTCTGCCAGCGCAACAGGCCCGGCCCTGCGCCCGGGCTTGCGCTGCGCCAGCGCGTGGTCGCGCGGCAGGGCCACCACCACGGGTTCGCGCAGCAGCGCCTCAAACTCAAGCCCCGGCGGGCGCGCCACCGGCACGCGGATCAGCCCGCAATGCAGGCGATGCGCAGCCACAGATTCGGTGATGCCTGCGGCGTTGTCTTCGCTCAGGGACAGCGTCACGCCGGGTTGGCTGCGCCGGCATTCGCGCAGGGCTTCAGGCGTAAATGCATGAGCAGCCGCCGAGCTGGTGAAACCGATGTTGAGCTGGCCCAGCTCGCCGCGCGCCACGCGGGCCATGCGCTGCGTCATGGCGGCCA
The DNA here is from genome assembly GCA_943372585.1 of Ramlibacter sp. 2FC. GTDB lineage: Bacteria > Pseudomonadota > Gammaproteobacteria > Burkholderiales > Burkholderiaceae_C > RAM1. The sequence continues at coordinate 806 of CALRZF020000128.1, read as the reverse complement.
TGCCGTCCATCAGCCGCTGTGCCTCCAGCTGGAACTGGCGGCCCGCCTCAGTCAGCGCCACACCTTTGGGGTGGCGCTGGAACAGCACGACGCCCAGCTCATTTTCCAGTGCCTTGATCTGCTGGCTCAACGGCGGCTGCTGGATGCCCAGCGCCTCGGCCGCGCGCGTCATGTGGCCGGTGTGGGCCACCGCCAGAAAGTACCGAAGATGCCGCAACTCCATATTTATAAAGTATTGAGGTGACGGGTTCAGTATATTTGACGCAAGGTGGATTGCCGCCTATGGTCATGCCCACAAGGAGACATGCATGAACCGATTGACAAGCACGCGGCTGTTGCCGCTGCTGTTCGCCCTGGCCGCCAGCACCGCAGCCCACGCACAGCCTGCCCCCAAGCCCCTGACCTGCCCCAAGGAGGTTCCGGCCGGCAGCCAGTGCTTCACCAGCGAAGACCCCCTGGGCGGCTTTTACTGGGTGGCCCTGCCCGCAGGCTGGAACAAGGACAGCGGCGTGCTGGTCGTGCATGCCCATGGCGGCCCGGCCGACACCGGCCCCGCCAAGTTCGAGCGCGGCGAGGAAGACCTCAAGCGCTGGGCCATCACCGTCAGGGCCGGTTATGCCTGGGTGGCCCACACCTACCGGCGCGGCGGCTTTGGCGTGACCATGGCGGCCGAAGACACCGAGCGGGCACGCCAGTACTTTGTGCAGCATTTCGGTCAGCCACGGCGCACGCTGCTGCACGGGCAAAGCTACGGCGGCGGCGTGGCATCCAAGGCCGCGGAGCTGTATGCCACGATGGACGGCCCC
>CALRZF020000127.1:0-9495 GCA_943372585.1 Ramlibacter sp. 2FC | reverse complement strand
CAAAGCGGGAATCTGCGGCGCGGCGCGCGAGCGCGCAGGCGTGGTCACGCCCAAAGCGGTCATCTTGCCGGACTCGATGTGCGGCAGGGCCGACGACAGCACAAACACGCTGAACTCCACATTGCTGCCCAGCACGTCCTGCACCATCTGCGCGGCACCCCGGTACGGAATGTGGCGGAAGGTCGTACCGCCCAGCAGGTTGATCAGCTCGCCCGACACATGCAGCGGCGTGCCCACGCCCGACGAGGCAAAGCTCAGCTTGTTGGGCTCGCGTTTGGCGCGGGCCAGCGCTTCGTCCATGGTCTTGACACCGGCCTTGGGGCCGGCCACGAACACCATGGGCGTCACGCCAATCAGCCCGATATGGGACAGGTCGGTTTCGCCGTTGTATTTGACGGCGGTGTTGAACAGCCTGGCAATCGACACCTCGCTGCCCGAGCCCAGCAGCAGCGTGTAGCCGTCAGGCGCGGCGTTCACCACCTTCTGCGCACCGATGGTGCCGCCCGCGCCGCCGATGTTTTCAACCACCACGGGGGTGCCCAGGCGTTTGGACAGGGGCTCCGCAATGGTGCGTGCCACCAGGTCCACACTGCCGCCCGCCGGGTACCCCACCACCAGGGTCACAGGCTTGCCTGTGGGCCAGGCCTGGGCCAAAGCGGACGACAGGGGCAGCAGGCCGGCGACGGCGGCTGCGCCCAGCAGCGTTGCGGTACGGCGGTTCAACAACTTCTTCATGACGACTCCTCAGGTGGTGATGAAGCCAGTCTAGAAATCGCCTGCGCACCGCGTATGCGCAACACGCATACGCCCATGCGAACCCTCACCCCGCCTGGCTGGCCGCCCAGATGCGCTGCACCAGCTCGTTGCGCGCGCTGCGCGGCCGGTACAGGCGGATCTCAAAGCGTATGGCCGTGCCCCTGCGGTCGGCCTCCACCAGCCGGCCGTCACGCAGGTCGTTGCCCACCAGCCCGCGCGGCAGCCAGGCCAGGCCCACGCCCTGCAGTGCCTGCTCGTGCAGCGACTCGGCGAAGTCGGATTCGGTCACGTTGTGCAGGTGCAGCTCCCGCGGGCTGCGGCCCAGGCCGTCCTGCAGGATCTGGCTCAGTGCCAGTGCAGGCGCGTAGCCCAGCACCGGCACCGGCTTTTTTTGCGTGCCGGGCAGCGCGTGCAGCGGCTTGCCGTCAGGCCGCGGCGCGCTCACGGCCACCAGTTCGTCGGTGCCCAGCGTCATGCCTTCAAAGCGCTGCTCGTCCAGCACCAGCGGCAGGCGCGGATGCGTGAACGACAGCAAAAAATCCGCGCCGCCTTGTTCCAGCGCCGTGGCACCCTCGGCAATGGACCCGGTGACCAGACGCAGGCGGAATTCACCCGTGCTGCGCTTGACGCGCGCCAGCCAGCCCGGCACCGCCGTGCGCGACAGCGTGCGGCCCGTGGCCAGCGTCACCCAGTTGAGCCCACCCTGCGCATGGCGTATGCGTTCGCGCGCATCGCTCAGGCTGGCGACGGCGCGGCTGGCCACGGGCAGCAGTGCCTCGCCCGCAGCGGTCAGCGACAGCGGCATGCCCGCGCGGTTGATCAGGTCGGCCCCCACCCACAGCTCCAGCGCGCGGATGCGGCGCGAAAACTGCGGCTGCGTCACGTGGCGCTGCTCAGCCGTGCGCGAGAAGCTCCTTTCGCGCGCCAGCGCGATGAAGTCTTCCAGCCACTTGTGGTCCACCTCAGCCCAGCCCTTGCGCGTGGAAACGCAGGTGGTCGTCTATGAAGCTGGCGATGAAGTAGTAGCCGTGGTCGTAGCCCGCATGGCGGCGCAGCGTCAGCGGCTGGCCCACGGCCTGGCAGGCCTCTTCAAACAGGTGCGGGTGCAGTTGGTCGGCGAGGAATTTGTCGGCCAGGCCCTGGTCGATGAGGATGCCGCCGGGGTAAGGGGCCCGCGTTTGCGCAGCCATCAATGCCGTGGCGTCGTGCGCTTTCCAGGCACCGGTGTCTGCACCCAGATAACCGGTGAAAGCCTTGTGCCCCCAGGGGCACTGCGTGGGCGCGCAGATCGGCGCGAAGGCCGACAGCGTCTTGAACACACCGGGGTGGCGCTGCGCCAGCGTGAGAGCGCCGTGCCCGCCCATGGAGTGACCGAAAAGACCGATGCGTTGTGCGTCAATGGGCAACTGCGCCGTGACCAGCGGCAGCAGCTCTTTCATCAACCAGCTTTCCATGCGCCAGTGCGTGGCCCAGGGGGCCTGCGTGGCGTCCAGGTAAAAGCCAGCGCCCACGCCAAAGTCCCAGCTGTCCGATTCGCCCGCCACGCCCGCGCCGCGCGGGCTGGTGTCGGGCGCGATCAGCGCCACACCCAGTTCAGCGGCTAGGCGCTGCGCACCGGCTTTCATCATGAAGGTTTCTTCGGTGCAGGTGAGGCCTGCGAGGAACAGCAGCGCGGGCACCTTCACCCCTGCCACCGCCTGCGGCGGCAGGTACACGGAGAACTTCATGGGCAGGCCTATCTCGCCCGACGCATGCTTGTAAAAGCGCTGCACACCGCCAAAGCAGGCATGCTCGCTGACGACCTCGACGCTCATCAGAAGATCACCACGCCGCGAATCGACTCGCCGCGCTTCATCAGGTCAAAGCCCTTGTTGATGTCCGCCAGCGGCATGGTGTGGGTGATGAGGCTGTCGATGTTGATCTTGCCTTCCATGTACCAGTCCACAATCTTGGGCACGTCGGTGCGGCCGCGTGCGCCGCCAAAGGCCGAGCCCTCCCACTTGCGGCCGGTGACCAGCTGGAACGGGCGCGTGCTGATCTCGGCCCCCGCTTCGGCCACGCCGATGATGATGCTGCGGCCCCAGCCCTTGTGCGTGCATTCCAGCGCCTGGCGCATGACCTTGGTGTTGCCGATGCATTCAAAGCTGTAGTCGGCGCCGCCATCGGTCAGCTGCACGATGGCGTCCACCACGTTCTCGACCTCATTCGGGTTGATGAAGTGCGTCATGCCGAACTGGCGCGCCATCTCCTGACGCGCGGGGTTGATGTCCACGCCGATGATCTTGTCGGCGCCCACCATCTTGGCGCCCTGGATCACGTTCAGCCCGATGCCGCCCAGGCCGAACACCACCACGTTGGCGCCGGCCTCGACCTTGGCCGTGAAGATCACCGCGCCGATGCCGGTGGTGACGCCGCAGCCGATGTAGCAGACCTTGTCGAACGGTGCATCAGGCCGGATCTTGGCCATCGAGATTTCAGGCGCCACCGTGTAGTTGCTGAACGTGCTGGTGCCCATGTAGTGAAAGATGGGCTTGCCGTCCAGGCTGAAGCGCGAGGTGGCGTCGGGCATCAGGCCCTTGCCTTGTGTGCCGCGGATCAGCTGGCACAGGTTGGTCTTGCGGCTCAGGCAAAACTTGCACTGGCGGCACTCGGGTGTGTACAGCGGGATGACGTGGTCGCCCTTTTTCAGCGTGGTCACGCCCGGGCCCACATCCACCACAATGCCCGCGCCCTCATGGCCCAGGATGGCGGGGAAGATGCCCTCGGGGTCAGCGCCGCTCAACGTGTAGTAGTCGGTGTGGCAAATGCCGGTGGCCTTGATCTCGACCAGCACTTCGCCGTGCTTCGGGCCGTCCAGGTCCACGGTTTCAATGGAAAGGGGTGCGCCGGATTTCCAGGCGACTGCTGCTTTGGTTTTCATGGGGATTGCGTGTGAGCGGTTTGAACCCCGCAACGCTACCATCGAAACCCATGATCGCGCGCAAAAACCATCTGGACTCCCTTGCTGTTTCGCTGCTTCTGGCCTGCTGCCTGTTCTGGGGCTTTCAGCAATTGCTCATCAAAACCATCGTGGGCGAAGTGCCGCCGCTGTGGCAGGCCACGTTGCGCTTCATTGGCGCCACCGCGCTGCTGTGGATCTGGTGCACAGTGCGCGGCATCAAGCTGTTTGAACGCGATGGCACACTGGGCGCGGGGCTGTTGGCCGGCAGCCTGTTTGCCGGCGAATTCGCCTGCATTTACCTGGGCCTGCGCGACACCACGGCGTCGCGCCTGACGGTGTTTTTGTACACGTCGCCGTTCATCGTGGCGTTGCTGCTGCCGCGCTTTGTGCCGTCAGAGAAATTGCGCGTGGTGCAGTGGGCTGGGCTGACGCTGGCCTTTGCCGGCGTGGCGTTGGCGTTCAGCGAAGGGTTCTCCGGGCCGGGCACGGCCAACCAGCTGCGCGGTGACGCACTGGCCCTGGCGGCGGGCACGCTGTGGGGTCTGACCACGCTGGTCATCCGCAGCAGCAAGATGGCCACGGCCAGCGCCGAGAAAACGCTGTTCTACCAGGTAGCAGTGACGGCCGCGCTCGCGCCGCTGCTGTCACTGGCGCTGGGCGAGACATGGTCCTTCAGCTATTCCACCTGGGCCTGGACGTCGCTGGCGCTGCAGACAGCCATCGGCGCCTTCGCCAGCTACCTGGCCTGGATGTGGATGCTGCGCCACTACCCGGCCACACGGCTGTCGTCGTTCACCTTCCTCACGCCGCTGTTTGCGCTGGTGCTGGGCGTGGTGTGGCTGGGTGAGCCATTGACTGCACAGCTGGTGCTGGCGCTGACGGGGGTGGCGGTGGGGATCGTGCTGGTGAATCGCAAGCCGGCTTAGGCCTGCGGTTCACGATCAGGCGGCGCGCTCGCGCGCGAACGCCACGTACCAATCCAGGCACCCCGGGTTGGCCATGGCGTCCTTGTTGACCACCTTGTCGATGGGCTGGCCCAGCAGCAGCTTCTTGATGGGCAGCTCCTGCTTCTTGCCGCTGAGCGTGCGCGGGATCTCGGCCACCTGGAAAATGTCGTTGGGCACAAAGCGCGGGCTCAGGGCCGTGCGAATGGCGCCGTTCAGCCGCTCGCGCAGGGCGTCGTCCAGCGTGACGCCTTCGCGCAGCACCACAAACAGCGGCATGTAGCTTTCGCGGCCCAGGTATTCCAGGTCCACCACCATGGAGTCGAGCACCTCGGGCAAGGCCTCCACCGCGCTGTACAGCTCGCTGGTGCCCATGCGCAGGCCGTGGCGGTTGATGGTGGCGTCGCTGCGGCCGTAGATGATGCAGCCACCGTTGTCGCCGATCTTGAGCCAGTCGCCGTGGCGCCACACGCCGGGGTACATGTCGAAGTAGCTGGACAGGTAGCGCTTGTTGCCCTCGTCGCCCCAGAAGTACAGCGGCATGGACGGGATGGGCTTTGTGCAGACGAGCTCGCCCACCTCGTTGATGACCGGCTGGCCCTGTTCGTTCCACGCTTCCACTGCGCAGCCCAGCAGACGGCATTGCATTTCGCCGGGGACCAAGGGCAGCTCGCGGTTGCCGCCGATGAAGGCACCGGCGAAATCCGTCCCCCCAGAAATATTGCACCACCAGATGTCCTTCACGCCCAGCGCGTTGAACTGCTCCGTGCCCCAGTTCTGCGCGTCAGCCGACAACGGCGAGCCGGTGGTGCCCAGCGCCCGAACGGTTTTCAAGCCCGGCAGCGCCGTCAGGTCCACACCGGCCTTCATGCAGTTGGCAAAGAAGGCCGCGCCCGCGCCAAAGAAAGTCACGCCCAGTTCTGCGCCAAAGCGCCAGAGCGTCGCCCAGTCGGGGCGGTCCTTGCTGCCCGCCGGGTTGCCGTCGTAGATGCAGCAGGTGGTGCCGTTGAGCAGGCCGCTCATCTGCGCATTCCACATCACCCAGCCGGTGGAGCTGTACCAGTGAAAGCGCTCACCCAAAGTATTGGGCGCGTAGCTGCAGCCAATGTCGTTGTGCAGCGTCTTGAGCGCCAGCGCCACGATGACCGTGCCGCCGTGCCCGTGCACGATGGGCTTGGGCAGGCCGGTGGTGCCGCTGGAATAGACGATCCACAGGGGGTGGTCAAACGGCAGCCACAGCGGCGCGAACGCTGCGGTGGCCGCGTCATCACGCGCGGTGGCGTCGCCCATCAGCGCGTACGGTTGCAGCGGTGTGAGGGCCGCATCGTCCAGCCCCAGGTTGCGATGGATCACCACATGCTGCACGCTGGGCAAGGCGGCGCGCAGCTCGGCCACCACATCGGTGCGGTCAAAGTCGCGCGCGCCGTAGCGCACGCCGTCACACGCGATCAGCACCTTGGGCTCAATCTGCTTGAAGCGGTCCAGCACGGCCGCCGTGCCCATGTCGGGCGCGCAGATGCTCCACACACCGCCCAGGCTCACCACCGCCAGAAAGGCGACCATGGCCTCGGGGATGTTGGGCAGGTAGGCCGCCACGCGGTCGCCGGGCTGCAGGCCCTGGGCCTTCAGGTGCAGCGCCATGGAGGCCACCTGGCGGCGCAGATCGGGCCAGGACAGTTCGCGGTGGTTGCCCTGTTCATTGCGGCTGATGATGGCGGGCAAGCCCGCTGCGTGCGCCGCATTCACATGGCGGAACACCTGGTGCGCATAGTTGAACTGCGCACCGGGGAACCACTTCGCGCCCGGCATGGCGCCGCCGGCCAGCACGGCCGTGTGCGGCGTAGGCGAGCGCAGCTCGAAGTAATCCCAGATGCTTTGCCAGAAGGCGGGCAGGTCGTCCACCGACCAGCGCCACAGCGCGTCATACGAGTCAAACGACAGGCCGCGTGTCTCGCGCAGCCAGCGCTGGTACAGGGTGATCTGGGGGATGTTGGGGGGGCTCATGGGTAAAGCATAAGCGGGGTTGGCGTTATCCTTTGCGCGTGCCTGTGCCTACATCCCCACTGACCCAACCCCGCAACCCGCTGCACGGCCTGACGCTGGAGGCCATCGTCACCGCGCTGGTGGCGCACTACGGCTGGGCCGGGCTGGGTGAGCGCATTCCGGTGCGCTGCTTCACCAGCGACCCCAGCATCGCGTCCAGCCTCAAGTTTTTGCGCAAGACGCCGTGGGCGCGTGACAAGGTGGAGGGGTTGTATTTGTTCATGCTGCGGGAGATCAAACGGGGCTAGCCAGCCCAAGCTGGCATCAGGGTCACTCGCAATTTCGCACACATGTGCTAATATTCGCCCATGGACGCCAAAACCCAGAAGTCAGAGCTCACGCGCGCCGCCATCGTCGGCGCTGCGCTGGACCTGGCTGCGGCCGAGGGGCTGGAGGCCCTTTCGCTGCAGGGGGTGGCGGACCGCATCGGCCTGTCCAAGAGCGGCGTGTTTTCGCGCGTGGGCTCGCGTGAGGCCTTGCAGAAGGCCGTGATCGAAGAGTTCGGCCACCGCTTCATTGCCGATGTGTTTGTGCCGTCCATGCAGGCGCCCAAAGGCCTGCCCCGCCTGAATGAGATCGTGCGGCGCTGGATCGCCCGTTACCGTGATGTAGAGGCCCACACGGGCTGCCTGTACACCGCCGGTGCGTTTGAGCTGGACGACCGCGCCGGCGAGCTGCGCGAGGTGCTGCTCAGCGAGGTCACGCGCTGGCGCGCGGCGCTTCGCCGCACGGTGCTGCAGGCCCTGGAGGCCGGGCACCTGGCCCCCGATACCGACGCCGACCAGCTGGTTGGCGAACTCAGCGCCCTGTTCATGGGCATGCTGCACGACATCCGCTTCCTGCGCGACCCGCGCGCGGCGGACCGCACCCAGGCGTCGTGGGACCGCCTGGTCAAGAGCTACCAACCCTGACCCCAGAAGGATCTGACGGCCATGTGGCACTTGCTTCTGTCATTCCCACATTTCGCACGACTGTGCGAAGAAAGGATTTCACCATGCTGATCATTTTGGGGCTCGCCACCGCCTGGGGCGGCTGGCGCATCACACGCGCCGCACTGTCGTCGCTGCGCAGCCTGCCGCGCAGCAATGAAGACTGGATCTACTACTGAAAGGGCCGGCCATGACGACACGCACCGCACTCAAGGCCACATCGGCCTACTACCAGGCCAGCCCCGGCGTGCGCCTGTTCCGCCTGGCGCTGGGCACCTCGCAGCACGTATGGCCGGCGCTGGCCGTGCGCGCGGCCTACCGCCTGTTTGGCACACCGCTGCCGCCCAAGTGGATCCACCGGCGCGCCGTGTGGGACGGCGGCTGGCGCGTGGACGCCTGGCCGTTTGAGGACGCCAGCATCACGCTGTACCAGCGCCGCACAGCGCCACACGGACCGGTGGCGCTGCTGCTGCACGGCTGGGGCGGGCATGCGCGCCAGATGCTGCCGCTGGCCGACGCGCTGGCCGACCAGGGCATGCGCGTGGTGATGGTGGAGATGCCCGCGCACGGGCGCAGCCGCGGCGCCACCAGCAACCTGCCGCAGTTTGCCCGCGTGATCGAGTACGTGGTGGCGCGCCTGATGCAGGAGGGCCACCACATCGGCGCGGTGGTGGCGCATTCGCTGGCGGCCAACGCCGCCGCCTACGCCGCCAGCCGCGGCACGCCCATGGACCGCCTGGTGCTGCTGGCGCCGCCCGCATCGCCGCACGAATACACGCGCCTGTTCGCGCATGTGTTCGGTCTGCACGAGGGCACGCGCGCGGCCATGCAAAAGCTGATCGAGGCGCGCGAGGGCATATTGATGCCGCAGTTTGAACCCGCCGCCGTGGGCCCGCGCATCCGCGTGCCCACGCTGGTGGTGCATGACCGCGGCGACAGCATCAACCGCTTTGCCGACGGCCAGGCCTATGCGCATGCGGTGCGCGGCGCGCAGATGGTGGCGACCGAGGGGTTGGGGCACCGCAAGATACTGAAGGACGCGCAGGTGCTGGGGCGCGTGGCCATCTTCGCGCGCTGACCGCTGCGCGCGGCATGCCGCGGCGCAGCATTGCCCGCACCACAACGGTGCACTAACATCGCCGCACTTCAACATTCAAGAGGAGCGGAAATGGGCATGTTTGACTGGACCGAAAAGCCGGCGTCGGTACTGAACCAGGGGGGCGTGATTGGGCCCGACGAGCGGCTGCCCTGGCCGCAGACCGCGGTGATGGGCGTGCAGCACGTGATCGCGATGTTTGGCGCCACGGTGCTGGCGCCCATCCTCATGGGCTTTGACCCCAACATCGCGATTTTGATGAGCGGCATCGGCACGCTGATCTTCTTCATCATCACCGGCGGCAAGGTGCCCAGCTACCTGGGCTCCAGCTTTGCGTTCATCGGCGTGGTGATCGCGGCCACCGCCTATGCGGGCAAGGGGCCCAACGCCAACATCGGCGTGGCCCTGGGCGGCATCATCGCCTGCGGCGTGCTGTACATCGCCATCGGCGCCATCGTGCAGGCGGTGGGCACGGGCTGGATCGAGCGCTTCATGCCGCCGGTGGTCACCGGCGCCGTGGTGGCGGTGATCGGCCTGAACCTGGCGGGCATCCCGGTGAAGAACATGGCGGCGAGCAACTTCGACAGCTGGATGCAGGCGGTGACCTTTGTGTCGGTGGCGCTGGTGGCCGTGTTCACGCGCGGCATGGTGCAGCGCCTGCTGATTCTGGTGGGGCTGATCGTGGCGTCGGTCATCTATGCCATCCTGACCAACGGCCTGGGGCTGGGCAAGCCCATGGACCTGTCGGGCATTGCCAACGCGGCCTGGGTGGGCGCGCCGGCCTTT
>CALRZF020000126.1:0-9495 GCA_943372585.1 Ramlibacter sp. 2FC | reverse complement strand
TGCGCAGCAGCGGGCGGCTGCGCGGAGCGGGTGGGGCGATCAGCACCACCTCGCGGCCGGTCAGGTAGTCGGCCACGGCGCCGGGCCAGTGGCCGTCGCCAAACAGGATGGAGCAGTCCAGGTCCGGGCGGTGAAAGTCGTAACCCTGCACATAGGGCACGAAGTGCAACGCGATCTGCGGGTGTGCCTGCTGGAAGGCCGGCAGCCGCGGGATCAGCCATTTGGCGCCGAAGGTGGGCAGCGTGGACAGCGCGAGCGCGCCTCCGCCGTCGCCGCTGGTGATCAGCTCCAGTGTCGCGGCCTCCAGCCCGGCCAGCAGCGGGCGCAGGGCGGCGTCGTACCGCTGGCCGGCGGGCGTGAGGCTCAGGCGCTTGCGCACGCGTTCAAACAGGGCCGTGCCGGTCCAGCGCTCCAGCTCCTGCACCTGTTTGCTGACGGCGCTTTGCGTCAGGTGCAGTGCCTCGGCCGCGCGCGAGATGCTGCCAAAGCGCGCCGTGGTGGCAAACGCACGCAGCAGGTGCAAGGGTGGGTTGAGCTGGCGCATGAAGTTGATTCCAATGCGGAATGTTATCAGGCGTGCTTTTCGTTTGGCAAGCCATGGCCGCGTGGCCAAAATCTTCTGCATTACAACTGCGGAGCTTCACATGCAACGACGACACCTGATGGCGCTGGCCGGTACTTCATTACTTCCCGGACTGTCCACGGCCCAAGGCAAGCCATTGCGCCTGGTGGTGCCGTTCCCGCCCGGCGGCGCCACGGACATCACCGCGCGGGTGCTGGTCGAGCCGCTGGCAAGGCTGCTGGAGCAACCGGTGATCGTGGACAACCGCGCCGGCGCGGGGGGCTCCATCGGCATGGCCGAGGTCGCCAAGGCTGCGCCCGACGGGCTGACGGTGGGCATGGCCACGCTGTCCACGCACGGCGTGAACCCGGCGGTGTACAGGAAGCTGCCCTATGACCCGCTCAAGGACTTTGCGGCCGTGACCGAGGTGGTCAAGGCGCCGGGCGTGCTGGTGATCAATGCCAGCCTGCCGGTGCGCGACTTTGGCGAATTCATCAAGTACCTGAAGGCCAACCCGGGCAAGGTGACTTATGCGTCACCGGGCAACGGCACCATCGGCCACATGTGGGGCGAGCTGTTCAAGAGCACGACCAACACCTTCATGGTCCACATCCCGTACCGCGGCGCAGGCCCGGCGTTGAACGACCTGATCGGCGGGCAGGTGCAGGTGTACTTTGACCAGGTGGCGTCGTCGCTGCCGCACATCCAGTCGGGCAAGCTGCGCGCGCTGGCGGTGTCATGGAGCCAGCGCCTGGCGGTGCTGCCGGCGGTGCCCACCTATGGCGAGCTGAGCCTGTTTTCCAACAACGACCCGTCGTGGTTCGGCCTGGTGGCGCCCGCTGCCACCCCGCCTGCAGCAGTGCGCCGCATCCAGGACGCCGTGGCGCGCGCGTTGCGCGAACCTGCGGTGCGTGACCGGCTGGCGGGGCAGGGGTTGTTCCCCTCGGGCAGCCTGCCGGACGAGTTTGGCGCGCAGATCCGCAAAGAGATCGACAAGATGCAGCGCATCAGCCGTTTTGCGCGGATCAGCCTGGACTGAAGGAGCTTGTTTGAGTGCTGTTTTGCGGCTGCTGAGCCACCGTTTCTCCGCCCGTTGCGCCACAATTCAGGGCATGACTTCCATGATCCGCACGGTGCCCGGCCACACGCCGCTGGTGCTGGATTCGCCGCACAGCGGCACGCAGTACCCGGATGATTTTGCGCATGCCTGCGACCCGCTGTTGCTGCGCCGGGCCGAAGACACGCACGTGGAGCGCCTGTATGAATTTGCGCCCGCCATGGGCGTAGCCTGGGTGGAAGCCCTGTTCCCCCGCAGCTACCTGGATGCCAACCGCGACGTGACCGAGGTGGACGTGGACATGCTGGACGGCCCCTGGGCCGGCCCGGTGGCCACCGACGAACGCGTGCTGTCCAAGGTGCGCTTGGGCAAGGGCCTGATCTGGCGAATGACCGATGACGGCCGGGCCATCTACTCACGCCAGCTGGGCGTGGCCGAGGTGCAGGCGCGCATTGACCGTTGCTGGACGCCGTATCACGCCGCCGTGGCGCAGGCCATAGACGCCGCACATGCGCGGCACGGCTACAGCATTCACATCAACTGCCATTCCATGCCGGCGGTGGCGTCCAGCCATGCCACGGAATTTCCGGGACTGGTACATGACGACTTTGTGGTGGGTGACCGCGACGGCTCCACGGCCCACCCGGCACTGACCCAACTGATTGGCGAGCATCTTAGGGCCATGGGCTACAGCGTCAGCTACAACCACCCGTACAAGGGCGTGGAGCTGGTGCGCCGCCACGCTGACCCGGCGCACCAGCGGCACAGCGTGCAGCTGGAGATCAACCGCCGCCTGTACATGGACGAGCAGACGCTGGAACTGTCCGGCGGCTTTGGCGCGCTGCAGGCCAGCCTGCAGTCGCTGGTGGCGATGTTGCTGGCCACCGACCCACGCACGCTCTGATGGACCAAGTGGATTGTGTGGTGATCGGCGCGGGCGTGGTCGGCCTGGCCGTGGCGCGCGCGCTGGCGCTGCAGGGCCGCGAGGTGATGGTGCTGGAAGCCGCCAACGCCATTGGCACCGGCACCAGTTCGCGTAACAGCGAGGTGATCCACGCCGGCATCTACTACGCCGCCGGCTCGCTCAAGGCGCGGCTTTGCGTGCAGGGCAAGCAGATGCTGTACGCCTATTGCACCGAACGCGGCATTGGCCACCGGCGCTGCGGCAAGCTGATCGTGGCCACGTCGGATGCGCAGGTGGCTGCACTGCAGGGCATCCTTGCCAAGGCAGCGGCCAACGGCGTCAATGACCTGGTGCTGCTGACCCGTGACGAAGCCCGCGCGATGGAACCGCAGCTGGAATGCGTGGCGGCCATCCATTCGCCCAGCACCGGTATCGTGGACAGCCACGCGCTGATGCTGGCGCTGCAGGGCGACCTGGAGAACGCGGGTGGGCTGGTGGCGTTGAATTCGGGCATTGAGTCAGCACGGGTGGGCACAGAGGGGATCGCGCTGTCCGCGCAGGACGGCACGCAGTTGCTGGCCACGACGGTGGTGAATGCCGCCGGGCTGAGCGCCCCCGCTGTTGCCAGTCGTATCCAGGGCCTCGACGCACGCCATGTGCCGCAGGCCCACTATGCCAAAGGCAACTACTTCACGCTGGCAGGCCGGGCGCCTTTCTCGCGCTTGATTTACCCCGTGCCCGAGGCGGCGGGGCTGGGTGTGCACCTGACGCTGGATCTGGGCGGCCAGGCCAAGTTCGGGCCCGACGTGCAGTGGGTCGATTCGATGGACGACCTGGTGGTGGACCCGCGCCGCGGCGACGCCTTTTATGACGAGGTGCGGCGCTACTGGCCCGCGCTGCAAGACGGCGCGCTGCTGCCGGGTTACGCAGGCATGCGACCCAAGATCAGCGGGCCGGGCGAGCCCGCTGCGGACTTTGTGATCCAGGGCCCGACGCAGCACGGCGTGCCCGGGCTGGTGAATCTGTTCGGCATCGAATCACCGGGCCTGACCAGCAGCCTGGCAATTGGCGGTCACGTGGCCGGCCTGCTCAGCGCGCGTTCTTGATCGCCAGCGCCGCTTCGCGTACCAGGTCTGGCCCCTTGTAGATCAGGCCGGTGTAGATCTGCACCACGTCGGCCCCGGCCTTGATCTTGGCCACGGCGTCCGCGCCGCTCAGCACGCCGCCCACGCCGATGATGGGAAAGCCCTTGCCCAGTGCAGCGCGCAACTGCGCGATCACGCGGTTGCTGGCTTCAAACACCGGCGCACCGCTCAGGCCGCCGGTCTCTTCTGCGTGAGGCAGGCCTTTGACGGCATCGCGGCTGATGGTGGTGTTGGTGGCCACCACACCGTCCATGGCGTGGCGCTTGAGCGTGGCAGCAATCACGTCCACCTGGGCTTCGTCCAGGTCGGGCGCGATCTTCACAAACACGGGCACGCGGCGCTGGTGCTGTCGGGCCAATGCCGCCCGGCGCTGCGCCACCGCGCCCAGCAGCGCGTCCAGCGCCTCGTCGCTTTGCAGTGCGCGCAGGTTCTTGGTGTTGGGGCTGGAGATGTTGACTGTCACATAGTCGGCATGCGGGTACACGCCGTCCAGGCAAGTCAGGTAATCGCTGGTGGCGTTCTCGATGGGCGTGGCGGCGTTCTTGCCGATGTTCAGGCCCAGGATGCGGCCTTTCTTGCGGAAGTTCGCGCGCTGCACGTTGGCCAGAAAGGCATCGAGCCCGTCGTTGTTGAAGCCCAGCCGGTTGATGAGCGCGTTGGCCGCAGGCAGGCGGAACATGCGCGGCTTGGGGTTGCCTGGCTGGCCCTTGGGCGTGACGGTGCCCACTTCCACAAAGCCGAAGCCCATCGCGCCCAGGCCGTCGATGCAGCGCGCGTTTTTGTCCAGCCCGGCGGCAAGGCCCACGCGGTTGGGGAACTTCAGGCCCGCCAGTTCGACGGGGTCATCCACCAGGCTGTTGCAGTAGGCCCATTCCAGCGGCGTGCCCTGCAGCCGGGCCAGCGAATGCATGGTCAGCTCGTGGGCGGTTTCAGGGTCGAGCCCGAAGAGGAAGGGGCGGGCGAGGGCGTAAGGCAGAAGGGACATTGGATAATTCCGTGAACTTCACGGATTTTCCCAGATGACTCAAGACGAATTCAAAACCCTGGTCGGCCAGGCCGCGCTGCAGTACGTGGTGCCCGGTGAAATTGTGGGCGTGGGCACCGGCTCCACCGTCAATAAATTTATCGACGCACTGGCCACGATGAAGGACCAGATCAAGGGCGCGGTGTCCAGCTCCGTCGCGTCAACCGAGCGGCTGCGTGCCATCGGCATCACGGTGTTTGACAGCAACGATGTGCAGGAGCTGTCTGTCTACATTGATGGTGCCGACGAGATTGATGGCACGGGCTGCATGATCAAGGGCGGGGGCGCCGCGCTCACCCGCGAAAAGATCGTGGCAGCGCAATCGCGCCAGTTTGTCTGCATCGCCGACGAATCCAAGCTGGTGGACGTGCTCGGCGGCTTCGCATTGCCGGTGGAGGTGATCCCCATGGCCACGCAGCGCATCACGCGCCAGTTTGCGGCGCTGGGCGGCACGGCCACCGTCCGCCTGAAAGACGGCAAGCCGCTGGTCACCGACAACGGCCAGCACATCCTGGACGTGACGGGCCTGCGCATCAGCGACCCTTTGAAGTTTGAGTCCGACGTGAACCAGTGGCCCGGCGTGGTCACGGTGGGCGTGTTTGCCCACCAGAAAGCGGCTGTGTGCCTGCTGGGCACGGCCGCAGGGGTCAAGACGCTGGTGTTCTGACCCAGTACGCGCTAGAAGCGGATGCCGGCCGGATTGTCCGGGGTGGGGCCGGTGGGTGCCGGTGCAGCAGGAGCGGCGGTAGCCGGCGCTGCGGCTGCTGGCGCTGCAGGCGCAGGACGGGGCGCCTGCACTGCCACCAGCGGCGCCGCTGGCGCGGCGCGGTAACCCGCAGGCAGCTGCGATGTCTTGGGGTAGCCTGCCGCGTCGAGGAACTGGCCCCATTCAACCTCTGAATAGCCTTTGAGCTGCTGGCCGCCAATGGTCAGGAAGGGCAGGCTGGTGCTGCCGCTGAGCCTTTGCAGGGCCTCCAGATCATCATTGGTGTTCACGGTACGTTCGCTAAACGGGATGCCCCGGCCGGACAGGAAGCTGCGGCCCGACCCGCAAGGCGCGCAGTTGGGCCCTGTGTACAGCGTCACAGGGTAGCGGCTGACCACATTGCGCAGCTCAAACGGCAGTGCAGCGCCGGTGCCGCCGCCTGAGGCAACTGCCGGCGTGGTGGCCTGCGCATTGGCCTTGGTATCCAGCGGCGGCTTGTCGGAAAACGTCACCTTGCCGTCCGGCCCGACGATGCGATAAACCTGCTGTGCGTGCAGTGGCGCAAATACGCCCACGGCAAGCAGGCCTGTCAAACCGGCAACAGCAAAACGGGTAGCGAATGACATCGGCATAACTCCAGCAAATTTAGCGATTTTGAACTACTTTGGTGTTGCTCAAGCCATGCCCTGATGGCGCAGCAAGGCGTCCAGTGAAGGCTCCCGCCCGCGGAATGCCTTGAAGGATTCCATGGCAGGCCGGCTGCCACCGGCTTCCAGGATGGCCTGGCGGTATTTTCTACCGGTTTGAACATCCGGTTCTCCGTCTTTACCCGCCGTTTCCTCAAACGCGGCGTAGGCATCGGCGCTCAATACCTCTGCCCACTTGTAGCTGTAGTAGCCCGCCGCGTAACCGCCGGCAAAGATGTGGCTGAAGGTGTGCGCCGTGCGGCTGAAGGCCGGCGGCTGGATGACGGCGACTTCTGCGCGCACCTGCTGCAACAGCGGCATGAAATCCTGCGCAGGGTCGTGCTCGGTGTGCAGCAGCATGTCAAACAGCGCAAATTCGATCTGGCGCAGCGTCTGCATGCCGCTCTGGAAGTTCTTGGCCGCCAGCATCTTGTCGAACAATTCGCGCGGCAGTGAGGCGCCCGTGTCCACATGGGAGGTCATGTGACGCAGCACATTCCATTCCCAGCAGAAGTTTTCCATGAACTGGCTGGGCAGCTCCACCGCGTCCCACTCCACGCCGCTGATGCCCGACACGTCCCGCTCGTTCACCTGCGTCAGCATGTGGTGCAGGCCATGGCCGAACTCGTGGAACATGGTGGTCACATCGTCGTGCGTCAACAGCGGCGGCTTGCCCCCCACGCCCTCGGCGAAGTTGCACACCAGGTGCGCCACGGGGGTTTGCAGCGTGCCGGTGTCCGGGCGCAGCCAACGGGCGCGCACATCGTCCATCCAGGCGCCACCACGTTTGCCGGCGCGGGCAGATGGGTCCAGGTAGAACTGGCCGACCAGCGTCGTGCCGCGCTCAATCCGGTAGAACTCCACCGACGGGTGCCACACCGGCGCGTTGTCGCGGCGGATGGAGACTTCGAACAACGTCTCCACGATCTTGAACAGCCCCGCCAGCACCTTGGGCGCCGGGAAGTACTGCTTGACCTCCTGCTCGCTGAAGGCGTAGCGCGCCTCCTTGAGCTTTTCGCCCACATAGGGCCAGTCCCAGGGTTGCGGGTCTGCCAGGTTCAGTTCGGTGGCGGCAAATGCGCGCATGTCGGCCAGGTCTTTTTCGCCGTAGGGCTTGGCCCGCGCACCCAGGTCGCGCAGGAAGGTAATGACTTCTTGCGGTGAGTCCGCCATCTTGGCCACCACCGACACCTCGCCGAAGTTGTTGTAGCCCAGCAGCCGGGATTCTTCCTGGCGCAGCGCCAGGATTTCGCGCACCAAGCCGGTGTTGTCGTACTTGCGGAATTCGTCGGGGCTCTGGTCGCTGGCGCGGGTGACGTAAGCGCGGTAGAGCTTTTCACGCAGGGCGCTACTGTGCGCAAACTGCATGACCGGCAAATAGCACGGCATCTTGAGCGTGAGCTTGAAGCCTTCCTTGCCGTCGGCCTGCGCGGCGGCCTGGGCGGCCTGAACCACGTCGTCAGGCACGCCCTGAAGCTCGCCGGCGCTGGCGTAATAGCTCCACGCGTCGGTGGCGTCCAGCGCGTTTTCGCTGAACTTCTGGCTCAGCTCGGCCTGGCGCTCCTGGATTTTGGCAAATCGCTCTTTGGCGTCACCCTGCAGTTCGGCGCCCGACAGCACGAAGTTGCGCATGGCATTTTTCAGGGCCTGGCGCTGAGCGTCGTCCAGCGTGGCCGGGTCAATGGCCTTGTATTTGGCGTACAGCCGCTCGTCGGCACCCAAACGCGTCCAGAACTCGGTGACTTTGGGCAGGGCGTCGTTGTAGGCGGCGCGCAACTCGGGCGTGTCGGCCACGCCGTTCAGGTGGCTGACGGCGCCCCAGGCCCGGCCCAGTTGCTCAGTGGCGACGTCCAGTGCTTTGGATATCGCCAGCCATTCAGCAGGAAAACCGGGTTGGGTCACGGCCTCAAGCGCCTGGTTGGCGTCATGCAACAAAGTGTCTATGGCGGGCGCTACGTCGCCGGGGGTGATCCGGTCAAACAGCGGCAGGTCGGAGAAGTCGAGGAGGGGGTTGCTCATGCCCACCATTTTGCGGCACATGAGCCCGTTTCAACTGCGTTTCATGGCCTTTGGGCCATTGAACCTGCCTATACGGTCGATTGGCGGACGATTAGCCTGCAGCGCGCTCGGCCGCGTCCAGCGTATTGACCAGCAGCATCGCGCGGGTCATGGGGCCTACGCCGCCGGGCACGGGGGTGATCCAGCCAGCCACGTCTTTCACGCCGTCAAAGTCCACGTCGCCGCAGAGCTTGCCGGCATCGTTGCGGTTCATGCCCACATCGATCACCACGGCGCCGGGCTTGACCATGTCAGCCGTCAGCACGTTGCGCTTGCCCACTGCCGCCACGATCACGTCGGCCTGCAGCGTCATGGCCTTCAGGTCGGGCGTGGCGCTGTGGCAGATGGTGACTGTCGCATTCTTGGCCAGCAGCATCATGGCCATGGGTTTGCCCACGATGTTGCTGCGCCCGATCACCACGGCGTGTTTGCCGCGCAGGTCGTAGCCGATGGATTCCAGCATCTTCATACAGCCAAACGGCGTGCAGGGCCAAAAGCCCGGGCGGCCCACCATCAGCGCGCCGGCGCTGGCCACATGGAAGCCGTCCACGTCCTTGGCGGGCGAGATGGTCTCAATGACCTTCTGCGAATCCATGTGTTTGGGCAGCGGCAGCTGCACCAGAATGCCGTGTACAGAAGGGTCGTCATTCAGCTGGCGGATGCGCGCCAACAAGTCGGCCTCGGGCAGGGTGGCGGGGTGCGTTTCCAGCACGGCGGTCAGGCCGGTTTCGGTGCTGTCGTTGACCTTGTGCTTTGTATAGACCTGGCTTGCCGGGTCTTCGCCCACCAGCAGGATCGCCAGGTACGGGTTGACGCCGCGTGCCTTCAGGGCTTCGGTGCGGCCTGTGACGTCGGCGCGGATCTTCTTGGCAAGCGCGTTGCCATCAATGAGTTGAGCTGTCATTCCGTGAGGGGCGGCTAAGCCTTTGGCGCATTCTGGCCAAGGGCAATCTTGAGGAGGTCTGCAACCGTGTTGGCGTTGAGCTTTTCCATGATGTTGGCGCGGTGCGCCTCCACCGTCTTGATGCTGATGCCCAAATCGTCGGCGATCTGCTTGTTCAGCCGGCCGGCCACGATGCGCTCCAGCACCTGGGCCTCGCGGCTGGTCAGCTTGGACAGCAGGGCGTCGCGGCTGGCGGCACTCTGGTATTCAGCAAATGCGCCCTTGGCGTGGTCCAGCATGCGCTCGACAAGGCCCACCAGTTCCTCTTCCTTGAAGGGCTTCTGGATGAAATCCATCGCGCCTTTTTTCATGGTGTTCACGGCCATGGGCACGTCGCCATGGCCGGTGATGAACACGATGGGCAGGGGGGATTTGCGCTCGATCAGGCGGTCCTGCTGCTCCAGGCCCGT
>CALRZF020000125.1:0-9550 GCA_943372585.1 Ramlibacter sp. 2FC | reverse complement strand
AACCGCAAGCTGGCACAGCTGGGCCAGCGCCTGGCAGCGTCGCCAGACTGGGCTGCACACTTTGCGCGCGCGGGCCTCAAGCCCACCGACCTGCGCGACCGCGCATCGCTGCGCGCATTGCCCACCCTGGAAAAAGCCGACCTGCGCGCCATGTACCCGTTCCCGCTGCTGACGGTGCCGATGGAGCAGGTCATGCGCTTTTGCGCCACGTCGGGCACCACGGGCCTGCCGGTGATGTTCGGCTTCACGCGCCACGACTGGGAGTCCACCATCGTGCGGCAACTGACGCGCATCTTCCGCGCCACGGGTGTCAAGCCCGGTGACCGCGTGTACCAGGGCTACGGCTACGGCCTGTGGGTGGGCGGATGCTCGATGGACGAGGCGCTGCGCGCTTATGGCGCACCGAACTTCCCCGTGGGGCCGGGCCGTGGCGAGCTGATGGTGCAGTGGCTGCGCGACCATGAATACACGGCCACCACCATGTCGCCGCTGTGGCTCATGACGCTGATCACGCTGGCGCGCAAGCAGGGCATCGACCCGAAACGCGACTGGAAGCTGCGCGTGGGCCTGTTTGGCGGGCAGTCGGTGTCGGCAACCTTCCGCAACGAGATCGAGTCGCAGATGCCCGACGGCTTCATGGCGCACAACATCTACGGCACCACCGAGGCCGGCGGGCCGGTGCTGGCCGTGTCGTGCCCGCATTCGCATGCGCGCGACGAGATGCACCTGATCAACGAGGATTCCGTGCTGTCCGAGGTGGTGGACCCGCAGACCCTGGAGCCCGTGGCGCCCGGCGAGGTGGGCGAGATCGTCATCACCACGCTGGACAAGCAGGCGTCGCCTGTGGTGCGCTGGCGCACGCGCGACCTGGTGCGGCTGTCGCCCACGCCGTATGGCTGCGCCTGCGGCCGCGCGGGCTACCCGCTGATCGGGCGCATCATCGGCCGCAGCGACGACATGCTCAAGATCCGCGGCGTGCTCGTATACCCGTCGCAGATCGAAGACGTGGTGACCAGCCTGGAAGGCAGCGTCAAGGAAGCCTGGCAGATTTACCTGGACGACCGCGACGCCGAAGGCGTGCTCAATGACATCGAAGTCGCGTTCGAGCGCGCGGGCGACGCCGCCGCGTCGCCGGAAGACCTCACCCGTGAACTGCGCGCCCGGCTCAAGGCCCGCCTGGGCCTGACCTGCAAGGTCGTCTGCCACCCCGAGGGCACGCTGCCGCGCTACGAAGCCAAGGCCACGCGCGTGCTGGCGCGCAAGGAGCCCGCATGACCGTGCAGACCGGTGCCCTGGCCGGCCTGAAAGTCATCGACCTGTCGCGCGTGCTGGGCGGCCCGTTCTGCACGCAGCTGCTGGGCGACCACGGCGCCACGGTGATCAAGATCGAGCCGCCGCAGGGCGACGAGACGCGAGGCTGGGGCCCGCCGTTCCAGGACCAGGCTTCGGGCGGTGCGGCGTCGTACTTCCTGGGCGTCAACCGCAACAAGCAGGGCGCCGTGCTGGACCTGTCGACGCCCCAGGGCCGCGATGTTCTGCTGGCGCTGCTGGAAGGTGCCGATGTGCTGGTCGAAAACTTCAAGCCCGGTACGCTGGAGCGCTGGGGCATTGGCTACGACGAGTGCCTGGCGCCGCGCTTTCCCGGGTTGGTGCACTGCCGCGTCAGTGGCTTTGGCGCCGACGGCCCGCTGGGCGGCCTGCCGGGCTATGACGCGGTGGCGCAGGCCATGTGCGGCCTGATGTCGGTCAATGGCGAGCGCGGCGGCGAGCCGCTGCGCATGGGCGTGCCGGTGGTGGACATCGTGACCGGCATGAACGCGGCCATCGGCATTCTGTTGGCGTTACAGGAGCGTGCCACGTCCGGCCGAGGCCAGTTTGTGGAGGCAACGCTGTACGACTCGGCGCTGTCGCTGATGCACCCGCACGTGCCCAACTATTTCCTGTCGGGCAAGGTGGCGGGGCGCAGCGGCAACGCCCACCCCAACATCTGCCCGTACGACGCGTTTCCCACCCAGACCTGCCCGATCTTTCTGGCGGTGGGCAACGACGCGCAGTTCGCGCGGCTGTGCGCGGCGCTGGGCGTGCCCGCGCTGGCGCAGGAGCCGCGCTTTGCCGACAACGGCGCCCGGCTGGCCCATGCCGCCGGGCTGCGCGACGCCTTGCAGGCTGCCCTGGCCCAACACGACGGCGTGGCGCTGGCGGCGCAGCTCATGGCGGCCGGTGTGCCCTGTGGCCCGGTGCTGGACGTGGCCGGCGCGCTGGCGCACCCACATGCGCAGGCGCGCGGGCGTGAAGTCACGCTGGACGGCTACCGCGGCATCGCGTCGCCAGTGACCCTGTCGCGCACGCCGGCCAGCTACCGGCTCACGCCGCCATCGTTCGCCCGCGACCAGCAGGCGGTGCTGGCGTCCATCGAAAACCCTGCTTCTTCACATGCTATTAATTGACCGTCTAGACGGTTAATAATTAGAATCCAACCATTCACCCGACCGAACAGAAAGGCTTCCCGATGGCAGTGACCTCCCAAACCCTCGAACAACTTGCGCGCGACGCCACCCAGCCGCCCGAGCTGTTTGCCGAAATGCCCGGCCCCGACGCGCTGCTCAAGCGGCTCGAAAGCGCCCCCGCGATCCCCGATCGCAACATCTTTCCGCTGCAGTGGCTGGTGGACACACCCAAGCTGTACGAGATTTACGACGGCGCGCGCGACCCGGGCTGGTCGCCGCACACGCTGCCCTGGCACACGCTGAACGTGGACGGCATGACGCAGGACCAGCGCTACGCGATCGCGTACTGGTTCACGCTGCTGGCGGTGTTTGACGGCTCGGGCCCCGTGGTGTTTGCGCGCACCATGATCCACACCTACGAGACGAAAGAAGAAGACCCGGTGCGCAAGTGCTTCTTCTCGGTCGTGCGCGACGAGATGAACCATGAAGAGGTCTGCGGCCGTGCGATCAAGCTCATGACCCCCAATGGCCCGCTGGGCTACGAGCCCATCACGCCGCTGGGCAAGCTGGCGCGCAACAACGTCGAATGGCTTTACTACAACGGCTCACGCTACTGGACCGGCTTCAACAAGGCCGTGGACAAATACTCGCTGCCCATCCTGTTCACGTCGTTCCTGTTTGGTGAGGTCGCGTCCAGCACGCTGTTTCACGGCATGTACCAGAACACGACCATTCCGGTGTTCAAGGAGGCGTTCAAGCGCATCGGCCAGGACGAGGGCCGCCACCTGGGCATCTGTCTGGCCGTGCTGCAAAAGCTGTTGCCGCTGCTGACCCCGGAAGACAAGGAAATGATCACGATGCAGCTGCGCGCGGGGTTCATCTTCCTGTCGGGCGTGTTGTTCGAGCCGCCCGAGCAGTTCTGGGAACTGCCCAAGACCTTCATCCCCGTGCAGCGCCAGCTGGAAGAGGTCGCGCGCAGCGCGGGCCTGGGCATCCTGACACTGGAGGAGCGCCGCGCGAACTGGAAGACCGCCGTGCTGCGCATGAAGGCCAACCTGGACCCGTACGGCATCGAGTTCCCGGCGTTGCCCGAGGTGGGCATCGACGGCAAGGAAACCGCGTACGACCCCGACAAGATCATCCCGATCTTCTGAAAGCCAGGGCAGCAAACGCATGGCGCGGCTTGTCAGCGAGAACTTCGAGGTCCAGAAGGGCCTGTTGCTGGACGCCGCTGTCCAGGCCTTCGCGACCGAGGGCTTCAGCCGTGCATCGATGAGTCGCATTGCCGAGCGGGCCGGTGTGTCCAAGGCGCTGATCTACCACTACTACCCGAGCAAGGAAAACCTGTTGTACGAGTCCATGCTGAGATACCTGAGCGGCCTGCGGGCGGCGCTCGGCCCGGCGGCGTCGCGCGCACGCGGCGCCGAACTGGGCGTTACCCTGCACCGCCTGCTGGGCCAGTACCGCGCGGCACGGCACGACCACGTGGTGCTCATGAGCGAGCTTCGCAACCTGCCGCCGGCGCAGCGCACCCGCATTGTCCAGCTGCAGCGTCAGGTGTTGCTGGCCATGCAGCGCTCGGTCGCGCGTGCCGCACCGGCCATCGCAACAGCCGACCTGGGCGCCGTGACCATGCTGGTGATGGGCATGGTCAACTGGCTGCACACCTGGTACCGCGAGGATGGGCCGGTCACGCATGACCACCTGGAGTCGCTGGTGGCGCGCATGGTCGGCGGCGCACTGCAAGGCGTGGCCGCCGCGAAGGAGCCGGCATGAGCGCGGTCATGGACAACGTCACCATCTGCGAAGTGCAGGTCCTGAACAACGGCAGGCGCTTCAACATGCCGCGCAGCGAATGCATCCTGGACGCCGCGCTGTCACAGGGCATAGCGCTGCCGCACCAGTGCCGCGGCGCGTCCTGCGGCGAATGCAAGGCCCAGGTGGTCGAGGGCCGTGTGGACCACGGTTGGGCCTTGGGGTTTGCCATCACTGATGCCGAAAAAGAAGCCGGCTACTGCCTGACATGCCAGGCCAAACCGCTCACGCCGCAGCTGCAGATCCGCACGCTGCGCGAACCCGCCGGCACAGCGCCGCCCGTGCGCCAGATCCATGCGCAGGTCGTCGCCAACACGCCGCTGACGCCGCGCGTCAGCCGGGTGGTCTTGTCTGCATCGGCCGGTGAAACGCTGGCCTATGAGGCCGGTGACTATGCGGAGCTGGTGCTGCCCGGCGTTGCGCCCAACCGCATGTACAGCTTTGCCACCCCGCCGCGCGGCGACGGGCTCATGGAATTTTTCATTGCGCGCCATCCGGGTGGTGCGGCCAGCGGTTATGTGCGCGACCAGCTGCGCCTGGGCGACCACATCGAGCTGCGTGGCCCGTTTGGCACCTGCCGCATGCCGCCCGGCCAGGGGCCTGTGATCGCGATGGCGGGCGGCACCGGCCTGGCGCCGGTGCTGGCCATCGTGGACCAGAGCTTGCAGTCCGGCGCGATGCAGCAGCACACGTTGCTGCTGTCCGTGCGGGACGACGAAGACATCTTTGCCATGGACCGCCTGCAGGCCCTGGCGGGCAGCTACCCGCATTTCAGCTACCACCTGCTTGTGACGGACGCACCCAGCCGCTTTTGCGCGAAGCAGCAATTCGCCCCGGCCTGGCTGCGCGAGCGCTACACCGACCTCAGCACGGCGCGCGCCGTGATCGGCGGCTCACCAGGTTTTGTGCAGGCGTGCAGCGACGCATGCACCGCACTGGGCATGGCGCCCCAGGCCATCGCCACCGACAGCTTCACCCCCCTGGCCGCCAACGGCCCAACGACAACCTCAGGAGACAACCCATGAGAAACATCATCGCCCCCATCGCGCTGGCCCTCACGGCACTGGCTGCGTCCACGGTCCGCGCCGACATCAACGTCGGCGTCGTGATCTCGGCCACCGGCCCGGCCGCGTCGGTCGGCGTCACGCAGCAGCGCACCGTGCAGCTGCTGCCCAAAACAGTGGGCAACGAAAAGATCAACTACATCATGCTGGACGACGCGTCGGACACATCCACCACGGTCAAGAACGTGCGCAAGCTGATCTCCGAGGACAAGATCGATGTGCTGCTTGGCCCCAGCCTGACGCCCAATTCGCTGGCGCTGCTGGACATCGTCACCGAAACCGGCACCCCGATGATCAGCCTGGCCGGCTCGGGCGCCATCGTGGACCCGGTGGATGCCAAGCGCCGCTGGGCGTTCAAGACGCCGCAAAGCGACACCAACATGGCCACCATCGTGGTCAAGCACATGCTGGACAACGGCGTGAAGCGCGTGGCCTTCATCGGCTTCAACGACGCCTACGGCGAAGGCTGGTGGAAAGAGTTCAGCAAGCTCGCCGAACTGCGCCGCCTGACGGTCGTGGCCAACGAGCGCTACACCCGCACCGACACCAGCGTCACCGGCCAGATCCTGCGCCTGGTCGCGGCCAACCCGGACGCGGTGTTCATCGCCGCGTCGGGCACCCCCGCGGTGCTGCCGCAGGCCACGCTGGTCGAGCGCGGCTTCAAGGGCAAGGTCTATCAGACCCACGGCGTGGCCAACAACGATTTCCTGCGCGTCGGCGGCGCCAAGCTGGAAGGCACCTACGTGCCCGCCGGCCCGGTGCTGGTGGCCGAACAGCTGGCCAACGACCACCCCGCCAAAAAGGCGTCGCTGGAATTCATCAAGAAGTACGAAGCCATTCCCGGTGCCGGCGCCCGCTCTACCTTTGCGGCCTACCTGTGGGACGCCTCGCTGATCCTGCAGGACGCCGCACCGCGCGCGCTCAAGGCAGGTGGCAAGCCGGGCACGCCGGAGTTCCGCAAGTCGCTGCGCGATGCGATTGAGTCCACGCGCGACCTGCGCGCCACCAACGGCGTGTACAACATGTCGGCGACCGACCACATCGGCCTGGACCAGCGCAGCCGCGTCATGACCCGCATCGAAAAAGGTGCGTGGAAGTACATCGGCGAGTGACCGTGGACGCAGGCATCTTCCTCATCCTGCTGCAGGATGGCATCACCTCGGGCGCCGTCTACGTGCTGCTGGCCATGGCGCTGGTGATGGTGTTCACCGTCACACGCATCGTGCTCGTGCCACAGGGCGAGTTCGTCGTGTTTTCGGTGCTGACCATCGCGGCGTTCCAGCAGGGGCTGCCGCCGCGGCTGGCCTGGGTGGCCGTGGGCGCAGCGCTGCTGGCGACCGCCATGGAGCTGGTGCAGCGCTGGCGCCTGCGCGACGCCGCGGGCCTGGGCGGTCGCCTGGCCGTGCTGCTGGCGCTGCCGGTGGCCTGCGCAGCGTTCGCGCTGTATGGCGTCAGCAAGGGCGGTCCGTACTGGCTCGAATGCGTGGCGGCCGTGCTGCTGGTGACCAGCCTGGGGCCCCCGCTGTACCGGGTGGCTTTCCGCCCGCTGGCCGAAGCCAGCCCGCTGGTGCTGCTGATCGCGGCGATCGCCCTGCATTTCGTGCTGGTCGGTTTGGGGCTGTTTGTGTTTGGGCCCGAGGGCTCGCGCCTGCCGGGCTTCGCCTTCGAGGGGCCGCGCATCGGCGGCTTTCAGGTGACGCCGCAGGCCATTGTGGTGGTGCTGTCCAGCGCCGTCCTGATCAGCGGGCTGTTCCTGTTCTTTGGCCGCACGCTGACCGGCAAGGCGCTGCGCGCGACGGCTGTGAGCCGCACCGGCGCGCGCCTGGTGGGTGTGTCACCCGACAGCGCCGGGGAGCTGTCGCTCACGCTGGCTGCGCTGATCGGCGCCGTGTCGGGTGTCTTGATCGGGCCGGCCACGACGCTGTACTACGACTCGGGCTTCCTGCTGGGGCTCAAGGGCTTCGTAGGTGCGATCTTTGGCGGGCTGGCGGGCTATGCGCTGGCCGCCGCGGGTTCGCTGGGCGTGGGATTGCTGGAGTCGTTCTCGTCATTCTGGGCCAGTGCCTACAAGGAAATCATCGTGTTCACCCTGATCGTGCCGGTGCTGATGTGGCGCGCGGTGGTGGACCCGCACGTAGAGGAGGAAGGCGTATGAAACGGGAACACCTGGCCTGGGCCGCGCTCGCCCTGGCCGCGGCGTTGCCGCTGGTGGCGACGTCGTATCAGGTGACGTTGCTGTCCTTCGTCTGCCTGTATGCGCTGGTGGCGCTGGGGCTGGTGCTGCTCACGGGCGTGGCGGGGCTGATCTCGTTCGGACAGGCCGCCTTCGTCGGCACCGGCGCCTATGCCACGGCCTACCTGAGCGTCACGCACCAGTGGGGCGGGGGCGCAACACTGGCGGCTGTGCTGGGCGCCAGCCTGCTGTTTGCCGTATGCATCGGCCGCCTCACGCTGTCCATGGGCGGGCATTACCTGTCGCTGGCCACGCTCGCTTGGGGCATCAGCGTGTACTACGCGCTGGGGCAGATCCCGGCGCTGGGCGGCTTCAACGGGCTGGGCGGCATTCCGCCCCTGGCCATCGGCGGTCTGTCGTTCGCCAGTGAAGTGTCCCTGTATTACCTGATCCTCGGCTGCCTGGCGCTGGGCCTGCTGGCCGTGCGCAACCTGCTGGATTCGCGGCCTGGCCGCGCGATCCGCGCGTTGCGCTCGGGCGCAGCGTTGCCGGAAGCCTTTGGTGCCAACACGCTGAACCTCAAGATCGCGGCGTTCTCGGTGGCCGCGGCGCTGGCCGGCGTGTCGGGCTGGCTGCACGCGTACATGCAGCGCTTCGTCAACCCCACGCCGTTCAGCCTGCACATGGGCATTGAATACCTGTTCATGGCCGTGATCGGCGGGGCGGGGCATATCTTTGGTGCCGTGGCGGGCGCGGCCGTGGTCACGGTGCTCAAGCAGCAACTGCAGAGCGTGCTGCCGCAGTTGCTGGGCCAGACCGGCAACTTCGAGATCGTGGTGTTCGGCGCGCTCATGCTGTTCGTGCTGGCCCGCGCCACAGGCGGCATCTGGCCGTTCGTGACCCGGTTCCTGCCGGCAGTGCGTCCGATGAACGCGGGTGGAACGGCCACCGCGCTGCGGCGCGCGGGCGATGACGGCGTGTCAGTGGATGGCAGTGCCGCGCTGCTGTCAGTGGAAGGCATGGTCAAGCGCTTCGGCGGCCTCACGGCGGTGGACCAGGTGTCGTTCGACGTGCGCGCGGGCGAAATCGTGGCGCTGCTGGGGCCCAACGGCGCGGGCAAGAGCACGATGTTCCACCTGGTCAGCGGCCTGCTGGCGCCGACGGCGGGCACGGTGCGCCTGCGCGGGCAGCGCATCGACGGGTTGCCCAGCCGCAAGATCGCCACGATGGGCCTGGCGCGCACCTTCCAGCACGTCAAGCTGGCGGGCGACATGTCGGCGCTGGAGAACGTGGCCATGGGCTGCTACCTGCGCGGAAAAAGCGGCGTGCTGCGCGCCATGCTGCGGCTGAACCGCGCGGAAGAGGCCGCCATGCGGCAAGAGGCGATGAAGCAGCTGGAGCGCTGCGGCCTGGCCGGTTGCGCGAACGAGCCTGCGGGCAGCCTGGCCCTGGGCAAGCAGCGCACGCTGGAGGTCGCTCGCGCCCTGTGCGCCGGCCCTGCGCTGCTGCTGCTGGACGAACCCGCCGCGGGCCTGCGCCATGCGGAAAAGGAAGAGCTCGCCGCGCTGCTCAGGCAGCTGCGCGGTGAAGGCATCACGGTACTGATCGTGGACCACGACATGGACTTCATCATGAAAATCGCTGACCGGCTGGTGGTGATGCGCTTCGGGCAGAAGATCGCCGACGGCGAGCCCGGCGAAGTGCGGCGCGACCGCGTCGTGCAGGAGGCCTACCTTGGCGCCTGATCTCACACAACCCCTGTTGCAGGCCCGGGGCCTGAGCGCCTATTACGGCCGCGTGCAGGCGCTGACTGATGTGCACCTGCAGGTCGCACCGGCCAGCGTGGTCACCGTCATCGGCCCCAACGGTGCGGGAAAGTCCACGCTACTGGGCTCGCTCATGGGCCTGCGCCGCACGACCGGCAGCGTGACCTATGCCGGCCAGGACTTGGCGTCCGTCGCGGCCGAGCGCCGCGTGGGCCGCGGCCTGTGCCTGGTGACCGAGGGCCGCGACCTGTTCGGCACCATGAGTGTGCTGGACAACCTGTTGCT
>CALRZF020000124.1:0-9573 GCA_943372585.1 Ramlibacter sp. 2FC | reverse complement strand
TGCGGGTGTGGCGGCCATGCTGGCGGCCATGCAGTCGCAGTTTCACTAGGCGCTGGTCGCGGTGCCTGGCACCGCGCTCCTTTTGACCGTGGTGGCCTGGGCCCAGGCGCGCAAGCCCCTGGCGGCGACGCATTTCCGTGAACTCAAGGCGCAGATCGATGCAGACGCCATGGCGCTGCGCCACGCAGGTGGCCGCTCATGAACGCAGGCCTTACACCCGCACAGCGGCTGAAGGCCAGCAGGCATGCCATCAGCGCGCATCTGCAAGGCCAGGGCGCGCGCCGCAGTGCACGCAGCGCACAACCTGATGGCACCCCCAACAACAACAACGATGACGGTGACGCACGCGCACCGTCCTCCGGCCCCACCTGGTGGCGTATTGCGCGGCACACGCTGCGCGCCTGGTGGCACAACCACCCGGCGTACTCAGCAGCTCTGATTGCCGAGCCGGTGCTGACGCGCTACGTACGCGAACGGCCGCTGCAGGTGGTTGGCATTGCGGCAGCCGTTGGCGCAGCCGTAGTCGTGATCAAGCCATGGCGGCTGATTTCCGTGGGCGCGGTCGTCGCGGCCACGCTGAAGTCGCAGGACATCACGCGGCTGATGATGTCGCTGATGGCGCAAGCCATGCCCCAGAACGAAAGAAAGGACGAGACCTCATGAACCAGCCTGCCGGCTCCCCCGTTTCCCGCATTCCCCGCACCGGCCACCTGGCGCTGGACGAGCAGGCCCTGCAGGCCGCGGCGCGCAGCGTGGACGATGGGGCTGTGACGCCCAGCTATGGCCCGCACCGCGACGCCATCGTGAGGCTGCTCAATGACGCGCTGGCCACCGAGCTGGTCTGCGTGCTGCGCTACAAGCGCCACTATTTCACCGCCGACGGTTTGTCGTCGCCCCGCATTGCCGAGGAATTCCTCGCGCACGCCAACCAGGAGGCGGCGCATGCCGACCGGCTGGCCCAACGCATTGCGCAGCTGGGCGCGCAGCCTGATTTTTCACCCAGCTCGCTGCTGGGGCGCAGCCACGCGGAATACGACGAATCGCTGGACCTGCAATCCATGATCCGCGCCAACCTCGTGGCCGAGCGCATTGCAGTGGAAAGCTACCGCCAGATGATCACGTTGATCGGCGACCAGGACCCCACCACGCGTCGGATCCTGGAAGACATTCTTGCCGACGAAGAAGAGCACGCTGACGAGCTGAAAGACTGGCTCGAGCAGTGACCCCATGGCACCCGCCATTTTTAACCACCCCAGAAGGAAAACAACCATGAAAACCTCGCAATCCGCTTCCCGTTATGCACGCGCAATCGCCCTGGCTACGCTGGCCGGCATCACCCTCGTCAGCGCCGGCTGCTCGGTCATGCGTGGCCAGAGCACCGTGGGCGCCTATGTGGACGACAAGGCCATTGCCACGTCGGTCAAGACCAAGCTGATCGCTGACAAGACCGTTGACGCCGCCTCGGTCAATGTGGATTCGCTCAACGGCACGGTATCGCTGTCGGGCTTTGCCAAGTCCAACGCCGAAAAGAACCAGGCCGGCTACATCGCCCGCAACACCAGCGGTGTGCGCGACGTGATCAACAACATGGTCGTTCGCCCGTAACCAAACGCGCGTGAGGATCTTTCGCTGCGACCACTGCGGCCAGCCGGTCTTCTTTGAAAACGTCCAGTGCCTGCATTGCGGCAGCGCACTGGCATTTTTGCCTGACCGGCTGTTTCTGGCAGCTGTAGAACAGGTGCCAGACGCACCTGACCTGTGGCGGCGCAAGTCGCCGCGCCATGCTGAGCGCCAGTACCGCATGTGCCACAACCATGGCACCTACCAGGCCTGCAACTTTGCCGTGCCTGCGCATGACCCCAGCCCCCTGTGCGTGTCGTGCCGTCAAACGCGCATCCTGCCCGACCTGTCCATTGCCGCCAACCAGGAACGCTGGTACCGCATTGAGGTCGCCAAGCGCAGGCTTTACTACACACTTGCCCGCCTGGGCCTGGCGCCGGTAGACCCGCCGGCCGACCAACCCCCGGCAGGCCCTGTTTACGAGTTCCTGGCAGACCAGCCCGGTATGGCACCCGTGCTCACGGGCCACCGCAACGGCGTCATCACGCTGAATGTGGCGGAGGCCGACGACGATGAACGCACCCGCCGGCGCATGGCGCTGTATGAGCCGTACCGCACGCTGCTGGGCCACCTGCGCCATGAGTCCGGTCATTACTACTGGGACGGCCTCATCGCCGCCCAGCCCGCCAGGCACGAGGCATTTCGCGAGGTTTTTGGCGACGATTCGCTGGACTACGGCATGGCACTGAGCCAGCACTATGCCAACGGCCCGTCGGCAACGCAGTGGCAGTCAGACTACGTCAGCGCCTATGCCACCGCCCACCCTTGGGAAGACTGGGCCGAGACCTGGGCTCACTACCTGCACATGGTTGACCTGCTGGAAACCGCTTCGGCTTACAACACGCGCGTCGTGGTCCCCGGCGATTCACCGGACGAAGCGGAAGAGGTGAGCAACCCCTTTGCCGGCACCACCGACTTCGACCAGCTGGTGGCCCAATGGGTGCCGGTGACCTTGTTGCTCAACAGCCTGAATCGCAGCCTGGGGCAAAACGACGCCTATCCGTTTGCCCTGACCCCAGGCGCTTTGCGCAAACTGCGGTTCGTGCACGACGTGATCCATGAGGCGTCTGGAACCTGAAAGCCACAAGCAACAAAAAAGGCCCCGAGGGGCCTTTTTCATTGGGGCAACAACCGCTTAACCAGCGCTGACCGTCAGCTGGTTGTCCACAGCGCTCACGCCCTTGACCGCCTTGGCAATCTCGGTGGCGCGGTTGCGGGCATCAGCCGAAGGTGCCGGGCCCTTGAGCGTCACGCGGCCGTTCAGCGTGTCCACGTTGATCTTCAGGGCGCTCAGCGTGGCGTCCTTGGCGAGACCTGCGTTCACTTCGGCCGTGATCGTGGCGTCGTCCAGCTTGTCAGCCATCTTCTCGCCGGCATTGGTGATGGCCACCTTGGCGTCTTGTGCAGCATTGGTCGCGTCAGTCTTGACTTCAGAAGCGACCTGCTCCGTCTTGGTCACGGCAGAGTCCATCTTCTGGCCGACCGTGGTGTCTTCCTTCTTGCCGCAGGCGCCAAGCGCCAGCAGCACGGCAACGGCGGAACCGGCGATCAGGGATTTTTGGGTGAGTTTCATAGGGGTTCTCCTTGGGGTAACGGTGATTCAGGAATGTTGGGGGATCAGGCCGACGGGTGCTCCAGCCTGCGCTGCACGGGCGGCGGATGCTGTTTGGTCGGCGCTGTGTTCTCGCGTTCGGGCGAACGCTGGATCTGTGCGGCGAACTCGCGCGGCTTGTGCGCGGGGCGCCCTTCGGATCGGATGCACATGGCGGCCTCCGGTATCAGATGCGGTCAGCGGCGCGGCGTGCGCTGGAACGCACGGCGTCGCGGGCATCGCCATAGGTGGCCTGGATGCGGCCTGCGGCCTGGTCGGCCAAGCCCCGCACCTGCAGCTTGTCGCTGCGGATGAGCTTGCCGGCCACTTCCTTGACCTTGCCTTTGGCCTGGTCCACACGGCCTTCAATCTGGTGCTTGTTCATACGGTGTACCTTTCTGCGGTGAACACAGCGGCGCAGGTGCGCCGCCATGCCGACCACTTTAGGTGCGCACCCCGCTCCAGCACGTCAGAGGAAGCCGATGCTTGTGTAGGACGGAAACAAATTACGTTTGCTCACGTTTCGTCCCGCGCTCCATGTCGCCCAGGATGCGGTCCAGCCGCGCCGTGAGCTGCTCGGTCGTGAGCTTTTCGCGAAAGCGCTCCACCATCAGCGGCAGGCTCAAGGGGCTGGGATGGCGCAGCGTTACGAAGTCGATGGTTTTTTTCGCCACGCGGTCCAGCGCGGCGCGCAGGCGCTCGATCTCCAGCTCCTGGCCCAGCACTTCCAGCTGCGCCTGCGTCAGCAGCAGGTTGGCCGGGTCGTATTTGCGGAACACTTCAAAAAACAGGCTGCTGGACGCCTGGACCTGCCGCAGGCTTTTGGGCGCGCCCGGGTAGCCGCTGAACACCAGCCCCGCCACCCGCGCGATCTCCCGAAAGCGCCGCTGCGCCAGTTCGGTCGAATTGAGCGAGGCCAGCACGTCGGGCAGCAGGTTGTCTGTAGAAAACACGCTGGCGTCGCGCACCGTTGTCACGTCAAATTCCTGCGCTGCGAGAAGCTCAAACCCATGGTCGTTGAACGACAGGCTGAAGGTATTGGGCTGCGAGCGCGCCAACCGCCAGGCCATGAGGCTGGCCAGCCCCAGGTGCACGTTGCGCCCGGCAAACGGATGGACGTACAGGTGCCAGCCTTCGCGCGATTGGTACTGCTCCACCAGCAGCGTGTGCGGTGTGGGCAGGTGCGACAACTGCATCTGCGTTTGCAGCATGGGCTGCGCGGCGCGCAGCTCTGGTTCAGAAAAATCCCCCTGCGCAACGCTGTGCATGAGTTCCAGCACGGCCTCGCCCATTTCAGTGGACAGCGCCATCTTGCTGCCGTTCCACACGGCAACAGTGCCCTTGGCTTTGGTAGCGCGCTTGACATAGGCGGCCATGTCCTGCACGCGGATGAACTCCAGCAACCGCCCCGCAAAAAAGAAGCAGTCGCCCTTGCGCAGCCGGGCAATGAAGCCCTCTTCCATGGTGCCGATCCTCACGCCGTTCAGGTATTTGACCTGCACGGACGCGTCGCTCACGATGGTGCCAATGGACATGCGGTGGCGCCGCGCAATGGCGCGATCCGGCACACGGTAGATGCCCTGCTCGTCAGGCCGGATGCGGTGGTAGTCGGGGTAAGCCGTCAGGCTTTCGCCGCCGCGCTCGCAAAAGGCCAGCGCCCAGCCAAACTCGGTACGTGTGAGGTCGCGGTAGGCAGGGGCGCTGCGCACCTCTTCATACAGCGCATCGGCCGTGAAGCCACCACCCAGCGCCACCGTGACGATGTGCTGCACCAGCACGTCCAGCGGCTTGTGGGGCGAGGTGCGCTTTTCAATCTGCCCGGCCTGCGCGGCGCGGCGCGCGGCGCAGGCCTCAATCAGCTCCATGGTGTTGGTGGGCACCAGCGTGATGCGGCTGGCGCGCCCCGGTGCGTGGCCGCTGCGGCCCGCGCGCTGCAGCAGGCGCGCCACGCCCTTGGCCGAGCCGATCTGCAGCACCCGCTCCACCGGCAGAAAATCCACACCCAGGTCGAGTGACGACGTAGCCACTACCGCGCGCAGCGTGCCGGCCTTCAGGCCCTGCTCCACCCATTCACGCGCGGCCTTGTCCAGGCTGCCGTGGTGCAGCGCGATCTGGCCCGCCCATTCGGGGCGGCGCTCCAGCAGCAGCTGGTACCAGATCTCGGCCTGCGAGCGCACATTGGTGAACACCAGCGTGGTGCCGGACTTTTCTATCTCGTCCACCACCGGGTCGCGCATGCGCGCGCCCAAGTGGCCCGCCCACGAATACTTGCCGGGGTCGGGCGGGATCAGCGTGTCGATGACGAGTGCCTTGTCGATGCGGCCTTGCACCAGCTGGGCTCCATCACCGCAGAGCACCTGCATCGCTTCGGCCAGATTGCCCAGTGTGGCGCTCAGCCCCCAGACCACCAGCGCCGGGTTGAACTGCCGCAGGCGCGCCAGCGCCAGCTGCACCTGCACGCCGCGCTTGCTGCCGATCAACTCATGCCATTCGTCGCACACCACGTACTGCACGCCCTGCAGTTCCTCGCGTGCGTTGTCGCGGCTCAGCATCAGGCTCAAGGATTCCGGCGTGGTGACCAGCGCGGTGGGAAAGCGCCGGTCCTGGCGCGCGCGTTCACCTGACGGTGTATCGCCGGTGCGCTGGCCGATCGTCCACATGGGCGCCAGGTCACGCAGCGGCTCGGCCAGCGCGCGGGTGGTGTCCGCTGCCAGGGCACGCATGGGTGTGAGCCACAACACGCGCAGGGGTTCAGCCGAACGCGCCGGCGGGTGGCGCTGCAGCAGCGCACCCAGCATGCCCAGCCATACGGCGTACGTTTTGCCCGAACCGGTGGTGGCGTGCAGCAGCCCGCTGCGTCCCTGCGCCACGGCGGTCCACACCTCTTGCTGGAAGGCAAACGCCTGCCAGCCCCGCGCGGCCAGCCATTGCCCTACCGGCGTCAAGGGCGCTGGGCGGGCGCGGCTCATCCCATACTTCGTACAGTGCGGCCGCCGCGGCGGCGGTCAGCGCGGGGCAACGCATCGGCCTGCAGCACCAGCTGGTCAGCGCGCTGCTGGAGCACGTCCAGCGCACGGTCCAGCTGGGCCACCTGTGCACCGTCCAGCAGGGCCAGCAGCTCGCGGTTCAGGTCGCGCACAAGGGGGAACATGGCGTCATGCAGCGCCACGCCCGCGGGCGTCAGGGCCAGCATGACCTGGCGGCGGTCGCCCGGCTGCGTCTGCCGGTGCACCAGCCCCTTGGCCACCAGCGACGTCACGGCCCGGGACGTGCGCGCGCGGTCTAGCTGGGCGCGTTCGGCCAGCTGCGACGACAGCAGGCCGGCCTCGTGCGCCAGCGCGGCCAGCACGCGCCATTCGCGCCGGGTAATGCCAAAGCGCCCCTCGCACAGGCGGATCACCATGCTGCCCGCCACACCCAGCAGGCGGTTGGTGCGGTACAGCAGCAGGTCGTCCAGCGAGCCAGGGTTGGCCAGGCGATTGGCGGCAGGGGCCATCAGGGTTTACCAAGGGAATGATTGATTAGAACAATCAATTGTCCGGGGTCTACAGTGAGGCTGCAACCTGCCCGGCCCATTGACCGGCCCCCGAGGAGACACACCCATGCCCAACAGACGAACCCTGGCCGCAGCGCTGCTGCTGGCCGCCAGCCCCTTTGCAGTGCTGCCCGCAGCAGCGCAGGACAAGCCGCCGCTGAAAATCCTGGTGGGCTTTCCGCCCGGCGGCTCGGCCGACGTGATCGCCCGCATGATCGGCGACGCCATCCGCGACGACTTCAGCTCGGTCACGGTAGAAAACCGCCCCGGCGCCGGCGGGCGCATCGCCCTCATGGCTGTGAAGAACGCCAAGGCCGACGGCCAGACGGTCATCATTTTGCCCAGCGGGCCCATGGTGCTGTTCCCGCACGTGTACAAAAAGCTCGACTACGACGCGGTGAAAGACTTCACGCCCATTTCGCAGATTGCGGCGTTCCAGTTTGGCGTGGTATCGGGCCCGGCCACCGGCGCCAAGAACGTGGCCGAGATGCTGGCCAAGGCCAAGGCAGACCCCAAGGCTGCCACCTACGGATCGCCCGGCCTGGGCACGCTGCCGCATTTCATGGGCGTGCTGATGGAGCAAAGCGCGGGCGTGCCGTTTACCCATGTGCCGTTTCAGGGCGGCGCGCCGGCCAACACCGCCTTGCTGGGCGGGCACATCGGCTACAAATTTGACGTGGTGTCCGAGACCGCCGAGCTGCACCGCGGCGGCAAGGTGCGCATCATTGCCGTGACCGGCGACAAGCGCGACCCGCAGGTGCCCGAGGTGCCCACGCTCAAGGAGTCGGGCGTCAACATGGTGGCCACCGCCTGGTTTGCGATGTACGGCCCCGCCGGCCTGCCCGCGCCAGTGCTGGCCAAACTGGAGCGCGCCGTGTCCACCGCGGTCAAAAAGCCAGACATGCAGGCGAAGATGACCGGCCTGGGCTACGACCCCATCGGCTCCACCTCGGCTGAGCTGGCCGCGGCGCAGCGCGCTGACCTGGCCCGATGGGAAAAACCCATCAAGGCCACCGGCGTCAGCCTGGACTGACACACGAGGAACCCACAGCAATGAATGCAAGCATCCCCCGCCGCGCCCCATTCAAGGCGCTGGCAGCCGCCCTGTTGCTGGCCGCCCTGCCCTGCGCGATGGCCCAGGTCTGGCCCACCAAGGCCGTCAAGATTCTGGTGGGCTCACCACCCGGCGGGCCGTCAGACATCACCGCGCGCCTGTATGCCGAGGCACTGACCAAGCGCACCGGCAAACCCACAGTGGTAGAAAACCGCCCCGGCGCGGGCAACAACCTGGCCGCCGGCCTGGCGGCCAAGGCCGAGCCCGACGGCCACACGCTGGTGTTGAGCCCCGACACGGTGCTCACGGTCAACCCGCTGGTCTATGGCAACCAGGGCGGCTTTGACGCGCGCGCCGACCTGGTGTCAGCATCCATCGCCACCAGCTTCAGCCAGATGCTGGTGTGCAACCCGTCGGTGGGCGTCAAGACCGCGGCCGACCTGGTGGCCAAGGCCAAGGCTGGCCGCGTGACCTATGGCTCGGGCGGCGCGGGCGTGCCCGGCCACCTGGCGGCCGAGATGTTTTTGCAGATCACCGGCGTGAAGATGGACCACGTGCCCTACCGTGGCCCTGCGCCCGCCACGCTGGCCGTGCTGTCGGGCGAGGTGAACTGCGGCTTTCTGGCCACTCCCACGGTGATTCAGCATGTGAAGGCAGGCAAGCTGGACGCATTGGCCGTGTCGGCCGGCACGGCATCGCCTTTGGCACCCGACGTGCCGACGCTTGCCAAAGCGCTGAACCAGCCGGGCCTGGACGTGAGCTTTCGCCTGGTGCTGCAGGTGGCCCGCGCAACCCCTGCGCCCGTGCTGGCCGAGATTGAACGCGTCACCATGGACATCATGAAAGACCCCGAGGTCCGCACGCGGTTGCAGGCGGCTGACCTGGTGGCGCTGGGCACGACCAGCGCGCAGGCACAGCAGGTGCTGCAGGCGGAGATTGCGCGCTGGGAGCCCTTGGTGAAACGGTTGGACCTGAAAGCAAATTGAACAAGTGACCCGACCTAACATCATCTTCATCGTCGCCGACGACCTGGGCTTTGCCGACCTGGGCTGCTACGGTGGCCGCGCCCCTGTGTCGCCCGTGCTGGACGCCCTGGCCGCCAACGGCATCCGCTTCACGCAGGGCTACTCCAACTCGCCCGTTTGTTCGCCCACGCGCTTTGCACTGATGACCGCGCGCTACCAGTACCGGCTGCGCGGCGCGGCCGAAGAACCCATCAACAGCAAAAGCAAGGGCAGCACCACGCTGGGCCTGCCGCCGGAGCACCCCACGTTGCCGTCGCTGCTGCAGGGCGCGGGCTATCGCACGGCGCTCATCGGCAAATGGCACCTGGGCTACCCGCCCGCGTTCGGCCCGCTGCGCTCGGGGTACGAAGAATTCTTTGGCCCCATGTCGGGCGGGGTGGATTACTTCACCCACTGCAGCAGCAACGGGTCGCACGACCTGTACTTTGGGGAGCAGGAGCACCGCGAAGACGGCTACCTGACCGACCTGATCTCCAGACGCGCGGTGGACTATGTGAACCGCATGACACCCGGCGCCAAAGATGGCACGCCGTTCTTCTTGAGCCTGCACTACACCGCGCCCCACTGGCCCTGGGAAACGCGCGACGACGAAGCGCTGGCGCAGGAGGTGAAGAACAACCTGTTCCACCTGCACGGCGGCAACATCCACACCTACCGCAAGATGATCCAGCACATGGACGAAGGCATAGGCTGGCTGATGGATGCACTGCGCGCGCAGGGTCTGGACCGCGACACGCTGGTGGTATTT
>CALRZF020000123.1:0-9609 GCA_943372585.1 Ramlibacter sp. 2FC | reverse complement strand
TCTATACCAACGTGCTTGGCATGACGCTGCAGCGCCGCTCTGAGAACCCCGAGTACAAATACTCGCTGGCCTTTGTGGGCTACGGCGGCAACCCCGAGCATGCCGAGATCGAGCTCACCTACAACTGGGGCGTGGACAAGTACGAGCTGGGCACGGCCTACGGCCACATTGCGCTGGGTGTGCCCGACGTGTACGCGGCCTGCGAGAAGATCAAGGCATCGGGCGGCAACGTGACGCGCGAGCCCGGCCCGGTCAAGGGCGGCACCACCGTCATTGCCTTTGTGACCGACCCTGACGGCTACAAGATTGAATTGATCCAGCGGCCTCAGTACGGCGAAGGCCAGGGCCTGCGCTAGGGTTTCAGAGCGTCGGTCAGCCAGTTCGTCACCAGGTCGGTGTACATCCCAGGCGCGCCCAGCTGGCGGTTGATGTCTGCATGGCTCAGGTCGCGGCCCCAGATGGTGATGTAGTGGCCGTAGTGCGCGGCCTTTTTCTCGAAGTGCAGGGCCTGCGCACAGGGGTCATCGTCGCGCAGCTTGCTGCACACCATCAGCAGCGCCGGCGCACCGGGCGCTGACACCTGGTGGTAGGGCGATACCGACTGCCAGTAAGCAGCGTCCTTGCCAAATGCGCGGTCGTACAGCCGGGCATGCGGCGCGCGCATGAGCTGCTCCACATCCATGGCCGCGCTATCCAGGCTGACCGTCACGCGCCAGCGCTGCGCACCTGCCTTGGCCACCAGCGCCGGCGTGGCATGCAACAGCATGGCCAGGTGGGCGCCGGCCGAATGCCCCATCAGCACCAGACGCTTCGGGTCCGCACCCCATTTCGGGGCTTCCTTTTGCACAAGGGCCAGCGCGCGCGCCACATCCGTCGCCTGCTCCAGGGGATGGGCCGCCGGCAGCAGGCGGTAGTTGGTGGACACCAGCACATAGCCCTGGCCGTCCACCCAGTGGCGCAGCTTGTTTGTCAGCAGGCCGGGCGCCGCCTTGTCGCCCAAAGCCCAGGCGCCGCCATGCACCATGAGGATGACCGGGCCCGTGGGTTTGGCGGGCAGGTACACGTCAAAGCGCTGGCGGGTGTCGGGCCCATAAGGCACATCGCGCAGCACGCGGCCGGCCTGCGCAACAGCAGAAAGGGACGCTGCCGCCAGCAGCAGTGTGATGAAGAAAAGCCGGATGCTACGGTTTTGATAGCGCATGCCGGGATTTTATTCGCGGAATTTATTCGCTTGCGGCAGCCCCCGCGCCAGCGTGCCGGCGTCGCGCGCCAGCTGGGTAATGCGAGCCCAGTCGCCCTGGGCCACGGCGTCGGCCGGCGTCAGCCAGGAGCCCCCCACACAGGCCACATTGCCCAGCGCCAGAAATTCCGCCGCATTGGCCGGGCTGATGCCGCCCGTAGGGCAAAACCGCACGTCGCCAAACGGCCCCTGCCAGGCCTTCAGCATGGCCAGGCCGCCGGCCTGCAGGGCGGGAAAGAACTTGAGCTCGGTGTAGCCGTCTTCCTGGGCGGCCATGATTTCGCTGCCGGTCGCCACGCCGGGCAGAAGCGGCAGCCCCAGTTCATGGCAGGCCTTGCCCACCGCATGGGTGTAGCCGGGGCTGACCGCAAAGCGCGCACCGGCCAGGGCCGCGGCCTGCGCATCGGCAGCGCTGCGCACCGTGCCCGCCCCCACCACGGCGTCGGGCACATCGCGCGCAATCGCCTCAATGCAGGCCAACGCCACCGGCGTGCGCAGCGTCACCTCCAGCATGCGGATGCCACCCGCCACCAGAGCACGCGCCAGGGGCACGGCATGGGCCATGTCGTTCAGCACGATCACCGGGATCACCGGCGCGTCCTGCATGACCTGCAGCGACGTCAGATTCACAGCCATGCGCAGGCTCCTTGTTCAGCAACGGATGCGTTGCGGCGAAAGCCCGCGAACAGCTCGCGGCCCATGCCGGTGTGGTTGGCCGCGCGCAGCTCATCAGGCATGGCGGCCGTCTTGCGCTGCGCCCATTCGTCTTCGGGCACCAGGGCCTGCAGCGTGCCGGCCACGGCGTCCAGACGGATGATGTCACCGTCGTGCACGCGCGCCAGCGGCCCGCCGGCAGCGGCCTCGGGCGACACATGAATGGCCGCGGGCACCTTGCCCGACGCACCGCTCATGCGCCCGTCGGTCACCAGCGCCACCTTGAAACCACGGCCCTGCAACACGGCGAGCGGTGGCGTGAGCTTGTGCAGCTCGGGCATGCCGTTGGCCTGCGGGCCCTGCCAGCGCACCACGCACACCACGTCGCGGTCCAGTTCGCCGGCCTTGAAGGCCAAGTGCAGCGCGTCCTGCGAATCAAACACCCGCGCGGGCGCCTCGATCACATGCCGGTCATCCGGCACGGCAGATACCTTGATCACGCTGCGGCCCAGGTTGCCGTCCAGCAGCTTCAGGCCGCCCGTGGGGCTGAAGGGCGCCGACGCGGGGCGCACGATGGATTCGTCGCGCGACACACCGCTGCCCTGCCACACCAGCGCAGCGCCGTCCATGGCGGGCTCTCGCGTGTAGTCGCGCAGTCCGCCAGCGCTCACGGTCAATACGTCGGGGTGCAGCAAATCGGCGTCCAGCAGCTCGCGCAGCACGTAGCCGGTGCCGCCTGCCGCCTGGAACTGGTTCACGTCGGCCGAACCGTTGGGGTACACACGCGCCAGCAGCGGCACGGCCGCCGACAGCTGGGCAAAGTCGTCCCAGTCGATCTGGATGCCCGCGCTGCGCGCCACGGCCACCCAGTGGATCAGGTGGTTGGTGGAGCCACCCGTGGCCAGCAGAGCCACCATGGCGTTGACGATGGCGCGCTCGTCCACTACCCGGCCGATCGCAGGGCAGCCCTTGGCCAGAACCGCACGCGCGGCCTCGCGCGTGAGCTCATCACGCAATGCACCGCCGGGGTTGACGAAGGCCGTGCCCGGCACGTGCAGGCCCATGGCCTCCAGCAGCATCTGGTTGCTGTTGGCCGTGCCGTAAAAAGTGCAGGTGCCTGGCGCGTGGTAGGCCGCCTGTTCGGCGGCCATCAGTGCTTCGCGGCCCACCAGGCCCTGGGCGGCCTGCTCGCGCACCTTGGCCTTGTCACTGTTGGACAAGCCGCTGGGCATGGGCCCTGCGGGCACAAACACGGTGGGCAGGTGGCCGAAGTGCAGCGCACCGATCAACAGGCCCGGCACGATCTTGTCGCACACGCCCAGCATCAGCGCGCCTTCAAACATGTCATGGCTGAGCGACACCGCCGTGGCCATGGCGATCACGTCGCGGCTGAACAGGCTGAGCTCCATGCCCGGCGTGCCCTGCGTGACACCGTCGCACATGGCAGGCACACCACCGGCCACCTGCGCGGTGGCACCGTGTTTGCGCGCTTCGTCCTTGACCAGGTCCGGAAAGCGCGCCAGCGGCACATGGGCCGACAGCATGTCGTTGTAGGCGTTGATGATGGCGATATTGGGCGCGCGCTGCGTCACGACCTTGAACCGGTCGTCCGCCGGAATGCCTGCAAACGCATGCGCCACGTTTGCACAGCCCATGCGGTCGGCGCCGCGGTCGCGCCCGGCGGCCTGGTCCAGCTGGCGCAGGTAGGTGCTGCGCGTT
This sequence comes from Ramlibacter sp. 2FC, assembly GCA_943372585.1. Classification (GTDB taxonomy): domain Bacteria; phylum Pseudomonadota; class Gammaproteobacteria; order Burkholderiales; family Burkholderiaceae_C; genus RAM1. The sequence continues at coordinate 5,996 of CALRZF020000123.1, read as the reverse complement.
GGCGTGCTGCGTTCACGGATGCGGTCCGTGACTGCGTCGATCACCGGGTGGAGTTTCATGTGGAATCGGTAACTAAATTACGTCCTCCATGGTACCCCTTCATACCCCTGCTGTGGGCCCGTGCGGTTACAGACCGGTTACCAACAGGGCCCGCTGAAAGGATTTGTACGCGGCGCTAAAGTGGCGGCTGATGACAATCCCCATCCAGCCCCTGCGCGACCCGGCGCCCCTGCTCGCCCAGACAATGCGCGAATGGGGCGGGCATTCGGACCTGTGGCTGTTTGGCTATGCGTCACTGATCTGGAAGCCCGACTTTGACTACGCCGAACGGCGCCCCGCCCGCGTGCACGGCTGGCACCGGGCGCTGAAGATGTGGAGCCGCATCAACCGCGGCACACCCGAATGCCCGGGCCTGGTGTTCGGCATGCTGTCGGGCGGCACCTGCCAGGGTATGGTGTTTCGCATACCGCAGGCCGAGGTACCCGCCATCATGGACAAGGTGTGGGCGCGCGAGATGGTCACCGCCGTGTACGACCCGCGCTTTCTCACCTGCCACACGCCCCATGGCCCGGTGAAGGCGCTGGCGTTCACCCTGTCACGCAAAAGCCCCAATCACACCGGGGAGCTGACCGAGGCGCAGTACCGGCAGATCTTTGCCGACGCCTGTGGCCGCTACGGCACCACGCTGGAATATGCGCAGGCCACGCTGGATGAGCTGAAGCGGCACAACATCCGGGACAAGGCGCTGGAGCGGCTACTGCGGATGGCCCATCGCTGATTGGCGGCAGCGCTAGCGTTTGGTTGCGCGCAGCGCCCGCTCTGCCTTTTCCAGATCCCCGACAGTGTCCACGTCGGTTACCACGCCCGCATCGTCCACCGCCAGCAGCGTCGCACCGCACGCCTTCACTACCGGCGCCGCACCCTGCTCACCGCCTAGCGCCATGAGCTGCTCTCCACAAGCCGCTGCAAACCCCACAGGGTGGCCGCGCTCGCCCCGGTACACCGGCACCACCACCGCGTGCTGCGCTAGCGCCTGCGCCACCGCACGCAAGGTGCCGGGTTGCACCAGCGGCAGGTCGCCCGGCAGCACCAGCCAGCCCGCCGCACCAGCCGTGGCCCGCACGCCGGCGGCAATGCTGTCCCCCATGCCGGGGCGTGACGGATCCGCATGCACCACGTGGTGCGCCAGGCCACTGGCTTGCACCGCGTCCAGCACATGCTGCAGCACGGGTTTGCCGGCCAGCAGGGCCTGCAGTTTGTGGGTGGTGCCGCCGGACGCGGCAAAGCGCTCGCCGCGGCCTGCAGCCAGCACCAGCACAACGGGTTGACGCACATCAGTCATGGTGTCTTTGGGGCATGCCTATACTCATTGAGTATGTCAGACACACCCTCCTCCATCGCCGACCTGCGCAAGAGCTACGAGCGCGCCGAACTCAGTGAAGACGCCTCGCACGCCGACCCGCTGAAGCAGTTTGGCCAGTGGCTGCAGGAGGCCATCTCGGGCCAGGTGCCCGAGCCCAACGCCATGACGCTGGCCACCGTGGGCAGCAACCTGCGCCCCAGCACGCGCGTGGTGCTGGTCAAGGGCTATGACGAGCGCGGCATCGTCTGGTACACCAACTACGACAGCCGCAAGGGCCAGGAACTGGCAGGCAACCCGTTCGCGGCGCTGCAGTTTCACTGGGTGGAGCTGGAGCGCACGGTGCGCATTGAAGGCCGCGTGGAAAAGGTCAGCGCCGAAGAAAGCGATGCCTATTTCCACAGCCGCCCGCTGGATTCACGCATTGGCGCCTGGGCCAGCCCGCAAAGCCAGGTGATCCCCAGCCGTACAGTGCTGGTCACCAACGCAGCCAAATACGGTGCGCAGTTCATGCTGAACCCGCCGCGCCCCCCGCACTGGGGCGGCTACCGGCTGGTGCCAGACACCTGGCAGTTCTGGCAGGGCCGCAGGAGCCGGCTGCATGACAGGCTGCGCTACACGCTGCAGGCCGAGGGCGGCTGGCTGCGCGAGCGCCTGGCGCCCTGAGCCGCTCGCGTTCGGCGTGGGACTTAACCCGCGCCCAACAACAGCATCACCACCGGCACCGAGACGAGCGCCAGGACCGTGGACACCGCCACGCTGGCTGTCACCACCTGTTGCGCAACCTGGTAGCGCTGCGAGAACAGGAACACGTTGGCACCGATGGGCAGCGACGCCGCGATCACCATCACCGCCAGCGGCACGCCACGCAGTCCCAGGGCCCACCCGGCCGCAGCCATCAGCGCGGGGTGCGCGATGTTCTTGGCCAACGCGATCATGAAGGCACCGCGCAGCTGCGTGCCGGCCGGGCTGGATGCAAGTGTGACCCCCACCATCACCAATGCCAGCGGCGCGAACGAATTGCCCAGCAGTTGCAGCGGACGATCAATGACCTGCGGAATGTGCAGGCCGGTCTGGGCAAACAGCAGGCCCGCGATGATCGGCAAGGGCACCGGGTGAATGACAGCGTTGCGCACAGCCGTCAGCACGGTAGCCACCATGGCGGCGCGGGTCACGGGCTGGCCCTGCGCCGCCTGCTCGCGCGCCACGGCAAATTCCAGCACGATGGTGGCGACCGTCAGCATCACCAGCGCATGCAGCGAAACCAGCGTAAACAGGATGAACAGCCCCGCCTCGCCATACGCCAGCCCCACCAGCGGCACGCCGATCATCACCGTGTTGCTGAAGGTGGCCGCCAGCGCCAGCACGGCCGATCGGCGGCTGAAGCCCAGCACGGCGATCACACCGAAATACACCACCAGCGCCACGCCAAAGTAGATCGCCAGCGCCCTGAAATCCACCTGGACGCTCTGCGGCGACGCCATGGTGCGAAACAGCAGTGCGGGCGCCAGCACCATGAACACCAGGCTGGACAGGTCCTTGACCGCGGCCGCACCAACCCACTGCCGCTTGCCGGCCAGAAAGCCCACGGCGATCAACAGCACGACGGGAATCAGGGCGGAGGCGACGGGGTGGTCCACGGGGGTTGCGCAGGGGGAGGAGTGCAGCTAGTATAACGAATGTTATTACAAGAATACTCGCCATGTACGCACTGAAACTCACCCAGATCGGCAACTCTGTCGGTGCCATTTTTCCCAAAGAACTGCTTGCACGCTTGAGCGTGGAAAAGGGCGATGAGTTGTACCTGACCGATTCGCCTGATGGTTTGCGCATCACCATCCACAACCCCGAGTTTGAAGCGCAGATGCGAGTGGCAAGAGACATCATGAAGGAGCGTCGTGCTGTTCTGCATGAGCTGGCCAAATGACGGCGTGGGTTTGGTTGCACCCGGAAGTCGTCCTGGCAGTCCATGAAGCCCAGCTCGCCGAAAATGGCGGTGGCACGGGCATACGGGATAAGAGCCTGCTTGAGTCGGCGCTGACACGGGCCAGCAATCTCGCGACTGATGGCGAGCCCGATGCCGCCTATCTTGCGGCGGCGTACGCCTACGGCATCTCGCGCAACCATGCATTCATTGACGGCAACAAGCGTACTGGGTTCGTAGCGGCGGAATTGTTCTTGCGGCTCAATGGCCATGAACTGCGAGCCAGCGATGCCGACTGCGTGCTGACCATGCTTGCGGTCGCAGCTGGAGACATACCAGAATCTGCGTTCGCCGCCTGGATTCGCCAGCATCTCGCAAAACCAACCCAGTAGGAGCCTCCATGCAAGCTGTATCCATCCACGTCGTGGACGTTGCCAACGGGCTGGTGGCCCGTGGCATGAAGGTCGAGGTGTATTGCCTTGAAGGTGGCAAGGAACGTCACGTCGTCACCGGTGCTGTGGGCGGCAACGGCGTGGTTGATGGCTTTGACAGCCGCGAAACGCTGTTTGACGTGGGCACCTACGAGCTGCGCCTGCACGTGGGTGACTATTACCGCCAGCGCGGCACCGCCCTGCCCCAGCCGGCGTTCATGGACGTGCAGGTGTTCCGCTTCGGCCTGGCCGACCTGTCTGCGCACTACCACCTGCCCGTCAAGCTCACGCCCTGGGGGTTGTCATGCTTTCGCGGGGCCTAAAAAGTCGCTTGCACACCCAGCTTGACGCTGCGCCCGGCCAGGGGTGATTTGCCCGGTGCCGTCTGCGTGAGGATGGATGTGGCGCTGTAGGCCAGCTTGTTGCCCGCGTTGTCCAGGCGCGCGTACCACAGCAGGTTGGACACACCGGCCTTCACGCGATACGTCAGCGCCGCCTTCCACAGGGTGTAGGCGTCAGTCACCCGCTCACCCACCGGCACACGGTCCTGTCGCGCGGCATGGTCAAAGCCCAGCTGCGCGCCCCAGGCCCCCTGCGCCCATACCAGCGTCGCGCCCGCGCGCCACGGCGCAATGCGCGGCAGCGGTTGCCCCGTCGCCTGGTTGGTGGCGCGCACCGTATCACCGCGCAACTCCAGGTCCAGCGTCTGCGGGCCGGCCAGCAGGCGCACAGTGCCGCTGGCCTCCAGCCCGATAAAGCGGGCACGCACCTGGCGGTAGGCCAACTCGGGCAGGTCGCCCGTCACGTTGCCGGTGGATTCCAGCGCAATGTAATTGGCAAAGCGGCTGGCAAAGGCGTTGACCTGGAAGCTGTTGGCGCCGCCCTTCCACTGCAGACCCACATCGGCGTTGGTGGAGCGTTCCACGTCCAGTGCGGCATTGCCTACCTCGTACGCGGCCGTGGCCACATGGGGGCCATCGGCAAACAGTTCATAGTCTTTGGGCGCGCGCTGGGTACTGGCCAGGCCCGAGGTCAGCTGCCAGCCTGGTGCCACATTCCACAGCGCGCCCAGTGCATAGCTGGTGGGGCTGAAGCTGCGGCTGCCTGGCGCGAAGCGCGCCACGTCGGGGTTGCCGAACGACTGCACCTGGACCGATTCGCTGCGCGCGCCAAAGCTCAAACGGCCCCAGCCGGTGCTGAGCTCTTCATGCGCAAACACCGCACTCTGCCGCGTGCGGCTGAACGGCGCAAAGGCCTCGTCACCCACGGCGGAAAAGCGCGTGGACTCGCCCTGCACGCCGATCACCCCCTCCAGCGCCCCCAGCCTGGCGTGGCGCGCCTCCAGCCGGAAGTCGTTGCCCTTGTTGCTGAACACCGTGCCGGGCGCGCCGGCGTCAAACTCGGTATGGCGGTATTCGGTGTGGCTGGCCTGCGCCTTGATGTTCTGCAGCCAGCCGGCCGGGTGGCTCCATTCGCCTTCGACGGCGTGGCGCATGGACTGCATGCCGATGGTCACCTCGTCTTCGGCCACAGCCCCGTAGTCATTGCGGTAGGTGCTGACGGACGCGCCGAGGTAGCCCTGGTCGAAGAAGACCGAACCGCCCACGGCACCGCCGCGCACGTCGCTGGCTGAATTGCAGATGCGGCGCGCAAAACCGGTTTCGCCGTTTTTCGTGCAGGCCTGCGACGCAGGAACGCGCACGTCGCCCGTGCTGCGGTTGAACACATCCGCATGCAGGCCCACACGGCCGTTGCCGCCCTCCACCATGAAGCCGGCGCCTTTGCCGTGGTTGCCGCTGGACGCGCCCAGGTCTGCCTTGCCGGCCACACCATTCAGCGGCTCGCGGGGGATGCGGTTGTCAATGACATTAACGACGCCACCCACTGCGCTGCCGCCATACAGCAACGCGCCGGGGCCGCGCAGCACTTCGATGCGTTCGATGCTGATGGGGTCGGCCGGCACGGCATGGTCATAGCTCAGGCCCGATGCGTCGATGGTCGCGCCGCCGTTGCCCAGGATGCGGATGCGGTCGCCGTCCAGCCCGCGAATCACCGGCCGGTTCGCATTGGGGCCGAAATAGGTGCTGCTGACGCCGGGCGTGCCGTCCAGCGTTTCGCCCAGCGTCGTGCCCTGGCGCAGCAGCAGCGCAGGGCCTGAATAACTGACGGCCGGCGCGATCAGATCGGTAGCGCCCAGCGGGTTGCCGGTAACGGTGATTTCAGACAGCGTGGCAGAAGATGAAGATGTCTGCGCGGCGGCGTGGCCGAGCGAAAAAACAGC
>CALRZF020000122.1:0-9665 GCA_943372585.1 Ramlibacter sp. 2FC | reverse complement strand
AGCGGCGCTGGGCGATCTCCAGCAGCCCGTCAAAGATCAGGCTGTCCACCAGCTCAAACTGCACGGACATGCTGGGCGCCATCTTCCAGCCCGCGCCGCCGGTCATGAAGCACGCCGGTTCAGCGCCGCAGTGCTGGCGCACATGCTGGATCATGCGTTCGACCGCGCCGGCAATGGCGTAGGTCCCGCCGCTGGTCAGCGCGTCACTGGTGTTGGTGGGGAATTCACGCACCTCACCGGTCGGCACATGCAGGCCGGCGGTGCCCGATTCGAGCGCGCGCAGCATGATGCCGTGACCCGGCAGGATGAAGCCTCCCAGGAACCGCCCTTGCACGTCAATTGCCTCCACCGTGACTGCCGTGCCCACCATCACCACCACCAGTGGCCGCGCCGGCCCACGCGCGAGCATTCGGTGGCGCGCGCCGATCATGGCCACCCACCGGTCCGAGCCCAGCCGTGTGGGGTGGTCGTAGCCGTTGACCAGCCCCGCCTCGGCAGCGCTGGACACCACCCATTGCGGCGTGACGTCCCAGATTTCCATCTGCTCTTCCACCCGGCGCTTGACGGCGTCGCCCGCCACCACGCAGCCCAGCATGCGCTGTGGTTGCGGCAGAGCTGCCCATTCACCGTCGGCCAGCTTGTCGATGTTTTCAAGGAACTCGGCGCCGTGGGCCAACAGCGTGGCCCCGGCACGCGGATGGTCGTAGTGGGCCCATTTCAGGCGCGTGTTGCCCACGTCAATAGCCAGAAAACTCATGGCGTCTCAGGCCGCACGGGCAGTGGCAATTTGCTGCGCCATGTGCTCTACCACGGTGGCGGTGGTTTCTTCCAGCCCGGCAAGCCGCGCGCAGTCGGCCAGGGCCTGCGCGACCTGCTGGTGCATCTGGCGGTGGATTTCCTGCGGCGCCTCCACGCTGAGCTCGGGGCTGTCGGACCCAGCCTGGGCGGCCGCTGCCAGGCTGCCCATGCGTGCGTTCCAGTTGCGTGACGTGGCCGACAGTGCCTGCGACAGGTGCTGCACCAGTGCCCCGCGCGTGGCCAGCAGGTCACGCGTTTGCGCCAGCACCTGCTGCGCGGTGGCGCTCAGTGCGCGCAGCGCTTTCAGGCGAGCCACCAGGATTTCGCAGCGCGCAGCGTCCTCGCGCACTTTCTGCTGCGCGGCCGGATCAGTCGCCGCAGCGGCATGGCGCTGCTGCAACTGTCCGCGCATGTCCTGCAGCCACTTGGCCCCCTGCTCGACGATCTTGTCCAGCGCCCGGTATTCCACATCCAGGTTCAACAGCGTCCGGTCGGTGAGGGCTGCCCCAGTGGCATGGTTGCGGTTCAGTTCGCCCGCGCGGGCCGTGACGGACTGCACCCTGGCGCTGATCTGCTCCACCTGCGCGGCAAATTCGGCGCCCGCGCTGCGTGCCTTGCCAGTGGTGCGAGCCCACCAGCCACGCGTTTGCAACAGGCTGAAGTCCAGTTGCTGCTGCGCGGTGGCCAGCGCGTTCAGGTCGCCTGCCAGGGCACCGGCCGCGCGATCCAGCGCCTGCTGGGCCAGCGCCTGTTGCACTTCCAGCAGGTTCTCTACCTGCAGGCGGCCCACGTCGGCCGCCATGCGGTCAAGCCAGGCCTCGGGCGTAGCGGCGGGCTGCGGCTTGAGCCGCGACAGCTTGCCCGGTGACATCAGGGATGCAGTGCGATCGTGATCGGTCATGAATGTGTACGCTCCTGGCAGGGGGGTGCCGCCCGCCAATATAAACCCTGCACGGCCGTCAGATCGCCCCCATCCAGCAAGCGCGCTGGATGGCCGCCATCTTGTTGTCCACCTTGAGCTTGTTCATGGCGTTGGCGATGTGGTAGTTGACCGTACGGTCGCTGCACTGCAGGCGTGCGGCGCTTTCGCGCGCCGTCATGCCGCTGAAAGCCAGCACCAGGCATTCCCGCTCGCGCGGGCTCAGCGTGGAGCGAGCCTGGGCGATGGAACGCTTGACCAGCGGCCAGATGTTCAACGCCGACCACACCAGGGATGCCGCTTCGGCCCGGTCGTTAAGCTCGCGCGGGCTGAACATGAAGCACTCGAACGCGCGCCCTGCGGGCAACGAGAACTCCACGCGGATGACCGTCTGGTAGCCATGGGCAAGCGCCAGCAGGCGCCAGCGGCTGGCGCTCAGGTGGTCCGATTTGGCAATGTGCTGCCACGCCACCAGCGGTGCGTCGGATTCACGCCAGGGCGCGCCGAAATCACGGCTCTCGGCCAGTGCCGTGGCGGCGTCGCCGATCAGCGGCGGATGCACCGCCAGGACCTGCCTGTCTTCGGGGGTACCGAACGGGTCCGGACCCAGCACGACCACCGCCTCAACCGAGAACTCGCGCAACGCGCAGACCCAGTCGCTGAGGATGCCATCCAGGCCAACGCTGTCAAAGTTAACAGGTACTCCCATCAGATCGCCGGTTCCCTTGCTGCAGAGGCAACGACAATAGCATCAATACCGTGACCAAACGCACAACTTCCATATCGTTGAGGGGGGCCAGTTTGCTGACCTGGGCGCACCGCCTTGTCAGGCGTGTATCCACAAGCTTGCGCTCGACACTGACCACGGAAGTCGTGCAGCCGCTGCTGGAGCCCATCCTTCACCCGTCACGCTGGCGCATCCGGGCCCTGGGCCTGTCCACGGCCGTGGGACACCCGCTGTTTTATCTGTTTTGGGGCAAGCTGCTGCCACAGCCGTATGAGCCGCTCAGCCTGCGCCTGCTGATGGGTGCGCTGGGCCTGTCGCTGCTGGTGTTCCGCCCCATTTACAGCAGCCCGCCCAGCACGGCATCGGCGGCGGTGTTTACCGTGATCTTCTGGGTCACCCTGCCGCTGTTCTTTTCCTGGATGTTCCTGTGCAACAGCGCCAGCGCGGTCTGGCTGGCCAGCATGAGCGCGATGTTCCTCATCTACTACCACCTGACAGACTGGCGCATCGCCACGGTGGGAAGCATCACGGGCGGCCTTGCGGCATGGCTTGCCTTCAATGCGTTTGGGCCTGCGGTCCCGCCCCTGTCGGGCGAACAGATCGCCACCAGCGTCATCGTGCTGGCGTTCAGCTGGTACATGGCGCTGATGCTGGGCCTGTCTTCATCCAACCTGCGCCGTGAGCAGATCAACTACACGCTGGCCACCATGGGCATCATGGCCCATGAACTGCGCACCCCCCTGGCCACGATGTCGCTCATTGGCGATGCGGTACGCAATGAGGCGAAGACCGCGCCCGGCGGCGACCCCGCCAGGCTGGAACTGCTGGGCACGCGGCTGCACACGCTGGTGCGCAACATGAACCACCAGATCGACACCCAGATCGCCAATGCGCGCATCCTGCGCCTGCCCCGCCACAAGGAGACGATCTCGGCGGCCGAGCTGGTCCAGGGCGCTTTGCGCGACTACCCTTACCGCAGCACGCGCGAACGCGAAAGCGTGACGCTGCAGGTGCATGGGGATTTCCGCTTCCGGGGTTCACATGCGCTGTTTTCGCAGGTGATCGACAACCTGGTGAAGAACGCCCTGCGCTCGCTGGCCGCCGCCACCACCGCCAGCAAGCCCGGCGACCTGCTGATCGAGATCGGCACACTGCATGACCGCGGGCGCATTGTGCTGACCGACCAGGGGGTGGGCATCGGGGTGGAACTGCAGCAACGGATATTCGAACCTTTTTTCTCCACCGACCGCGGCACCGGCCACGGCCTGGGCCTGGCTTTTTGCAAGCGCGTGGTCCAGAGCGCGCACGGCTCCATACGGGTCAAATCAGAACCGGCGCGCGGTGCCATTTTCACCATTGAATTGCCACTCCTGCCCTAGCACAATGTCACGAACTCCTCACTCCACCCCGGGATCCCGCCCATGAGCTTCGCCCTGTTCCAACGACCTGGCACCGTGGTCTTCCTGGACGATGACCCCGACTACCTGGAAATGCTTGCGTTGGTGCTGCCGCGCCATTGGCACCTGAAGCTTTTTTTGCGCCCCCATGATTGCATCAACTACCTGCAGCAGGAGCCGCCGTTCTGGGAGGCCGACGCCTGGAACCAGCAGCAACTGGTAGAACACTGGCGCGAAGGCAAACCGCTGATCCCGCAATTGCTGGGCTACTGGTCCAAGTACACCGAGCGGTACGCGCTCACACGGGTGTGTGTGGTCGACTACTCCATGCCGGCCATGGACGGCCTGCAGGCCCTGGGCGAGCTGGTGGACTGGCCCGGCTCGCGGGTGCTGCTGACGGGCCAGGCCGACGAACAAGTGGCCGTCAACGCTTTCAACCGCGGCCTGATCGACCAGTTCATTGCCAAGCAGACACCGGACATCTCGCACCGGCTGATTGATGCGGTAGAGCACCTGATGGCCGCACCCAACCCCAGGCATTCACAGATCTGGCGTGCCACGCTCACGCCGCAGCAAAACGCGCTGCTGCGTGTGCCGTCGATCGGGCGTGACCTGACCGATTTCGTCAACAAGCGCTGGGTTGAACATGTGGTGATCGGCGACCCGTTTGGCGTACTGGGCATGGACACGGAAGGCCAGGTGTCATGGCTGCAGCTGGAGCCCGTCAGCGGTCTGGAAGACCTGGCTGTGCTGGCCGAGGCCGAAGGCCTTGGCACAGCTGCCGCCGCGGACATCCGCCAGGGCCGCAAGCTGGTAGACCTTGAGCTGCGCCAGGCCCTGGCACATGGCGCGCCGCCCGAACTGAATCCGGCATTCACCATCGGGCGCGAGGAAAATCTGCTGGGTGCGCTGTTCACGGTGCCACCCGCGCTGTGCCCCGACCCCGCCAACAGCTTCGGGCGCTGGCTTGCGCGCCAGGAGCATCGCAACGTCCAGGGGTAAGCGGCTTCAGGCCTTCGCCGTCGATCGGCTTCGCCGGGCTGCGGGCCAGTCCCACGGCTTGGCCGACGCCAGCACATCGTGCGCGGCGGCCTCCACATGCGCCATCTCGGCGGTTGTCAGCGCCGCATTGAGCGTCAGGCGCACCATGGCACGGTTGCGGCTCGTAGCGGGCGCACAGAAGACAGCGCCCACCACGCCCCGCTCCTCAAGCTGGTCACGCAGGGCCAGCGTATCGAATTCCGTGCCCACTTCCAGCGCGATGATCTGTTCGGTGCCCTGGTGAATCGGATAACCCATGTCGCTCAGGCTGCGCCGCAGGCGACGGGTATTGGCATGAAGCCGGGCCCGTGCACCGTCGCTGCGGCGTATGACGTCCAGCGTTGCCGCCAAGCCTGCAATTTCGTGCGGCAGCAAGGCCGAACTGAAGATGCCCGGAAAGCTGTGGCACATCAGGTAGTTGCGCAACTGCGGCGGCGCAGTAAAAAAGCCCGCGCGTCCGGCAAAGGCCTTAGCCAGACTGGCGGTGATGAAGTGAACGCGGTGCGTCAGGCCCAACTGGGCGCACAGGCCGGCGCCGCCAGGCCCATGCGTGCCCAGCGAATGCGACTCATCCACCAGCATCATGCAACCCTGGCGTTCGGCCACGTCCACCATGTCGGCCAGCGGGCACAGCGCGCCGGTCGTGCTGTAGACCGAGTCCACCACCACCAGCCCGGGCCCATGGCGCGCGGCCATCTTGTCCAGGTGCGCGGGGTCGTTGTGGCGAAACGGGTGGACCGGTGCGCCGGACGCGCGCGCGCCCTCCCACAGCGACATATGGGCCAGCATGTCCATGTACACCGGCGTCTGCGGGTCCGCAGCCACCTGGATCAGCCCCAGGTTGGCGGTGTAGCCGGACTGGCAGATGTAGCCGTCATCCTTGCCTATCCAGTGGGCAATGGCGTCTTCAAGCCTGCCGGCGGGGTGGCCGTCCAGGTGGAACACGCCCGACTGGATCACGAACTCGCGGTCATGGCGCAGTGACTGGAGCTGCGCCTGCACGATATCTGGGTGGCCTGTCACTGACAGATAGTCGTTGCCGTCAAGCCGCACTGCGTTGGGCCCTGCGGGCCGCCCATGGGTCACGAAACGGCCGCCCCACTCGTCCTTGAAGCGCGGGGCAAATTCAGCCAGCCGGCGTTGCAGGTGGGCTCCCAACGGGGGATTGGCTGCATGCGTTGCTGCAGCCTTGTCAAGTACTTCCATGTGCACCTCGTAAAAAAATGGTGCAGTCATTGAAGTTCGAAACAGACCTTTACGTTTGTAGACCCCTGTCAAGTTTGACAGGGGCGTTACCGGCGCAAGTCATTTCAGGCCAGCTTGCCGTGGCAAAGCTTGTACTTTTTGCCGCTGCCGCAGGGGCAGGGGTCGTTGCGTCCCACGCGCGGCAGGCCCTCAGCGCCCGCCTGAGGTGCGGCCGCTTCGGCAACGGTCTGCACTTCACCCGTTTCCGTGGGAGCGGTGTACGTGACATTGGTAATGTTCTCGGCGCGCGCTTCCAGCGCCTGTGCCGCCTCGCCGATCTGCTCGCTGGACTGCACGCGAACGGTCATCAGGACCTTGGTCACATCGTTTTTCACCGAGTCCAGCAACTGGCCGAAAAGCTCGAACGCCTCGCGCTTGTATTCCTGCTTGGGCTGCTTTTGCGCGTAGCCGCGCAGGTGGATACCCTGGCGCAGATAGTCCAGCGCGCTCAGGTGTTCGCGCCAGTGTGTGTCGATGCTTTGCAGCAGCACCATGCGTTCAAACTGGGTGAACTGCTCGCCACCGACCAGCGCCACCTTGGCGTCGAAGGCCTCGTTGGCGGCAGCCAGGACTTTTTCGACGATATCTTCATCGGTAATGGCGCTGGCGGCTTCGATGTCCTTGGCCAGCGGCAGATCGATCTGCCACTCGTCAGCCAGAGCCTTTTCCAGCGATGGGATATCCCACTGGTCTTCCACCGATTCGGGGGGCACGAACTGTCGCGCCAGGTCGGTGAAGCAGCCTTCGCGCAGCGACGCAATCTGCGCGGTCAGGTCGCCGGCGTCCAGGATGTCGTTGCGCTGCTGATAGATGACCTTGCGCTGGTCGTTGCTGACGTCGTCATATTCAAGCAGTTGCTTGCGCACATCGAAGTTGCGCGCCTCGACCTTGCGCTGCGCGCTTTCGATGCTGCGCGTGACGATGCCGGCCTCAATGGCTTCGCCGTCGGGCATCTTCAGGCGCTCCATGATGGCCTTGACGCGGTCGCCCGCGAAGATGCGCATCAGCGGGTCGTCCAGGCTCAGATAGAAGCGCGATGAGCCCGGGTCGCCCTGGCGGCCGGAGCGGCCACGCAGCTGGTTGTCAATTCGGCGAGACTCATGCCGCTCGGTGGCGATGATGCGCAGGCCGCCAAGGGCCTTGACGGCCTCGTGCTCGGCGGTCCATTGCTCGCGCAACAGGGCGATCTGGGCCTGTTTGGCCGCAGCGTCCATCGACTCGTCAGCCTCCACGGCCTGGATGGATTTTTCAATGTTGCCGCCCAACACGATGTCGGTGCCGCGGCCCGCCATGTTGGTGGCGATGGTGATCATCTTCGATCGGCCCGCCTGCGCCACGATGTCGGCTTCGCGCGCATGCTGCTTGGCATTGAGCACCTGGTGGGGCAGGTTTTCCTTTTCCAGCAACTGGTCGATGATTTCGGAGTTTTCGATCGACGTGGTGCCCACCAGCACGGGCTGGCCGCGCTCGTAACACTCGCGGATGTCCTTGATCGCGGCCTCGTACTTTTCACGCGTGGTTTTGTACACGCGGTCCAGTTGGTCGTCGCGGCGGCTGGGCCGGTTGGGCGGGATCACCACGGTTTCCAGGCCGTAGATTTCCTGGAATTCGTAGGCCTCGGTGTCGGCCGTGCCGGTCATGCCCGACAGCTTGCCGTACAGGCGGAAGTAGTTCTGGAAGGTAATGGACGCGAGCGTCTGGTTCTCGGCCTGGATGGCCACGCCTTCCTTGGCCTCCACGGCCTGGTGCAGGCCGTCGCTCCAGCGCCGGCCCGACATCAGGCGGCCGGTGAATTCGTCCACGATCACCACCTCACCGTTTTGCACCACATAGTGCTGGTCGCGGTGGTAAATGCGGTTGGCCCGCAGCGCTGCGTACAGGTGGTGCATCAGCGAAATGTTGGCCGGGTCGTACAGGGATGCGCCTTCGGCGATCAGCCCCAGGTTGAACAGGATGCGCTCGGCGTTCTCATGGCCCTGCTCGGTCAGGAAGACCTGATGGGACTTTTCATCGACGGTGAAATCGCCCGGCTTGGTGACGCCCTCGCCGGTGCGCGGGTCGGCCTCGCCTTCCTGGCGGGTCAAAAGCGGCACCACGCGGTTCATCGCGATGTACATCTCGGTGTGGTCTTCGGCCTGGCCGCTGATGATCAGCGGCGTGCGGGCTTCGTCGATCAGGATGGAGTCCACCTCATCAACGATGGCGTAGTTCAGCCCGCGCTGCACGCGGTCAGCCACCTCGTACACCATGTTGTCACGCAGGTAGTCAAAGCCGAATTCGTTGTTGGTGCCGTAGGTAATGTCGGCGCGGTAGGCTGCCTGCTTTTCCTCGCGTGGCATGTTGGGCAGGTTCACGCCCACCGTCAGGCCCAGGAAGTTGTACAGCCGCCCCATCCACTGCGCGTCGCGGTTGGCCAGGTAATCGTTGACCGTCACCACATGCACGCCCTTGCCGGTCAGCGCGTTCAGGTAGACCGGCAGCGTGGCGGTCAGCGTCTTGCCCTCGCCCGTGCGCATTTCGGAAATCTTGCCGTTGTGCAGCGACATGCCGCCCAGCAGCTGCACGTCAAAGTGGCGCATCTTCATGATGCGCTTGGAGCCTTCACGCACCACGGCAAAAGCTTCCGGCAGCACGGCGTCAAGTGCTTCGCCGTTGGCGACCCGGCGCTTGAATTCCTCGGTCTTGCCGCGCAGCTCGTCGTCGCTGAGCTTTTCGAACGCGGGCTCCATCGCATTGATGCGCTCCACCGTCTTGCGGTACTGGCGTAGGAGGCGGTCGTTGCGGCTGCCGAAAATTTGGGTCAGGAAGTTGGTGGCCATGAAAGCGTTAGCGCCCTGCCAGCCCACCGGGGCCAGCAGGGCAGCGCGATCCTTTTTGTCTATCAGGAAGAAATGGGGGCTGCCGCAGCCCAATGCAATAGGCACCGGGCGCAACAGCGCAACCGCGGATTTTACCTGCGCGCCGGTACCTGTGCGGGTGACGCCGCCACAGCAGGCGCGGTGCCGGTCTGGGCCACATGCGCTGCTGGCAGGCTCTGGCCTGCCAGCAGGAACTTCTGCGGGTCCTGCGGCACACCCTGGACCAGCACTTCAAAGTGCAGATGCGGCCCCGTGGACCGGCCGGTTGTTCCCACTTCAGCGATCTTCTGGCCGCGTTTGAGCAGGTCGCCTTTTTTGACGAATACCCTGGAGGCATGGGCATAGCGCGTCACCAGGTCGTTGCCATGGTCGATCTCGATCATGTTGCCGTATTCGCCGTGGTATTCCTGGGTCACGACCACGCCGCCAGCGGCTGCCAGGATGGGGGTACCCGGAGTGGACGGAAAATCCAGCCCGGTGTGCAGGGCAGAACGGCCCGTGAACGGGTCGATCCGCCAGCCAAAAGCAGAACCCAGATTGGCTGAAACCACCGGCTGCTGGGTAGGCACCATCATCCGCTTGATCTTCTGGTCAAACAGGCGCGACTCCATCACGGTCATGAGGTCGACGCGCTGGTCGGTCAGGCGGTCCAGGTCGGCGAGCGTGGCCTGAAGCTCTTC
>CALRZF020000121.1:0-9685 GCA_943372585.1 Ramlibacter sp. 2FC | reverse complement strand
CACAAGCCCCATCAGCATCACCACACCAATGACGGAGAACATCGACAGCGACGAGCGGAACATCATGAGCGCCAGCACCACGCCGATCAGCGTGAGCGGCAGCGACGTCATCAGCGCCAGCGGCTGCAGAAAACTCTTGAACTGGCTGGCCAGGATCATGTAGATGAAGATGACGGCCATGGCCAGCGCCGACACTGCGTAGCCAAACGATTCGGCCATGTCCTTGGTGGAGCCGCTGAACTTGTAGCGGTAACCCGGCGGAAAGCTCACGCTGTCCAGCGCCTTGCGCACATCGGCCGACACCTCGCCGGCCGAACGGTTGTACACGTTGCCGTTGATGGCAACCTCGCGCGTGAGGTCGCGCCGGTTGATCTGGTTGGGGCCGGTGCCTTCGCGCACCGTGGCCACCTGGTTCAGCCGCACGATGCGCGGGCTGCCGTCAGCATTGCTGCCCAGCGAGAACGGCAGGCGTTCCAGATCCTGCGGGGCGGTGCGCGCACCGGGGTTCATGCGCACGATCACGTCATACGTCTGGTCGTCGCTGGCGCGCCAGTTGCCCACGGTCTGCCCGGCCACCAGGGTGCGCAGTTGCGCGGCAATCTGCCCCACGCTCAGGCCCAGGTCCGACGCCACGTCACGCTTGACCTCCACGTCGATCACGGGCTTGTCAGCCTTGATGCTGGTGTCCAGGTCCACCAGGCCCGGCACGGTGCGTACTTTCTCCGTGACCAGCCGCGTCAGGCGTTCCAGCTCTTTCAGGTCGGGCCCCTGCAGTGAAAACTCAACCTGTTTGCCACCGCCCACCGAGTCCAGCAAGCCCACGTGCGTGACGGTGATGCCCGGCACCTGGGCCAGCCGGGCGCGCAGCACGCCCGACATCTGGTCCACGTTGCGGCTGCGCTGCTTGCGGTCCACCAGGCGGATGTAGATGTTGGCGTAGATCTTTCCCTGCGCGTTGCCGGTGTTGATGGTGGACAGGGTGTAGCGCACTTCGGGGAATTCACGCACGATGGATTCAACCTGCCGGGCCTTGGCCTCGGTCACTTCCAGCGCCGAGCCCACGGGGGTGTAGAAGGTGATGGACGTTTCAGAGAAGTCGGCCTTGGGTACAAATTCGGTGCCCAGCAGCGGCACCATGAACACGCTGGCGATGAAAATGCCGACAGCCATCAGCACCGTGGCCAGCTTGTGCACCAGCGACCAGCGCAGGATGCGTTGATAACTGTCCGACAGGCGCTCGGTGCCCTGGTCAAACCAGCCTGTGACGCGGCCAATGGTCTTGTCGTACAGCGAGTTGCCGCGTCGTCCCCCGTGTTGGGTGCCGTGCGCCTCAATCTCCGGGTCATGCCAGATGCTGGACAGCATCGGGTCCAGCGTGAAGCTGACAAACATGCTGATCAGCACAGCCGCCACGATGGTGATGCCGAACTCGTGGAAGAACTTGCCGATGATGCCGCCCATGAAGCCGATGGGCAAAAACACCGCCACGATGGAGAACGTGGTGGCCAGCACGGCCAGGCCAATTTCCTGTGTGCCGTCCAGCGACGCACGGAAAGCATCCTTGCCCATCTGCACATGGCGAACGATGTTTTCCCGCACCACGATGGCGTCGTCAATCAGCAGGCCCACGCACAGGCTCAGCGCCATCAGCGTGATCATGTTGATGGTGAAGCCGAACATGTTCATGAACAGGAAGGTGCCGATGATGGAGATCGGCAGCGTCAGGCCCGTGATCACCGTGGAGCGCCATGAGTTCAGGAACAGGAACACGATCAGCACGGTCAGCAGGGCGCCTTCGATCAGCGTGCGGCGCACGTTCTCGACTGCCACGCGGATGGGTCGCGAGCCGTCCAGGATGGGTTCCAGCCGCACGCCCGGCGGCAACTGCCGCTGCAGCTCGGCCAGCGTGGCCTTCAGCCCGTCGATCACCTGGATGGTGTTGTCGTCCTGCGCCTTTTGCACCGTCAGCAGCAGGGTGCGCGCGCCGTTGTAAAGCGCCAGGCTGTCGATTTCCTGCGCGCCGTCATTCACCGTGGCCACCTGGTCCACGCGGATGGCGGTGGTGCCCTTCCTGGCGACGATGATCCGTCCGAAGTCCTCGGGCCGCTGCATGCGCGCGTCGATCTGCACCACACGCTCTTGCTGCAGCGAGCGGATCGCGCCCACGGGCAGGTCCTGGTTTTCGTTGCGCACGGCCGTCACCACCTGGTCGGCCGTGATGCCCAGGGCCTCCATGGCCTGCGGGTTCAGGTAGATGTTGATTTCGCGCTTGGTACCGCCCACCAGCGACACCGAGCCGACGCCGCGCACGTTCTCCAGCCGCTTCTTGAGCACCTGGTCGGCCCAGTTGGTCAACTCCACGGCGTTCATGGCCTTGCCTTTGGCCGCATCGGGCAGAACAGCCAGCGACCAGATGGCGCGGCTGGCCGGGTCAAAGCGCAGCACGCGCGGCTCTTTCACCTCGTCGCGGAATGTGGGGCGGATGGCGGCGATCTTTTCGCGCACATCCTCGGCGGCCTTGCGCCCGTCGATCTGCAGCTGGAATTCAATGATGACGACTGACTGGCCTTCGTAGCTGCGCGAGGTCAGCGCGTTGATGCCGGCGATGGAGTTGACGCCTTCCTCGATCTTTTTGGTGACTTCGCTTTCAACAATTTCAGGCGAGGCCCCCGGGTATTCGGCGGTCACCACCACGACGGGGAAGTCGATGTTGGGGAACTGGTCCACCTTCAGCCGCTGGTACGAGAACAGGCCCAGCACCACGATGGCCAACATGACCATCGTCGCAAAAACAGGGTTCTGCAGGCTGACGCGGGTGAACCACATGTCTCAGGGGGCCCGCGCGGCGGAAGGTTGGGTGAAGCGCACAGCAGTGCCTTCCCGCAGGCTGCCAACGCTGCCCTGGATCACCAGAGTACCGGCGGGGACGCCCTGCACGGCAACCAGCAGCTCGCCGCCAGCATCCTGTGCGTCGCGTCCACGCGCGCCCGCGTCCACCGGCTTGTGCACGACCTTGCCGTTTTCCACCACCTGCACATACGGGGCAGGGCGGTCGGTGCGCATGGCGCTCAGCGGCACAGCCACGGCGCTGGTGCGTGCCGTGCCCAGCGTGCCTTGGGCAAACAGGCCCTGGCGCAGACCGTCCACCCGGTCCAGGCCCAGGTACACCAGCACGCTGCGGCTGCCCGCCTGGGCACTGGGGTTGATGCGCACCACACGCGCTGCCACCGGCTGTGCGTTGCCCTCAATCTGCAGCGTCGCCTGCTGGCCCACGCGCACCGACACGGAATCGGCAGCGCTCAGCGTGGCTTCCAGCTCCAGGCGGCTCAGGTCCACGATCTCGATCACCTTGGCGTCCACGCCCACGCGTTCACCCGGCTGGGCCGCACGCAACGACACTACGCCCGAGATGGGCGCGCGCAGCACGGTGTCGTCCAGCGACTTGCGCGCCACGTCCACGGCGGCCAGGGCCGCCTTGTGGTTGGCCTGGGCGGCGGTCAGGTTGTTGGCGGAGGTGTCCAGCGCGGTGCGCGAGATGAAGCCCTGGTCCACCAGCGCCTTGTTGTTGTCCCACTGGCGCTGGGCGATGTCGATCTGCGCACGGGCGGAATCAGCCTGTTCCTGCGCCTGGCGCACGCGCGACTGCAGCTCGGTGGGGTCCACCCGCGCCACCACCTGCCCGGCCTTGACCACATCGCCTTCGCGCACGGTCAGGCCCTGCAGCTCACCGGCCACACGGGCTTTGACGGCTGCGGAATTGAAAGCCTTGAGCGAACCCGAAATGGGCAGGCCCTGGGCAATGTCGCGCTGCTGCGCCTTGACCACATCGCCTTCGGCCAGCTCCACGGCGGCCTCGGCACGCGCGGCCTGGGCCTGCGTTACGGCTTGCTGCTGTGCCTTGCGGGCTGACAGCGCGCGGGCGACGCCCAGCACCACCGCCAGCGCCACCACGGCCCAGATCAGCCACTTGATCCCTCGTTTCATTTTTTGCCTCCGCGCACCAGCAGGCCATTGAGGATGATGCCGGCTTGTGAGTCAATGTAACGCTTCGGATCCAGCGGCCGGTCGGCCGGCACACAGGCACCCAGAGAATGCTTGGACATCACCAGGAACACCATGGCCGCGATCACGCTGTACACGGCATGGTCCATGTCGGGCACGGCAAACTCACCGCGGTCCACCCCACGCTGCAGGATGCGCCGGATCAGCGCCTGGCCGGGCTGGATGACCTCTGACTGATAGAACGCGGTGACGTCGGGGAAGTTGTGCGCCTCGCTGATGATCAGCTTGGTGATGCCCGACGCACGGGTGGCGCCTATGCGCTCCCACCACATGTTCATGGCGTAGCGCAGCATGTCCGCGCTGCTGCCGTCAAACGCGTCGAATTCGGCGTTCCATTCGGTGAACCGGCCCGAGATGTTTTCGCTGATGACGGCCTTGAAAAGTTCTTCCTTGCTCTGGAAGTAAAGGAACAGCGTGCCCTTGGACACACCCGCGCGCGCGGCCACCTCTTCGGCACGGGTGGCGGCAAAGCCTTTTTCGACGAACAGGTCCAGCGCGGCATCCAGCAGTTCGCCGGGGCGCGCCTCCTTGCGCCGCTCGCGCTTGGGCGATGCCTCGTCCGAACGGGCACGGATGAACTTGGAAAGGGACATGAAAGTTAATGACTGACTGGTTAGTAATGTAGCTTTTGGCTACCCAACCGTCAAGGCATCAGCTTAGGGCGGCGCCTGCGGCGCCACGCTCCATGCCGGTAAAGCTGTGTAAAGCGCTTCGAGGATCAGTAAAACGCCTGCAGGCCGGTTTGAGCGCGGCCCAGGATCAGGGCGTGCACATCGTGCGTGCCCTCATAGGTGTTGACGGTTTCCAGGTTGATCATGTGGCGGATGACGTGGTATTCGTCATGGATGCCGTTGCCGCCGTGCATGTCGCGGCTCATCCGGGCAATGTCCAGCGCCTTGCCGCAGCTGTTGCGCTTGATCAGGCTCACCATCTCGGGTGTGGCGCGGCCTTCGTCCATCAGCCGGCCCACGCGCAGGCAGCCTTGAAGGCCCAGGGCGATTTCGGTCTGCATGTCCGCCAGCTTCTTTTGAATGAGCTGGTTTTGCGCCAGCGGCCGGCCAAACTGAACGCGGTCCAGTGTGTACTGGCGCGCGCGGTGCCAGCAGTCTTCGGCCGCGCCCAGGGCGCCCCAGGCGATGCCGTAGCGCGCCTTGTTCAGGCAGCCGAACGGGCCCTTGAGGCCGGCCACGTTGGGCATGAGCTGGGCCTCGGACACAAACACATCGTCCATCACGATTTCACCTGTGATGCTCGCGCGCAGGCTCATCTTGCCTTCGATCTTGGGGGCCGTCAGGCCCTTCATGCCTTTTTCAAGGATGAAGCCGCGGATGCTTTCCTGGCCGCCCACCTTGCCGTCGGGGTCCTCTACCTTGGCCCACACCACAAACACGTCGGCGATCGGCGCGTTGGTGATCCACATCTTGGCGCCCTTCAGGGTGTAGCCCCCATCCACAGGTTTCGCGCGCGTCAGCATGCTGGCGGGGTCGGAGCCATGGTTGGGCTCGGTCAGGCCGAAGCAGCCCACCCATTCGCCGGTGGCCAGCTTGGGCAGGTACTTCTGCTTTTGCGCTTCGCTGCCGTATTCGTTAATGGGGTGCATGACCAGCGAGCTCTGCACGCTGATCGCGCTGCGGTAGCCGCTGTCCACGCGCTCGACCTCGCGGGCGATCAGGCCGTAGGCCACATAGCTCAGGCCGGCGCAGCCATAGCCTTCAATCGTGGAGCCCAGAAAGCCCATGGCACCAGCCTCGTTCATGATCTCGCGGTCAAACTTTTCATGGCGCGCGGCCATCAGCACGCGGGTTTGCAGCTTTTCCTGGCAGAAGGTGTGGGCGGCCTCGACGATGGCGCGCTCTTCGTCGCTGAGCTGGTCGGCCAGCAAAAAGGGGTCTTGCCAGTTGAAGGGGGCTTTCATGGGGGCGTCTCCTGTAGATGCAGCCTATTGTCAGACAGGCAAGAATAGCCGTCTAATATTGAATACCTATTCAACGATACAAAATTCATATTCATGGAGTTCCGCCACCTGCGCTACTTCCTGGTGCTGGCTGAAGAGCTGCACTTTGGCCGCGCCGCGCAGCGCCTGGCCATTTCGCAGCCGCCGCTGTCTACCAACATCCAGCAGCTGGAAGCGTCGGTGGGCGCCAAGCTGTTCACCCGCAACAGCAAGGCCGTGCAGCTGACCGAAGCCGGCCGCGCTTTCGTGCCGCAGGCCCGCGCGCTGCTGGAGCAGGCGCAACAGGCCGCGCGCCACGCGCGTGACGTGGCCGATGGCCTGGCCGGCAGCCTGCAGGTGGGGTTTGTGGGCACCATGCTGTACCGGGGCCTGCCCGCACTGCTGCGGCGCTTTCAGGCCCAGCACCCGCGGCTGCGGCTGACCTTGAAGGAGCTGAGCTCCAGCGACCAGTTGATCGAACTCGCGCACGAGCGGCTGGACCTGGGTTTTGTGCACACCACCCGCGTGCCGCCGGGTCTCGCGCAGGTGCAGGTGGCCAGCCAGCCTTTTGTGGCCTGCCTGCCAGCGGACCATGCGCTGGCCCGCAAGCGCGCATTGCCACTGCTGGCGCTGCAGGGCGAGCCGTTTGCGTGCATTTCGCGCGGCGTATCGGCCGACTACCACGAGCGCATCGTCAACCTGTGCATGGACGCGGGCTTTGCGCCTGAAATCCGCTACGAACTGCGCCACTGGCTCAGCGTGGTGTCGCTGGTCTCGCAGGGGCTGGGCGTGGCGCTGGTGCCGCAGTCGCTGCGCCAGTCTGCCTTGCCGGGCGCAGCCTTTGTGGCGCTGGCGGGCAGCAGCCTGCCGTATGACACCTATTGCCTGTGGAAGGCCGCGCGGGACCACCAGGCGCTGGCGTCTTTTGTAGAAGCGGTGCGGGCCGGCACCCCGAAATAAATATAAGTCCGGCGCGTCACTGAAAGCTGTCACCATGGGTGATTCACGCAATTTCAGGAGAGCGGCATTAACCCGTACATCTGGTGTCTGGTCGGGGGTGCCATCGGCTGGCTGGCAACAAAAATGGCAGGTGGCGGACGCGCCCTGCTGATTGAAAACGTGCTGGTGGGCATCTTCGGCGCGTTCATCGGCGGCGACTTCATCGTCTCGTCCCTTAACGGCGGCGTGGTCAACGACACGGACTTCAAGATCGGTTCGCTGGGCATGGCCGTCGCAGGCGCGGTGGTCATGCTGCTGGTGCTGCGGCTCATGCGCAAGATGGTCGGACCCCTGCGCGAGGGCAAGAGCAAAAAGCGGTCCTGAACATACCCGCGCTGCGAAAGTGGCGGCGTAAGATGGCGGCCTTCGTCACGACTGACGGTGATTGACCGGAGTTTTACTGATGACCTCATCCCCCCAAACCCTGGTGCTCGGCGGCGGCTGCTTTTGGTGCACCGAGGCCGTTTTTGTCAAAGTGCGCGGCGTGACCGACGTGGAATCGGGCTACAGCAACGGCCACGTGCAGCAGCCCAGCTACGAGCAGGTATGCACCGGCACCACCGGCCACAACGAAGTGGTCAAGCTCGAGTACGACCCGCAGCAGATCACAGTGCGCGAGATCCTGGAAATCTTCTTTGTGATCCACGACCCCACCACGCTGAACCGCCAGGGCAACGACACCGGCACGCAATACCGCAGCGGCATCTACTACACCACCGACGAGCAGCGCGACGTGGCCGACGACATGATCCGCCAGATGAGCCAGGAAAAGCTTTTTGGCCGTCCGATCGTGACCGAGGTGCTCCCGCTGTCCAACTATTCGGCTGCCGAGGAATACCACCAGGATTTCTTTGAAAAGAACCCGTATCAGGGTTACTGCATGGCAGTCGCCGCGCCCAAGGTCGAGAAGTTCCGCAAGACGTTCAAGGACCGCGTCAAGGCATGAGTGCAGGCATGAGGGTGGCCGTGTGATCCGCACACAGGGGCTGTGCTACCAGTACCCGCAGGGGCCGCAACTGGTGTTTGCAGATGTGGATGTGCCCCAGGGCGCCACGCTGGTGCTGCGAGGCCATTCCGGTTCTGGCAAATCCACCTGGCTGGCGCTGGTGGCGGGGTTGCTGTCGGCCACGGCCGGTAGCGTGACCGTCGCGGACAGCCAGCCGGGCGCACTGGCGCAATCGGCACGCGATGCCTGGCGTGCCCGTACGCTGGGCTTTCTGCCGCAAAAGCTGCACCTGAGCGATGCGCTCACCGTCCGGCAAAACCTGTCTCTTGTTTACTTTGCCGCCGGGCTGCCGGGCGACCCTGCCGCCGTGATGCAGGCGCTGGAGGCACTGGGCGTGGCCGGCCTGGCCGCGCGCAAGCCATCGCAGTTGTCGGGCGGGCAGGCGCAGCGTGTGGCGCTGGCGCGCGCCGTGCTGCTCAGGCCGCGCGTGATCCTGGCCGACGAACCCACCGCCAGCCTGGACGACGAATCGGCCGCGGCGGCACTGCAATTGCTGGCGGGCACCGCACAGCGCTGTGGCGCGACGCTGGTCATCGCCACACACGACAGGCGCGTGACCGACGCCTTGCCGGGCGCGGTGGAACACAGGGTGGGCGCGGCATGAAAGAGCTGGCGTCACTGTCGTTGCGCTACCTGTGGTCGCGCCCGCTGACCGCTGCACTGAACCTGCTGCTGCTGACGCTGGGGTTGGCGTCCATCACCTTTGTGCTGCTGGTCAGTGAACAGGTGGACCGGGCGTTTGAGCGTGATCTGGCGGGCATAGACGCCGTGGTCGGCGCCAAGGGCAGCCCCATGCAGCTTATTCTGGCGGGCGTGTTCCATATCGACGTGCCACCCGGCAACATCCCGTTGGCCGATGCGCAGGCGCTGCAGACCAATCCGCAGGTCGCGCAGATGATTCCGCTGAGCCTGGGCGACAGCTTTCGCGGCTTTCGCATCGTGGGCACCACGCCCGACTACATCACGCATTACGGCGCCCGCTTCGCGCAGGGCGCGGTGTGGGCCGGCACCATGCAGGCCGTGGCGGGCGCACTGGCCGCGCAGGCGGCAGGTCTGGCGCCCGGTGTGAAGTTCATCGGCTCGCACGGGCTGGGCGGCGGTGGCCATGAGCATGGCGACAACCCCTACACCGTGGCCGGTGTGCTGGCGCCCTGCGGCTGCGTGCTGGACCGCCTGATCCTGACCGCGACCGAATCGGTCTGGCAGGTGCATGAGAAAGCCACGGCAGTGGATGAAGACGATCGCAAGGCGCTGGAGGCCGAACGCGAGATCACGCTGGCGCTCATCCGCTACAAATCGCCGCTGGCGGCGGTGACCTTTCCGCGTTTTGTGAACACCACCACTGACATGCAGGCGGCAGCCCCCGCCGTGGAGGTGACGCGCTTGTTGCGCCTAGTGGGCGTGGGCACCGACGTGCTGCGCGGCTTTGGCGCTGTGCTGCTGCTGGCGGCCACGCTGAGCGTGTTCATCGCGCTGTTAAGCGCCGTGCGTGAGCGCCGGGCCGACCTGGCGCTGCTGCGCATGCTGGGCGCGCCGCCGCGCCGTGTGGCGGCGTTGCTGGTGTTCGAGGCGTTGTGGCTGGCCCTGCTGGCCTGCGTGCTGGGGTTGTTGGGCGGGCACCTCTTGACAGCTTTGGTAGGCTGGTTGTTGCAGTCGCAGCGCTCATTGCCTATCACAGGGTGGAT
>CALRZF020000120.1:0-9759 GCA_943372585.1 Ramlibacter sp. 2FC | reverse complement strand
GCCCGTCCCGCGCGGTCGATAGCCGGTATCCCCCAATCTGAGGGGAACGGCGCCCGCCTTTGGCGCACCAACCCTGTCGGCTGCAAGGCTGTGGGTGGGGCCGGCGGTGCGCCTCTTTGGCGCCGAGCATCGCAAGAATCGAGGGTCGGTCCGCGCAGCGGACAAGCGTAGGAGCGATTTTTGCAATGGCGCGTTCAGCGCTCATTGCAAAAATCGACCCGTAGCGTCCCCTCGATTCTGAGAAGCGCAGGGCACCCCGCAGCGCAGCGAAGGGGCGCCAAAGTGAAGCGCCGCCGGCCCCACCCACCGCCTTGCGCGCGGTGCAGCGAGATTCACCCCACCCGCACCACCGCCCGATACGGCTCAAACTTGCTGCGCTTCACGCTGAAAAACGCCTTCACATTCCGCACATTCGCATCGCTGGTAAAGAGCCGCTGCGCCAGCGCCAGATACCCCGGCATGTCATCCGCAAACACCACCAGCACAAAGTCCGGCCCCGGCGACACGCGGTAGCACTGCTGTACCGCGGCGTCCGGCGCCACGCGCGCTTCAAACGCATCCAGGTGCTCCGCGCCCTGGCGGTCCAGCGTGATTTCCACTATCGCGCTCAGGCCGTGGCCCAGGATGGGGGCCAGTTTGTCGTCGCTCAGGATGGCGATGTCGCGCTCGATCAGGCCCGCGTCGCGCAGCCGCTTGACGCGGCGCAGGCAGGTGGGGGGCGACACATGCACCCGCTCGGCCAGGGCTTGGTTGCTGATGCCGGCGTCGCGCTGCAGCAAGTCCAGCAGGCGCAGATCGGTCGCATCCAGCTCTAATTGTTCTGAAATCACGTTATTTATGGAATAAAAATTCACTCAAATGAATGAGGGAAATAATATTCCGTAAACAGTCAAAAGTCGATCTGAAATTCAATGGCGACAAGCCTACAGTGGCTGCACTTCAAAACACCGGAGGCACCCCATGTGCGGCATCGTCGGCGCGGTTTCTACCCGCAACATCGTCCCCATCCTCGTCCAGGGCCTGCAGCGGCTGGAATACCGTGGCTATGACTCTTGCGGCGTGGCCGTCTGGCGCGACGGCCTGCAGCGCGCGCGCAGCACGTCCCGCGTGGCCGAGCTGATGGAGCAGGTGACGCAGGACCATATAGAAGGTGGCACCGGCATTGCCCACACGCGCTGGGCCACCCACGGCGCGCCGGCCGTGCACAACGCGCACCCCCACTTCAGCCACGGGCCGGGGGCCGACAGTGCGGCCCGGCCGGGCCGCATTGCCCTGGTGCACAACGGCATCATCGAAAACCACGACGAGCTGCGCGCGGCCCTGCAGGCCAAGGGCTATGTGTTCACCAGCCAGACCGACACCGAGGTCATCGCGCACCTGGTCGACAGCCTGTACGACGGCGATCTGTTTGAAGCGGTGAAGGCCGGCGTCAAGCAGCTGCACGGCGCCTATGCCATTGCCGTGTTCTGCAAGGACGAGCCGCACCGAGTGATCGGCGCGCGCGCCGGCTCGCCGTTGATTCTGGGTGTGGGCAAGGAGGGCGGTGAAAACTTCCTGGCCAGCGACGCCATGGCCCTGGCCGGCGTGACGGACCAGATCGTCTACCTGGAAGAGGGCGACGTGGTGGACATGCAGCTGGGCAAATACTGGATCGTGGACCGCGCGCACAAGCCCGTGACGCCCGAGCAGCGCCCGGTGCGCACCGTGCAGGCGCACAGCGGCGCGGCCGAGCTGGGCCCGTACCGCCACTACATGCAAAAAGAGATTTTTGAACAACCGCGCGCCACGGCCGACACGCTGGAAGGTGTGGTGGGCATCACGCCCGAGCTGTTTGGTGATGGCGCCTACAGCGTGTTCAAGGACATCGACTCCGTGCTCATCCTGGCCTGCGGCACCAGCTATTACAGCGGCTGCACGGCCAAGTACTGGCTGGAGAGCATCGCCAAGATCCCCACGCAGGTAGAGATCGCCAGCGAATACCGCTACCGCGAATCCGTGCCCAACCCGCGCTCGCTGGTGGTCACCATCACGCAATCAGGCGAGACGGCCGACACCCTGGCCGCGCTGCGCCACGCGCAGGGCCTGGGCATGCAGCACACGCTGACCATCTGCAACGTGTCCACCTCGGCCATGGTGCGTGAATGCAAGCTGGCCTACATCACTCGCGCGGGGGTTGAGATCGGCGTGGCGTCCACCAAGGCATTCACCACGCAGCTGGCGGGCCTGTTCCTGCTGACGCTGGCGCTGGCCCAGGTCAAGGGCCGGCTGAGCGACGAAGACGAGGCCAGGCACCTGAAGGCCATGCGCCACCTGCCCGCCGCGCTGCAGGCCGTGCTGGCCCTGGAGCCGCAGGTGATCAGCTGGGCCGAAGACTTTGCAAATAAAGAGAACGCGCTGTTCCTGGGCCGCGGGCTGCACTACCCCATCGCTTTGGAAGGCGCGCTCAAGCTCAAGGAGATCACCTACATCCACGCCGAAGCCTACGCGGCCGGTGAGTTGAAGCACGGCCCGCTGGCGCTGGTGACGAGCGAGATGCCGGTGGTGACGGTGGCCCCGCACGACGCCCTGCTGGAAAAGCTCAAGAGCAACATGCAGGAAGTGCGCGCCCGTGGCGGTGTGCTGTACGTGCTGGCCGATGCCGACACCAAAATAGAAAACAGCGAAGGCATGCACGTGATCCGCATGCCCGAAAACTATGGCGAGCTGTCGCCCCTGCTGCACGTGGTGCCGCTGCAGCTGCTGGCGTACCACACGGCGCTGGCGCGGGGTACGGATGTGGACAAGCCGCGCAATCTGGCCAAGAGCGTGACGGTGGAATAACAGCGCATGACAGGTCGAATGCTGTACGCGCCCAGGCGACAGTGCTGAACAGGTTCGTCCTACAGGTTTGAGCTGCCGGCGGGGCAAAGATCCCTGGACCATCACTTCCGAAAGGAAATCATCATGCGAGCTCTTCTACCCTTCTGGATCATTGGCGCCCCCCTGGTGCTGGCCATCATCGATTTGTTTCGCACGCCCAAACCCGGCAGCCCTGACAGGTACACAAGCCTCCCCTAATTAAGGGTGGCTGTTGCGACGTAAAACGAATAACCTCCGAAGCAAATTACGACAGCTTCGGAGGAATGTATGCAGCGTTTTGAACGGGCGGACGAGCCGCCACCGGCCGTCCTGAGCGGCCCGGAGGCATCCAATGCACGGCGCGTCCTGGTCGATTTCATGCGGTACGGGTATGAAAAGCGCAGCCAGACCAACGTGCCGCGCTCGGGCCTGTCGCTTGAGGACGCCAGCATGCGCGCCGCGCTGCACCGGCTGTTTCGGGGCCGTTGTGCTTTCTGTGAGGCCAACGATTCTCTGTCGGCGTACCGGTTCAGACCCGCCGCTGAGGCATTGCCGGCCGCCCGGTCAGACCAGGCGCACCTGTACTACGCCTGGCTTGAAAACGCGTGGGAGAACCTCTACCCGATCTGCCCCTCCTGCCAGCCTTCGCAATGGAACTGGTTCCCGGTCACCGGCGCGCGTGTGGGCTTGCCCACCGACGAAGCGCTGGACCGCTACGCCCAAGAAGATCTGGGCTTGTGGCGCGACTACCCCATCCGCGAAAAGCCGGTGCTGCTGGACCCCTGCGAAGAGAAGACGCTGCACGCGCACCTGCTGCCGCAAGTCGACGGTTACCTGGGCGGGCTGTCTGATCGGGGGGTGGCCACGATCGAGCACTTCAACCTCAACGCGCAGTCTCGCGTGCAGGCACGGCGCGGCAGGTACGCCGAATATTTTGCAGCGCTGACGGCGGGCCTGACCCGGTATGAGTTCAGGCATCAGGCTGACGAGGTGCTCGAGTTTGACCAGCTCGAATTCGGCGGCACCTGGTACCTGCTGCTTCGCCGCATGGCGGCAGCGCTGGGGCCGGAG
Organism: Ramlibacter sp. 2FC; assembly: GCA_943372585.1. GTDB lineage: Bacteria > Pseudomonadota > Gammaproteobacteria > Burkholderiales > Burkholderiaceae_C > RAM1. The sequence goes on along the minus strand of CALRZF020000120.1, from coordinate 5,850 downwards.
TTTGGTGCCAGGCCCATCGTGTCCATGGCGCGCATCGACCGCTTCTACGCCGCCATGGCCGGCAAGCGCGACACCGCCGAACGGCTTGAGGAGGCCTGGCAGCGCGTGGCCCGCAACGACGACGACGCCATGACGCCCCGTATGGCCCCCGCGCGCCGGCAGGGCAGCGCCCACATCACGGGCTTGCGCCTGACCAACTTCAAGGCGATTGAAGACCTGTTGATTACCATGCCCACGCCGCCGCAGGCCGGCACGCCCGACGGTGCCGCACGGGCCGTTCCTTCGCTGCTCATCCTGGGCGAGAACTCGTCCGGCAAGAGCTCCATCCTGGAATCGGTGGCGCTCGCGCTGTCTGATGAAGCGGCCCGGCAGAAGCTGTCGCTGAAGCCGGGCAATTTCATGTTGAACCCCGCTTACCTGGGGGCCGGCGACGACCAGGCCCCGCGGCAGGCCGAGGTGGAGGTCCTGCTTTCCAGCGGCGACTTCCGCAGGCTGACCATTGACCAGCGCGGCATGCGCGACCACGGCAGGCCCGATGCAGAAGTCATCCCCGTTTTTGCCTACGGTGCGTTCCGGCAGTACCAGCACAAGCAGCGGCCGCATTCGGCCGACAAGTACATCCGCAACCTGTTTGACGGCAGCGTGTTGTCCAACCCCGAAAAATGGCTGCTCGGCCTGTCGCCCACGGCCTATGCCATGGTCATGCGGGCGCTGCGTGAAATCCTGTCGATCGAAGGCGAGTTCGAAGTCGTGCGCAAGGACACCGTGGAGCAGCGCTGCTACATGATCACCGCGTTTGCCGGGCCCGACGGCGTGCAGCAGTTCAGCCGCACGCCGCTGGGCGCTGTCTCGTCGGGCTTCCGCTCGGTGCTGGCCATGGCCTGCGACATCATGCAGGGCCTGATGGACTCGCGGGTGTATGCGGGCTTCGAGTCGCTGGCGACGGCGCGGGGCGTGGTGCTGATCGATGAGGTAGAGGCGCACCTGCACCCGCGCTGGAAGATGCAGATCATGCGCGGGCTGCGCCGCGCCTTGCCCCAGATGACCTTCATTGCCACCACGCACGACCCGCTGTGCCTGCGGGGCATGGAGGACAACGAGGTGGTTGTGCTGCAGCGCGTCTCGTCGAGCGGCAGCCCTTCATCGACCGACCTGCCCATGCTGGTGGAAACACTGGTGAACCTGCCGCCGATATCCGAGCTTCGGATCGAGCAGCTGCTGACGTCGGACTTCTTCCAGCTGTATTCCACCGACGCGCCGGAGATGGAGGCCCAGCTGGCCCACATCGGCGACCTGCTGGCCAAGGATGCCGACAGCCTGAGCCCGGCCGAAAAAACAGCGGTGGACAATTTCCGCAAGGACATTGCGCAGGCCTTGCCCATCGGCGCGTCAGAGGCCCACCGCCTGGTGCAGGAGGCGGTGGCCGAATACCTGGTCGAGCGGCGTGCCGCCGCGCAGCAGCGCATGGCGTCGCTCAGGGATTCGGCCAAGCGGCGCATTGTCGACGCGCTGCGGGGGATCTGAGCATGCGCGCCGCACCCCGAGGACCGCAGGCCGCACCGGCATGCCTGGACCAGCCGGACAAAAAGGGCCTGAACGAGCGGGACCGGGCCCGGGCGCATCAGCAAAGCACTGACCCCAAGAAGGGCAGTTTCGAGTTTGCGGCGTACAAGCATGAAGAAGTCAAACGCCGCCTGGACGCCCTGTTCCATGGCAAGTGCGCGTACTGCGAGACTTTCTATTCGGCGTCAGCGCCTGTGGATGTGGAGCATTACCGGCCCAAAGGCGCCGTGAGCGAAAACCCCAACCACCCGGGGTACTGGTGGCTGGCCATGAGCTGGGACAACCTGCTGCCCAGCTGCATTGACTGCAACCGCAAGCGCAACCAGCGTGTGTTCCTGGTCTCATCCAGCCTGTCGGCGCAGTACCACAGCAGCCACGACAGCAAGCTGCCCCAGACGCAAGCCGGCAAGAAAGACAGCTTTCCGTTGGCGGCCGGGGGCCAGCATGTGCTGCCTGAGGGCTTGGGCTTCGGCGCCGAGCAGCCCCTGTTGCTGGACCCCACACGCGACGACCCGGCGCAGCACCTGCGTTTTCACATTGATCATGCGGCGCCGCTGGGCATGGTGCTGCCGGTCAGCAAAGACAATGTTGCGAGCGAACGCGGAACAACATCCATTTCGGTGTTCGGACTCAACCGCCTGGGCCTGGTGCAGGAGCGCACCCGGCTGCTGCGGCAGCTGGAGTTTCTGGGCGACCTGGTGGTGGACCTGGGCGGCTTGATCGAGGACATTGAGCAACCTGCGACAGCCGCTGCGCTGGCGCAGGCGGGTGTGCCGGACGTGGCCGGGCGGCTTCGGCTGCTGCAGGACCGCACGCTGGCGCAAATGCGTGAGATGGCGCAGCCCCACGCGCCCTATTCAGCCATGGCCCGCGCCTGGCTGGAGGCGTTCAAGATCCGGTTGGGCTGAAGCGCCGCCGCCCAGCAGGCATCAGATCCTGGGCGTGATGCGGATCTGCGCCAGCGGTTTGGGCGCGGCCCGCTCCAGAGAGATCGCCTGCGCGGCGTCGTCTGCGCAAGCGCCCAGCGTGCCCAGGTCGGCCAGGAACCGCTTGGCCAGCGTCATTTCTGCGTTGGTGTAATCGATGCGGTCAGCCAGCGTGGTCCAGTGACCTGACTTGAGCGTGTCGCACAACGCCGCGCTGCCCGGCTGCATGGTGCCCAGAAAGGTGGCCAGGCGCACCGTTTGGTGGTGCGTCCAGCCTTCCCCCTCCTGTGTGCCATCCGGATGAAAGCGGTTGATCAGGCGTTGCGCGGCCATGGCGCCGGCGTTGCCCAGCGCGGTGATGGTCGGCGCGGGCATGTCCAGGTTCAAGCCGCCCTCGTCCGGGCGCTGGCTGATCTGGACGATGCGGTCCTTGAAGCCCGGGTAGGGGAACTGGATTTCATCGCGCCAGTTCTGCATGGTGCTGACGATGCTGGTCAGAAACCCCGCCAGGCCTCCCAGGGGCGTCTGGTCTTTCGGGGCCGACCAGTGGCGCAGCTGCCCGCCTTTGGACTCGGGCAGGTAAATGCGGCCACCGGCGTCGGCTTCGATCTCGGGCGTCTGGATCGTGTAGTCGGGGTGCTCGGCCTTCAGGTTCACCGCAAAGGTCGGGTGACCCGGCAGCAGCGCGTCGAACATGTGCAGCGGCATGTTGCTGCCGATGCCGCCGTCAGAAAACCAGACGCGCGTGGCCGTCAGCACCGTACCGTTCGTGCGGGCCTGCTGGTTGGCGGTGCGGCTGTAGTCCACCGCGTACAGCGGGATCGCGGACAGCAGCACCGGAAAGCTCAGGCTCATGCGGATGGCCACCACCACGGGCAGGTCGGCCCAGCGCGGAAACGGCAGCAGCGCGCTCACCTGCCCGTTGGCGCCTATCGCCTGGGCCGCGCGCGCGGCGCCATCGCCGTTGGCCGCCATGCGCGCCGGCGTGCCGTTGAGCCATTTCATGACACGGGCCGGGAAGAGTTCTTGCAGCTCGTCAGGGTCGTAATACAGGTACGGCGAGCCATCGCGAAACGGGATGCTGTAGACCATCTGCTGGCTCACCGCGCTGGTCATCACCTCGAGGTTGATGTTGCGGGGCGCCTTGCGGTCGCTGGAGCCCCACAGGTCGCCGAAGGTCAGCGGGTGCGCGCGGGCCGTCAGGCCGGCCAGGCCGTCGAAGTACGCCGTGAGCCAGTCCGTCAGGCCCGGCAAGTTCGTGCGCGTTCCTTCATCCGTGGTCCGGCCGCTGCACAGGCCGTAGCGGTTATGGTGCAGCCCCTTGAGCAGGCTGATCGTGAAGCGCGCGCCGGCAGTGGCCAGCAGCACCACCCAGGCCAGCACGCAGCCCAGCAGCAGCGACAGGGCGGCCACGGCCAGCGCCCCGCTCCATGCGGCGCCGGTGCCCAGTTTCAGGCCCGCGGCCAGCAGCACGTAAACGGCCAGCCAGGTTGCCGTCACGCGCAGCACGCCGGCGGGCGCGACGGCGCTGCGCCACACGGCCAGGCCGGTCAGCCCCAGCGCGCCCAGGGCGAGCCCCACGCTCGCGATGGCGCCGGCAGGCGGCGCAAGCGACCGCACCAGCGGTGAGAGCAGCACGGCTGCCGCCAGCAGCACCGCGGCCAGCAGGCCCAGGTTTCCGGTGATCAGGCGCAGCAGCATGCCGGCGATGGCGGGCACCGGCTTCTTGTTCAGCGCCTGCAACAGCACCGAAAAGTGCAAATGCAGGTCGGGGTGGGGCTGAAAGAGGCTCAGCAGCCGCGACCGGCCGCTGGGTTTCACCGTCTGGCCCAGTTCCCCGGGTAAACCCTCCAGCGTGGTGAAAGCCGTGGCGTTGCCGTGCTGGCGGCCGTATTCCGCCGCTGCGCAGGCGCCCGCGGCGATCGCCCCGGCCGATGTGCCGCCGATGTTCTTGAACCGGTAACGCTGCGCGAGTTCATGAATGAGTTTGGGGTAGATCACCCCGCTGGTGATGCCACCCTTCATGACGAGATCGCACGCCTCCTGCGGCAGGGGGGATGTCGTAGCCATGGTTTCCTCCTGGGATCTTCTGCGCACCAGGCGGTGCGTGAAACCATGTTACGGCGACTTCAGTCGGAACTCATCCTCTGTTGTGATGAAGAGTGGGCTTTCAGGCGGACCGTCAGATCGACTGCCAGTGGTTCTCGGCCACCACACAGTTGCTGATGCGCCAGGTGTCGTCGGGCTGGCGCTCCAGTGCAAACACGGCAAGCCATGACTTTGCGTCGCTGCCACCCTCGGGGTTCTTGATCTCCACCAGTTGTACCGCCGTGCCCTGCTCGGTCATTGGTTTGTGGAACGTGACCGAAGCGGCCTGGTACACCATGGGGTACATGCCCCGGATCACCGCCAGGAACACACCGGCATTGCCAAAGGTCTCGCGTACCGACGGCGTGGCGGTTTCAAAGGCGGTGTCGGCATCGTCCATGGCAAAGGCGCTGAACTGCTGCGCCACCACGGCCTGGACCTTGTGGGCGTCTGCGTCTTGCGGCGTTTCCGCGCGTGCGCCACGGTGCATGCCCGTCAGGGCCACGGCCACTGTCATCAGTGCAAGAAAGCGAAAGAATGTGGGCTTCATGACGCAACTCCTGTGAGGGTGTGTCTGAAGAATGCTCGCCGCCGCGCCCGGGCGCTGTAGGTGGATTGCGCGTGGCGTTGTGCGCCAAGCGCGTGCGCTAGACCGCCAGGTAGCCCCCGTCCACACTCAGCACCGCCCCGGTCACATAGCTGGCCAGGGGCGACGCCAGAAAGGCCACCGGCCCCACCAGTTCAGCCGGCTTTCCAAAGCGTTGCAGCGGGATGCGCTTCATCAGGTAGGCCCGGCGCTCGGGGTCGTTGCGCGAGGTTTCCGTCATGGGCGTTTCCATGACACCGGGCGCCACGGCATTCACGCGGATCCCTTTGCCCGCCAGCTCCAGCGCCATCACGCGCGTCAGCATGTCCGCCGCCGCTTTGGACGGCGAATACGCAATGCCGCCACCCGATGCGCGCGACGCCGAGATGGAGCCGATGTTCACCACGTTGCCGCCCGTGGCCGCCAGCAGCGGCTCAAACGCCAGGATCATGTTGCGCACGCCGTCCACGTTGACGGCCATGGCGTCACGCCAGGCCGCGTCGCGCTCGTCGCTGTCAAACGGGTGGCGCGGGCGCACGCCGGCGTTGTTGACCAGCACCAGGCGGTGGCCCGCGGGCAGCCGCAGCGCAGCGGCGGCAGCGTTGCAGGCCGCGGCATCGGTCACGTCCAGCGCCAGGGCCTGGGCGCTGCCGCCTGCTGCGGTGATGCGTTGCGCCGTGCGTTGCG
>CALRZF020000119.1:0-9798 GCA_943372585.1 Ramlibacter sp. 2FC | reverse complement strand
CAACGTATCGCCACCCAAACTGCCGGGGCACCTGCACTGGTTCTATTGGGAAAGCTACAGCACCTGGCTCAGCGGCTTTGCGCTGTTCACGGTGTCGTACCTGTGGAGCGCCAGCACCTACCTGATCGACAAGAGCCTGATGGACTGGTCGCCGGGCGCGGCCATCGGCGTGGCGGTGTCGTTCCTGGTTGTGTTCTGGATGCTGTACGACCTGATCTGCCAGTACTTCGGGCAAAAGAAGAACGGCGACGCCATCGTCGGCGCGCTCGTTCTGGGTCTGGTGTGCGTGGCGTCGTGGCTGGCCTGCCACTGGTTTGCCGGGCGTGCAGCGTTCCTGCTGGTGGGCGCCATGATCGCCACCGCCATGAGCGCCAACGTGTTTTTCTGGATCATTCCGGGGCAAAAGAAGGTCATTGCGTCCATCAAGGCCGGCCAGCCGGTGGACCCCATCCACGGCATGCGCGGCAAGCAGCGCAGCGTGCACAACACGTATTTCACGCTGCCGGTGCTGTTTGCGATGCTCAGCAACCACTACAGCTTTACCTACAGCCACCCGCAGAACTGGCTGGTGCTGATCCTCATGATGTTTGCGGGCGCGGCCATCCGCCAGTTCTTTGTCATGCGCCACGGCTACAAGCTGGGGCGCAACCCGCACCCGCTGCCCTATGCGCTGGTGGGGGTGGCGGTGATCGTGGGTGTGATCGTCTGGCTCAAACCCGCGCCGCAGGCTGCCGCCCCCGCGCGGCCCGCGGCAGCCGCGGCCCCAGCGGCGGCCTATGCCGACGTGCAAAAGGTGCTGGAGCAGCGCTGTTACATGTGCCACGGCGCCCAGGTGCAGATGAAGAACGTGCGGCTGGACACACCCGAGACGCTCAAACAGCACGCCCAGGCGGTGTACCAGCAGGCCGTGGTCACCAAGGTCATGCCCATGAACAACAGCACCGGCATCACCGACGCCGAGCGGGCGTTGATCGGGCAGTGGTTCCAGGCGGGCGCCAAAACCAACTAACTGTTACAGCTACAACAGGGTCCGTCAGCCAAACGTAAGTGTTGTCCACAGGTGGGATTCCGCTCCCCATCGCCTAAAGTTCCCGGATTGGCACACATCCGCCAGGACCGAGGAGACAACATGAAAAAGTACATGCCGTTCATACGCGGCGCGGTGGTCGTTGCTGCCGCATTGGCAACACAAGCGGCGGGTGCCGCCCAGCTCGTCATTGCCCAGGTCGCACCCCTGTCGGGGCTGGAGGCCATCCAGGGCCGGGCCTATTCGGTCGGGTTGCAGCTGGCTTTCAACAACGCCAACAAGGCCGGTGGCGGCCACACCTTCAGCCTGGTGCGCAAGGACGATGGCGGCCGCCCCGAAGACACCATTTCAGCCACCACCCAGATCCTGGCCGAGAGCAAGCCCATTGCACTGGCCGGGTACTTTGGCAACCGCGGCATTGCGGAGCTGGTGAAGTCGGGCGTGCTGGAAAAAGAAAAAATCGCGCTGGTGGGTTACCGCACGACGGAAATCCGGCCTGATGTACCGTACCTGTACAGCGTGCGCGCCGGCCTGCGCGACGAGATCACCAAAATTGCCGAGCACCTGGCCACCGTGGGCATCACGCGCCTGGGTGTGTTCCATGAAGACGGCCCGGGCGGCGCTGCGCTGACCGCGGCCATTGACGAAATCACCAAAAAAACCGGCAGCACCATCACCGCGCGCGCCACGTACCCGGCGGGCACGGCGCGTGTATCGCCCGCGATCGACATCTTTTTGAAGACCCCGCCGCAGGCCATCATCATGCTGGCCACGGGCTCGGCGGCGGCCGGCTTCATTGAGCAGTACCGGCTGGGTGGCGGTGCCGCGCAGCTGTTTGCGCAGTCGGGTGCCGACATCGAGCAGCTGGCCCAGCGCCTGGGTGAGGAAACCATGCAGGGCATTGCCATTGCACAGGTCACGCCCAGCCCGTACAAAATTTCAGGCCGCCTGGCCAAGGAATTTGCCGACACCGTGGCCAAGACGCCCAATATCGAGGTGCCCCCCAGCTACGCCATGATGGAAGGCTACATTGCCGGCAAGACCATCGTGGAGGCCGCGCGCCGCATGGGCGCCAAGGCCAGCCGCGAAGCCTTTGTGGCCGCGCTGGACACCGTAGAGACCGACATGGGCGGCTACCGCGTGGGCTTCAAGCCCGGCATGCGTTCGGGCTCCAAGTTTGTGGAGCTGTCCATCGTCACGGGTGCGGGCAAGATCCGCCAGTAAACGGGGCTGTGCTTACCACTCGCCCACCAGCCCTGCGGCGCGGGTGGACGATTTGCTGAAATGCGCCTCCAGGAAATCCACGAACGCACGCACGCGCGCTGAGACCTGGTGGCGCTGCGGGTACACCGCGTGGATGTCGGCCGGCGGCGTCTGGTAGCCCTCCAGCACCAGGCGCAGGCGGCCGCTGCGCAGGTAGCGCGCAATGTCCCATTCAGACCGCAGGATGATGCCGTGGCCCGCCAGCGCCCAGTTCACGGCGATTTCGCCGTCGCTGGTGCTCAGGTTGCCGCGCACCTTGACGGATTCGGTGCGTTTGCCCACGCTCAGGCGCCAAAGGCCGTAGGCTTCGTCGCCCTGGCGGATGCAGATGCAGTTGTGCTGCACCAGGTCATGCGGCACCTTGGGCGTGCCCTGGCGCGCCAGGTAAGACGGCGCGGCGCACAGCAGCCGCCGGTTGGGGGCGATGCGGCGCGACATGATGCGTGCGTCCGGGGGCTCGCCAAAGCGTACGCACACGTCAAAAGAATCCTCGTTCAGCGGCGGCGGGTTGACCGACAGCTGCAGCTGCACCTGCACGTCGGGGTTGGCCTTGGCAAAGGCCGAGATCAACGGTGCCACATGGCTGCGGCCGAAGCCAAGCGTGGCATTCACGCGCAGCAGGCCCTTGGGCGCTGACACGGCGCGCGTCACCAGCTGCTCCATGTCATCGATTTCGGCCAGGATGCGCCGCGCATGCGTGAGGTACAGCTCGCCTTCGGCCGTCAGGCCGATGCGCCGCGTGGTGCGGTTCATGAGCTGCACGCCCAGGCGCGATTCCATCTGCGCCAGGCGTTTGCTGACAGCGGGTGTGGTCACGTCCAGCTCGCGCGCGGCGGCCGAAAAGCTGCCGGAGCGGGCCAGCAGGCTGAAGAAGGCCATCTCGGACGGGGCGGAAACAGGCGTGGACATTGTTGAATCAAGGTAAACAATGGGATAACTCTAGTGCGCGTCGTTAATTCAGGCAATCCGTAAAGTCCATGGGTGCAACAACCCATGAACCCAAGGACCGCATTGATGAAGAACTACCGCATCGCCTGCATCCCCGGCGACGGCATCGGCAAGGAAGTGGTGCCCGCCGGCCAGGCCGTGCTGCAGGCCCTGGCCGCGGCGCAGGGCCGCTTTTCGTTTGACTTCACCAGCTTCGGCTGGGGCGGTGACTGGTACCGCGCCCATGGCGAAATGATGCCCGCCGACGGGCTGGACGCCCTGCGCGGCATGGACGCGATTTTGTTCGGCTCAGCGGGGGACCCGCACATCCCCGATCACATCACGCTGTGGGGCCTGCGCCTGAAGATCTGCCAGGGCTTTGACCAATATGCCAACGTGCGGCCCACGCGCATCCTGCCGGGCATTGATGCGCCGCTGAAGCGTTGCACCACCAAAGACCTGGACTGGGTGATCGTGCGCGAAAACTCCGAGGGCGAATACGCCGGCGTGGGCGGCCGTGCCCACCAGGGCCACCCGATCGAGGTGGCCACCGACGTGAGCATGATGACCCGCGCGGGGGTGGAGCGCATCATGCGCTACGCCTTCCGGCTGGCGCAAACCCGAGCGCGCAAGCTTCTGACGGTGGTGACCAAATCGAACGCGCAGCGCCATGCCATGGTGATGTGGGACGAGATCGCCCTGCAGATCAGCAAGGAGTTCCCTGACGTGAAATGGGACAAGGAACTGGTGGACGCCTGCACCGCGCGCATGGTCAACCGCCCCGCATCGCTGGACACCATCGTTGCCACCAACCTGCACGCCGACATCCTGAGCGACCTGGCCGCCGCGCTGGCCGGCAGCCTGGGCATCGCCCCCACCGGCAACATCGACCCCGAGCGCCGCTACCCCAGCATGTTCGAGCCCATCCACGGCTCGGCCTTCGACATCATGGGCAAGGGCCTGGCCAACCCCGTGGGCACGTTCTGGAGCTGCGTGATGCTGCTGGAGCACATTGGCGAGCCCGAGGCCGCCGCCGTGCTGATGGCGGCGATTGAAGAAGTCACTGCAGACAAGACGCTGCACACGCGCGACCTGGGCGGCACGGCCACCACAGAACAGGTCACGCGGGCGGTATGTGAAGCCGTGAGCGAGCGCGTGGCCGCCTGACGATCAACAACCCAAGAAGGAGACAAGCGTGATGAAAAAACTGATTGCTGCACTGGGCCTGGCCCTGTTGGCCCCGATGGCCATGGCCCAGGGTTGCCCCGACAAGAACGTGCTGTACTGGCAGGCCTTCCCGCCTGGCGGCGAGTCCGACCTGTCGGCGCGCCACCAGCAGGTGGTGCTCAAGAAAAAGTGCCCGGCGGTGGACACCATCATCCAGTACAAGGCCGGCGCCGGCGGTGCGCTGATGTGGTCGCAGATGAACCAGCTGCCCACCGACGGCCTGAACGTGGTGGGCGTGAACCTGCCGCACATCGTGTTCCAGCCGATTGAAGGTCAGGTGCAGTACAAGACGGCCGACATCACGCCGGTGTTCTGGTTCCACTACACGCCCGATATCCTGGTGGTGCCCGAGCAAAGCCCCATCAAGAACTTTGCCGATTTCATCAAGGCCGCCAAGGCCGATCCCGGCAAGCTGAGTTTGGGCGGCTCGGGGCAAAACTCCGCCAACCACGCAGCGCATGAACGCATGAACGCAGCCTTTGGCGTCAAGACCATCTACGTGCCGTTCAAGGGCACGGGCGACATGGCCACGGCGGTGATGGGCGCGCAGGTGGACGGTGCCATGACCTACACGGCCTTTGCCATCAACAACAAGACGCGCATCCGCCCGCTGGCCGTGGCCATGGAAAAGCGCCACCCGCTAATGCCCGACGTGCCCACCTTCCGCGAGCTGGGGGTGGACTGGGTGGACGGTGCCTACCGCGGCATTGGCGTGCCCAAGGGCACCTCGGCGGCCGACCGCAAGAAGCTGTCGGACATGTGGATGACGCTGAACAACGACCCCGAGATGAAAGAGCTGGCGGCCAAGAGCGGCTTTGAGCTGGTGAACGTGGGCGTGGACCAGATGGAAGCGTTCATGCGCGACAAGGTCAAGCTGTACACCGAGGGCGCGGGCCGGCTGAACCTGGGCAAGAAATAACCCGGCTGCGGAACGCGGCAAAATGGCCGGTAAATGAACCTTACCGGCGCCCCCAATTTCCGTGACCTCGGCGGCTACAGCACCGCCGATGGTCGAATCGTCAAAAACGGCCGGGTCTTCCGGTCCGACCACCTGGGCCACCTGGAGCCCACCGACCTGCAGCACATCGCCGAGCGTGTGGGCGAGCAGGTGCGCGTGCTGGACCTGCGTGGCGTGACCGAGCGCGAACACGCGGCCTGCGCGATTCCCAACGCCATCGTGCATTCGCTGGCGATCGAACCCACCATCGTGCAGAAGCTGCAGGACCTGCTGGAAGCGGGCGCGGACCTGACCGCGCCCGATGTGGAGGCGCTGATGCATGACACCTACCGCGGTTTCGTGCGCGGCAACACGCCGCAGTTTGCGCGGCTGTTTGGCCACCTGCTGGACGCGCACGATGCGCCGGTTGTCTTTCATTGCACGGCCGGCAAGGACCGCACGGGCTTTGCCGCCGCGCTGCTGCTGCACGCCCTGGGCGTGAGTGATGAAGTGATCATGCGCGACTACCTGCTGACCAATGAGCGCCTGGCTGGCCGCCTGCACCCCGGCCTGTTCCCGCCCGTGGTGGGCAAGGTGCTGTGGGGCGTGCAGGAGGACTTTCTGCATGCCGCGTTCGAGGCGGTCCAGGAGGATTTTGGCAACCTGGACAACTACCTGCGTGACGGCATCGGCCTGCGCGAAGCCGAGCGCCAGAAACTGCACGCGATGTACCTGCAACCCGCCGCACGCTGAGTTACCACGCGGTTACGGCGCTGCACAATGGCGGCCGGAGACTTCTTCTGATGACTGCACCTGTCCCCCCGATCAATCCGTCTGTTGCGCCGCGCGAGTTCCTGGAACACCTCTACCAGGCCGCCGTGCGCCGCGCGCTGCCGCTGCACACCCTGGGCGCCCACCTGCCGCCACCGCCCAAAGGCCGCACCATCGTGCTGGGTGCGGGCAAGGCCGGCGGCTCGATGGTGCAGGCGGTGGAGGCGCTGTGGCCCGCCGACGCGCCGCTGTCGGGCCTGGTTGTCACGCGCTACCACCACATTCCGCCGCGCCCGGCGGGTGTGCCGCAGCGCATCGAGCTGGTGGAGGCATCGCACCCCGTGCCCGACGCTGCGGGCGAACAGGCAGCGCAGCGCATCCTGGCCTTGACGCAGGGCCTGACGGCCGACGACCTGGTGCTGTGCCTGATCTCGGGCGGCGGCTCGGCGCTTCTCACGCTGCCGGCTGACGGCCTGACGCTGGCCGACAAGCAGCGCATCAACAAGGACCTGCTCAACAGCGGCGCCCATATTGGCGAGATGAACTGCGTGCGCAAGCACCTGTCGCGCATCAAGGGGGGGCGCCTGGCGGCAGCATGCGCTCCGGCGCGCGTGATCACGCTGACCATCAGCGACGTGCCGGGTGATGACCCGTCCGTCATAGCCAGCGGCCCCACGGTGCCTGACGCCACCACCTGCGCCGACGCACTGGCCATCCTGCGCCGCTACGGCATCGCCGTGCCCCCCGCCGTTCAGCAGGCGCTGGAAGCGGGCGCGCTGGAAACGCCCAAGCCCGGTGACGCTGCCTTCAACGGCCATGAGGTCCACATGATCGCCACACCGCAGCAATCACTGGAGGCGGCGGCTGAGGTAGCGCGGGCTGCCGGGCTGGCCGCCTACATCCTCAGCGACGAGATCGAAGGCGAATCACGCGAGGTGGGCAAGGTTCACGCCGCCATGGCCCGTGCCGTGGCGCGTGGCAACGGCGCGTGGAAGAAGCCTTGCGTGATCCTGAGCGGCGGCGAAACCACGGTCACCATCCGCAAGCAGCCCGAAGGCACACCGCGTGGCCGGGGCGGCCGGGCAGGGGAGTTTTGCCTTGGTCTGGCGCAGGCGCTACAAGGCCAGCCCGGCGTGTGGGCGCTGGCGGCAGACACCGACGGCATTGACGGTGTGGAAGACAACGCCGGTGCGTTTGTGGCACCCGATACGCTGGCACGCGCGCAGGCGGCGGGCATGAAGGTGGACGCCTATCTGGACCGCAACGATGCCTACGGTTATTTCGATCCGCTGGGCGGGCTGGTGGTCACTGGCCCCACGCACACCAACGTCAACGACTTCCGCGCGATCCTGGTGCTTTGATCAGCTGCACAGCGCCCGGATGTCCTCAGGCACCGGCAACGCCCGGATGCTCCCGTCCTCGCGCCGCGCCGCAAAAATCCGGACCTCGTCGCATTCCATGATCACATCGTCACCGCGCATGATGCGGTAGCGCTGCACAAAGCTCTTGGTGCGCCAGTCGGCCACGTGCACGTGGATCTGCAGCGTGTCGCCGTAGCTGGCGGCCTTGATGAACTTCGCGTGTGTATCCACCAGCGGCGTGCCGATGATGCCGCGCTCGGCTTCGGTCTCGTGCCAGGAAGGCACACCGCACTGCACGAAGAAATGGCGCGACGCGGCGTCGATCCAGCGGAAGAAGTTGGGGAACCACACAATGCGCGCTGGGTCGCAGTCGCCGAACTCCACGTTCTGGGTATAGACCACTGTGCGTGCGGTGGCGGGGTGGTCGGAGGATGAAATCGCTTCAGTCATGCCCCCGATAATCGCACCAAATCACGAGCATCCCATGCCAGAACTCCAACTCGCCGTCATCGACGTCAAACCCGGCGCCGCCATGGAAAGCCAGTCGGGCCTGCAACTGCTGCGCCCGCGCATCTACGGCGCGTGGATGCAGCCGCCAGGCCCGAAGAAAGTGGCCGCCATCGTCATGCACCCCGCCAGCAATTTCATGGGGCACTACCTCATTGCGCCGCTGGCCGCGCGTGGCATCGCCTGCATGGGGCTGAACTCGCGCTACGCGGGCAACGACACGCTGCTGCTCATGGAGCGCGTGATCCAGGACCTGGGCGCAGGCGTGCAGTACCTGCGCGCACAGGGCTATGACAAGGTTGTGCTCATCGGCAACTCGGGCGGCGCGTCGCTGTCGGCGTTTTACCAGGCGCAGGCAGAAAACCTCACCATCACCCACATGCTGGACGGCGACCCAGCCGGCCTGTCGCCTGCCGACCTGCCGCCGGTGGACGGCCTGGCGCTGTGTGCCGCGCACGAAGGCCGCAGCACGCTGATGCGCCACTGGATCGACCCGTCGGTGACCGATGAGAACGACCCGCTGTCGGTGGACCCGGCGCTGGACATGTACGACCCGCGCAACCAGCCTTTCACCGCCGAATTTCTGGCACGCTTCAAGACAGCACAGCGGGGCCGGCTGCAGCGCATTGAAGACTGGGTGACGCAACGCCTGGCGCTGCTGCGCAGCCAGACGGCGCCGGGCAGCCCGCGCGACCAGGTGTTTGTGATCCACCGCACCCATGCCGACCCGCGTTGTGTGGACCTGTCGATCGACGCCAATGACCGCCAATGGGGCAGCGTGTGGGGCAACGGGGTGGATGGCGCACGCGCCGTGAACTATGCGGCCAGCCAGATGGGGCGCATTACGTCACTCACGGCGTTCCTGTCGCAATGGTCTTCGCAAAGCCGTGCGGACGGCCCGGCCAACCTGGCGCAAACGAGCGTGCCAGTGTTGCTGTGTACCTATACGGGGGATCAGAGCACGTTCCCCAGCACGCGCAGCGCGTGGATGGCCGCGGGCGGGGAACGCATCCGCAATGTGGACATTGCGGGGGGAAACCATTACCTGGCCGGCCAACCGGCACTGGTGGAGCAGGTGGCCGACGAGATGAGCGCGTGGATGCACGCGCTCTGAGTGGACGGGGGCCGATCAGCCCCAGTCGGCGTACTTTTCGCAGACCTTGTTGGTTTCCTTGCCCTTGCGGGTTTCCGAGAACGTGACCAGGTTGCCCTTGAAGTCGTCGGGCGTCTCGTTCCACATGCAGGTGCACCAGGCCTGGGCCTTGGTCTGGCCCTTGATGGGGCTGGCTTCGTTGCCGCCTTCGTACAGCTTGGCGGAATAGCTCAGGCACTGGCGGTACTGGGCGTCGCCGGCGGGCACGCGGTTGTATTCCTGGGCCAGCGCAGCGCCGGTACCGAGGAGCATCATCAGGGTGATAGAGAGAGTGCGTTTCATGGGAGCAGCCTATTTGATTGGTATGTTTTGGTAGCCCGACCAGCCAGTGCGGCGCACAGACCGTCAAGCGGAATAAGTGTAAGAGGCAGTAACGCGAACCCTGTGTCTCAAAGCTGGAATATTTTCTGCACGTTGCGTCCGCGCACCTTGTCGCGCGCGGCGTCAGGCAAATTGTTTACACGCGCGAGGCAGCCCGTCATGTCGCCAATGTGGTGCGGGTAGTCGCTGCCGTACATCACGTTGTCTTCACCAAACACGCCCACGGCCAGCTCCAGCGCATCCTGGCGGAACAGGACCGAGTCGCAGTACATCTGGCGCAAGTATTCAGATGGCTTGCGCTGGA
>CALRZF020000118.1:0-9848 GCA_943372585.1 Ramlibacter sp. 2FC | reverse complement strand
TCCGCTGGCATCGCACAAGGTGCTGCGATGAGAAAGTTCGTGATCGCCGACATGCCCGCGCCACTGCCCCAGGCGCTGCTGGACCGCTACGCTGCGGTGGACACCGCCACCGTCGGCCATTTCCGCCACTGGGGGTTCATGGACCCCGGCATCCGCCCGCTGGGTGCGGTGCGGCGCGTGATCGGTACGGCCGTGACGCTTGCGCTGCCGGCGCAGGACTCCACGCTGCTGCATCACGCACTGGGCCTGCTCAAGCCCGGCCATATCGTGGTGATCGACCGGCTCGGCGACCAGCGGCATGCCTGCTGGGGTGGCGGCGTCACCCGCGCCGCGCACGCCGCCGGTGCATCGGGGGCCATCGTGGACGGCATGTGCACCGACCCGCATGAGATTGCCGCGCTGGACTTTCCGGTCTGGTGCCGGGGCATCTCGCCCGTCACCACACGCATCCAGGGGCTGGGCGGCATGCTCAATGGCCCGGTCAGCTGCGGCGGTGCCGTGGTGAACCCCGGCGACCTGGTGCTGTGTGACGAAAACGGAATCCTGGTGCTGCCACCGGGTGACATCGAAGGCGTCGCTGATGCCGCGCTCGAACGCGTGGCTCGCGGCGTCACCAATCGCGACCGGTTGAACCACGGGGCATTGCTTGGCGATGTGTCCGGTGCGACCGACATCGTCCTGCGGGACGCATCCCTTTAACTGAAGGACCCGGACATGAAACGACTCTCCTGCATTCTTTCCCTGCTGTTGGCGGCACTGCCGGCCATGCACGCGCACGCACAGGCACCCGCAAAAACACAGGCAAGCGGTGCATGGCCCGAACGCCCCGTGAAGATCATGGTGCCGTTCCCGGCCGGCAACGCCTCTGACGTGGCCATGCGCATCGTCGGTGAAAAGCTGGCCGTGCAGCTGGGCCAGCCCGTCGTGGTGGAAAACCGCGTGGGCGCGGGCGGCGCGATCGGCACCGACGTGGCGGCCAAGGCCGCGCCGGACGGCTACACGATTGCCATGGGCTCGACCGGCCCGCTGGCGATTGCGCGCTCGTTGCGGCCCGATGCGTTCCCCTACGACGCCGAAAAAGACTTCGTTGCGGTCGGCGCAATTGCCTGGGCGCCGCAAGTGCTGGTCGTGCGCAAGGACCTGCCTGTGAGCAACTTCCGCGAGTTCCTGGCTTACGCCAAGCGCCCCGGCGCACGGCTGCACTACGGCACCGCCGGCAACGGCACCACCTCGCACCTGGTCATCTCGCAGCTGCTGCACCAGACCGGCATCGTGGCCGAGCACATTCCCTACCGCGGTGGCGCGTCGTCCACCATGGACCTGATGGGCGGGCAGCTGGACTTCGTGACCGAAAACATTCCACCCGTGCACGGACTGCTCATGCGTGGCGAGATCAAGCCGATTGCCGTGACATCGGCGGCCCGGATCCCGTTGCTGCCCCATGTGCCGACGCTCAAGGAGCAGGGCCTGGAGCGGTTTGATCTCCAGGGCTGGATCCTGATCGTTGCACCGGCCAAAACGCCCGCGCCCATCGTGCAGCGCCTGACCGAGATGACCGAGACCGTGATGAAGATGCCGGACGTGCGCAAACGCCTGAACGACCTGGGCCTCACACCCATGGACCTGCCGCGCGAGCAGCTCGCGGGATTCATCAGGGCGGAGGTTCAGCGCTGGAAGGAAGTGGTACGTGTTTCGGGCGCAGCCAACCACGTTCGCTGAACCCGGCCCCGTGTACTGAGATGAGCTTCAGCGAAAGGAGCGCGATGGCCTAGACGCAGCCCCCACCCCAAGCACACCCACCCTGTTCGTTCTCATATCCCGCCAGCGCTGCTGCGAGGCCGGGAGGGGACTCTGTTGTTCGCAAAAAGCCCGCACCGAGCGCCAGGAGCGGCCGGATCACCCGGCCGGGCCGCGGTGTGCCGGGCAACCCACTGAGGTATCACATGAAGAATATCGCAATGACATCCGTGCTGCTCGCTGCGTCGAGTATGGCACTGGCCCAATCATCCGTCACGCTGACCGGCAATGTCGACGCAGCGTTTCAAAGCGGCTCGGGCAGCGTGTCGGACCGCACCCAGCTCGGCTCGGGCGCGAGTTCATCGTCGCGCTTTGCGCTGCGCGGCGTTGAGGACCTGGGCGGCGGCATGTCCGCCGGCTTCTGGCTTGAAAGCGGCTTCTCGTCGGACAACGGCTCCGGCGGCACGACCAACACCAACAACCAGAACGCGGGCGCGAACGGCGGCGGGGGGCTGACGTTCGGGCGGCGCTCCACGGTCAGCCTGACGGGCAGCTTCGGCGAGCTGCGCCTGGGCCGCGACTATTCGGTGCAGTTCTACAACCGGTTCGAGCTGGACCCGTTCTCCAACAACGGCGTCGGTGCGTCGCAGACGGCCGCAGGCAACCCCGGCTCGGTGCTCAATCGCGTGTCCAACTCGATCATGTACTTCCTGCCGCCCAACCTGGGCGGCGTGTACGGCGAGCTTCAGCACTACATGGGCGAAAACAACCAGAACGGCGCCGCGACCGAAGACGACGGTACGGGCAGCGGTATGCGCCTGGGCTGGCGCAACGGCCCGCTGAACGTCAACATGGCGCATGCGCGCACCCGCTACGCGCGCACAGCCACCACGGGCGATATCACCGCCAGCAACGTGGGCGGCCGGTACGACTTCGGCAGCTTCACGCTGATGGGGGCGTACTTCCGCGATCGCGTGGGCACGGTCGCGGGGCTGACCGGCCGGGGCCTTCAGGTCGGCGGCATTTACCGCGTGGGTGTGGGAGAGATCAAGGCGCAATGGTCCAGCTACGAAACCACGGCCGCCGGCAACCCCGAGTCGAAAAAGATCTCTCTGGGTTATGTGCACAACCTGTCCAAGCGCACGGCGCTGTATGGGCACTATGCGCGCGTTCGCAACAGCGGCGGCGCATCGGCGGCATTGAACGGTGCCGTCACCGCCATCAACCAGTCGTCGTCAGGCTTTGACCTGGGCATTCGCCACTCGTTCTGAACCGGCCCTCTCCAAGGTCTTTGCACCGGCTTTGGCCGGTGTTTTTTTGGAGGTGCGCACGCTATCCCAGCAGCTGGAACAGCGATGTCTTGGCCACCGTCGCATACGCCTGCATCGCTGCCTGCATGGCGGTCTGGTTGCTCTGCAGGTCCGAGAAGGCGGCGGCGTAGTCCAGGTCCACCAGGTTGCTGCGCCGCTCCTGCAGGTGCAGGTCTTGCTGGGCGTTGGTGGCCACGGCGTTGTCCACGCGCTGCAGCTCGGAGCCCACGCCCGCGCGCATCAGCACCAGGCTGTCCAGTGCGCCGTCCAGGGTCACTTGCGTGCGCTCCAGCCCCTGGGCGTACGCGGCCGCGTTGTAGGGCTGGCTCAGCGTGGCAATGGCGTCGTCCAGCGTCTGGAAGATGCTTTGCTGCCCCGCGGGCCCCACGCTGAAGCTGTCACCCGCAGCCGGTGTGCCCGATATCCTGATGCGCTGGCCGTCCAGCGTGATGTCGCCGCCCGCCACAAACGGCACACCTGTGGCCAGCGTGGTGCCGGCCGTCAGGTCGGTCACCGTGTATTCCAGCCCACCGCCGCCCGCTGCAAGCGTGACGCTGTAGTCATGGCCCGTGAGCTGCGCGGGGTCTGTGACGTTGCCGGGGCTGACCCAGCCCGCACCGGTGTTGCCGCCTACCGACCCCGTGATGAACACGCCGTTGCCTTGCGGCTGCGCCATGAACGCGGCGCGGCCATCCACCGTGGCCGCAAACTGCGCATCGCCATCCGTGGCGCCCAGGCGCTGCGTGCCCGATGCAGCGCCCCAGCTGGGCGTGGCGCCGCCCGTCAGGGGCTCGGTCGTACTGCCCTGGCCGGCAAACACAAAGCCGCCTGCGCCGTCGCGCGTATTGGCCAGCGCCACCAGTTGTTCCCGTGCCGAGCGCAGCTGCACCACCAGGGCCTGGCGGTCGGTGGCGTTGTAGCCACCGTTGCCCGCCGCCACGAGTGTTTCGCGCACGCTTTGCAGCACGCCTACGCCGTCGGCCAGCGCCGTGTCGGCGGCCGACAGCACGCTGGTGGCCAGCTGGGCTGATCGCTGGTCCTGCGTCAGGCGGGCCAGGCGCGAGCGTGCCAGCTCCGCCTGTGCCGCGCCCAGCGGGTCGTCGCCGGGCGCGTTCACGCGCAGGCCGGTGCCCAGCTGGTTCTGGATTTTTGTCTGCGCGTTCTGGCGCGCCTCAATGCCCGCAAACGTGGCCTGAGATGTGCCGAGGGTGGTGACTCGCATGGGTGTTTATTCCTTGTCTGTTCAGCGGCTTGTTCAGCGTCCGGTTAGCGGCCGGTGGCCGACAGCAGCGCGTCAAACAGCGTCTGGCTGGCCTGGATGATCTTGGCCGACGCCTGATAGGCCTGCTGGTAGCGCAGCAGGTTGGCGGCTTCTTCGTCCAGGTTCACGCCCGACACGCTTTGCAGCCGTGCGGTGGCGTCAGCCTGCATCTGCTGCGACACGGCGGCGCCGTCGCGCGCGCCCTGCACGCGCACGCCGGCGTCGCCCACCAGCGCGGCGTAGGCCTCGTTCAGCGTGGCGCCGTTCACGCCGGCCGCATCGGCCAGCGCGCCCAGTGCCAGCGCGTTGCGGTTGTCTGCGCCGGGGGCGGTGTTGGGTTTCACGGTAAAGCTGTCGCCTGCGGCAGCCGCGCCGTCCAGCACCATGGACCAGCCGTTGTAGCTGGCGGGGGCGGGCGGTACGGTCTGGCCAGCGGTGTAGGGCACATTGGTCAGGTTGCCGCTGGCCAGGCCCGTCACGTTGAAGGTCGTGGGCGGGTTGTTGAAGCTGATGGTCACCGGCAGCGCGGTGTCGGCGCTGTGCTGCAGCACGGCAAAGCCGGTGATGGCGCCGGTGCCTTTGTTGGTGGCGGTGGCCTCGGCCACGGCGGCGTAGCCGGTGGCCAGCTGGCTGGGCGCGAGCGGCCGAGCGGTCAGGCCGGTGGCAGCCGCAGCAAACGGCTGCACCACAAATGAATCGCCGTTGGCAGGTGCACCGGCGGCGGTGAAGTTCAGACCGTCAATCACGGTGGGCAAGGTCAAACCCGTCGTCTGGTTGCCGTCAGACAGGCGCGTCACGTTGTACGCGCTGCCGTCCCAGCTGACCTGGTAGTCACTGGCTTTCAGCGCACTGCTGTCGGTCACGGTCACGCCCAGCGTGCCGCTGCCGGTGTTGGTGGTGTTGTTGCGCACCACCGGCGCGGCCACGGCCAGCAGGGGCTGGCCCTGCACACCGTTGGCGTCCACGCCGCGGGCCTGCTGGCTGTTGAGCTGGTCTGCCGCCACGATGGCCAGGCGGCCCACCTGGTTGATGGCGCTGGCCAGGTCCTGGTCGCGAAAGTGCATGAGGCCGGCCACGCTGCCGCTGCCTAGTGCATCCGCATCCAGCAGCTGCGACACACCGCCGCGGCTTAACTGCAGCGCGGTGCGCGTGGTGTCTGAAGGGTCGGGTATGGCGGTGACCGTGGCCTGCTGGCTGCCCACCAGCAGCGCAGCGCCATTGGCGGTAAACAGGCTCAGCGTGCCGTCGCCTGCGTTCACGCTGGTCACGGGCAGCAGGCCGTTGAGCGCCTGCAGCGCGGCGTCGCGCTGGTCCAGCAGGTCGTTGGGCGCCTGGCCCGACACCTGCGCCTGCGCAATGCGTTCATTCAGGGTACGGATTTCGCCCAGCTGTTGGTTGATGAGCCCCGCCGAGCCGCCGATGCGCGCATTGGCCTCCTGGCCCAATGATTTCAGTTGCGCGCCCACCGTGCTGATGCGTTGCGCCAGCTGGCTGGTGCGCGACAGGAAGGCCTGGCGCGCCGACAGGTCGCCGGGTCGGTTGGCCATGTCGCTGGCGGCGGCAAACATCGCGTCCACCCCGGCGCCGATGCCCAGCTCGGGGTCGGCAAACACGGCGTCCAGCCCGTCCAGCGCCCCGGCGCGCGCTGTGTCAAACGCAGCGCGTGACGCGCCGGTTTGCACGGATGCCGCCAGGAACTGGTCGTACTGGCGGCGCACCGTGGTCATCTCCACCCCGCGGCCAAAAAAGCCGGCACCGGTGTACATGCCGCCTGCGGTCTGCAGCACGGCCTCTTGCCGTGAATAGCCGGGCGTGTTGGCGTTGGCAATATTGTGCGCAATGGTGCCCAGCGAGCCTTGCGCCGCAGCCAGGCTGCGGCTGCCGATGTTGAGCAGGGATGAGGTCATCGCTTATCCCATCGCCCGCTGCACAGCGAGCGTGTGGTTGATGGTGCGCGCCAGCTTGGCCGCGTACTGCGGGTCGGTGGCGTAGCCCGCGCGTTGCATGCCGCTGGCAAAGCTTTCAGCCGTGCCGGCATTGCGCACGGTGGCCGCATAGCGCGGGCTGCTGGAGATCATGCGGGCGTAGTCAGAAAACGCCTCGGTGTACGAGCCGTAGCTGCGAAAGCGCGCGCTCTGGCGCACGGCTTGCCCGCCTTCAAATTCCGTGGTCATCACATCAGCCGTGTTGCCGCTCCAGCCCGTGGCCTTGATGCCAAACAGGTTGTGCGACGGGCTGCCGTCGGCGTTGCGGATCTCGCCCTTGCCCCATCCCGACTCCAGCGCGGCCTGGCCCAGGATGAACGACGCCGGCACACCCGTGCTGCGTTCGGCGGCTTGCGCATGCGGCAGCATTTTCTGGATGAAGGCCGCGGCGTTGGCCGAAGGCACACCCGGGGTCGCGGTGGCCGGTGCGTATGACGCGGGGGCTGCGGCGGCAGCGGCCTGGTTGGCGGCTGATACGGCCGGCAGGTTCTGCATGTGGCGCGACAGCTGCTTTTCGATCATGTCGGCCAGGCCCTGGGGTCGCCCGGCAAACTGTTTGGCCATTTGCTGGTCCAGCATGCCGGTAAACGTATCGCCGCCGGGGCCGGCGCTTTCGGTCTTGATGGTGGCGTCGCGCATGCTTTTCAGCACCATCTGCATGAACATCGACTCAAACTGCACGGCGGCCGTGCGCGCCGCCGCGCGCGGGTCGCGGGCGGCCTCGCTTTTGAGCGCGTCCAGCGAACGGCTGTCCACACTTAAAGAGCGCGCGGCGTCCATGGACATCAGATGATCTCCAGCTCCGCCTTCAGCGCGCCCGCGGCCTTGATGGCCTGCAGGATGCCGATCAGGTCCTGTGCCGTGGCGCCCAGTGCATTGAGGGATTTGACGATGTCAGCCAGGTCGGCGCTGGCGGGCACCAGCAGCAGCTGGCCCGCGCCCTGTTGCACGCTGATGTCTGATTTTTCAGCCGCCACGGTCTGCCCGCCGCTCAGCGCGTTGGGCTGGCTGATCACGGGCGAGGTGGCCACGGTGACCGACAGGCTGCCGTGCGCCACGGCGCAGGCACCCAGGCGCACCGACTGGTTCATCACCACCGAGCCGCTGCGGGCGTTGATGATCACCTTGGCTTGCGGTGCCGACAGCGCCACTTCGATGTTCTCCAGCTCCGACAGGAAACCCACGCGGTTGCCCGTGCCCGGAAAGCGCACCTGCACCACGCGCCCGTCCAGTGCCACGGCGGCGTCGGGGCGGTCGCCCACCAGGTCCAGCTTGCGGTTGATGGCGTCGGCCACGGCGCGTGCCGTGGAAAAGTCGGTCTGGTTCAGCTCCAGGTGGATCACATCGGCGTTCAGCGCGGCGTTGGCCACCGTGCGCTCTACCGTGGCGCCGCCGGGGATGCGCCCGGCCAGCATGTGGTTGATGGACACCTTGGAGCCGCCCGACGACGCGCCCGCGCCGCCGATCACCAGGTTGCCCTGCGCCATGGCGTAGATCTGGCTGTCCGCACCACGCAGCGGCGTGAGCAGCAGCGTTCCGCCGCGCAAGCTGCGCGCATTGCCCAGCGACGACACGGTGATGTCAATTTGCTGGCCCGGCTGCGCAAAGGCGGGCAGGGCGGCGGTGATCATCACGGCCGCCACGTTCTTCATTTGCGGCGTCACGCCCGGGGGCAGCGCCACACCAAACTGGCTGAGCAGCGACTGCACGCTTTGCCCGGTGAACTGCACCTGGTTGGTCGCGTCGCCACTGCCGTCCAGGCCCACCACCACGCCATAGCCGATGAGCTGGTTCACCCGCACGCCCGACACACTGGCCAGGTCGCGGATGCGTTCACGCCCGCCGTTGGCGTGCGCTGCCAGGGGCGCCATGCTGATGGCAGCCGCGAGCATGAAAGCAAGTGTCTTGTTCATACGGGGGCGATGCTGAGGAAGAAGCGCGACAGCCAGCCCAGCCCTTGCACACGCCCGATGTCGCCACGCCCGCGCTGCTCCATGCGTGCGTCGGCCACCTGGGTGGAGCTCACGATGTTGCCGCCGCGGATGGTGGCGGGGTTGACGATGCCGGAGAAGCGCAGCACGTCCACGTTCTGGTTCACGCCGACCTGCTTTTCGCCCGAGACCAGCAGGTTGCCGTTGGGCAGTACCTGCTGTACCACCACGGTGATGGTGCCGGCGAAGTTGTTGCTGGTGTCGGTCTTGCCGTCGGCACCGCCCACCACGCTGGATTCACCACCGGCGTTCAGGCGGCCCAGGAAATTGACCGACGCAAACGGCAGCGCTGTCATGCCCGCAGAAATGGAACCGTTGCGGTTGATCTTGCTGGTGGACTGCTGGCTGGCGGTGACGGTCTCTTCAATCTGGATCGTCAGCGTGTCGCCGGCCAGACGGGCGCGGCGGTCTTCAAACAGAGGGCGGTGCGTGGCCACCTGAAAGATCGCGCCCTGGGCGGATGCGGCCACCGGCGCGGGTTGCGCAGCCGGTGCGGATGTGGGGTGAAAGTCCACCTGCGGCGCAGACACTGTGGCGCAGCCGGACAGCGTGGCCACCAGGGCGGCCAGGTAAATGGGGGATGTGTTCATGGCGGAGGTCCTGCGAAAGTTCAAGCGCATCACAGCTGGGCCAGGCGGGCCAGCATCTGGTCGGACGTCTGGATGGCCTTGGAATTGATTTCGTAGGCGCGCTGGGTCTGGATCATGGCCACCAGCTCTTCCACCACGTTCACGTTGGAGCCTTCCACCGAGCCCTGCGTCACCACGGCCAGGCCGTTGCTGCCGGGGTTGCCGGTCTGGGCCGTGCCCGACGCGGCGGTCTCGGCAAACAGGTTGCCGCCGCGCGGCTCCAGGCCCGCGGGGTTCATGAAGTTGGCCAGCTGCAGCTGCCCGGCCTGTTGCGTGGCGGTGCTGCCCGCGACCGTGACCGACACAATGCCGTCGCGCCCGACGGTGATGCTCTGCGCATTGGCGGGAATGGTGATGGCCGGCACCACGGCGTAGCCGCTGGACGTGACCATCTGGCCCTGTGCGTCCACCTGGAACGAGCCGTCGCGCGTGTAGCTGGTGGTGCCGTCGGGCATCTGCACCTGAAAGAAGCCCTGGCCGTTCAGCGCCATGTCCAGGTTGTTGCCGGTCTGCGTGAGCGCGCCCTGGCTGAAGTTGCGGGAGGTGGCCACGGTGCGCACGCCGGTGCCCAGCTGCAGGCCCGTGGGCAGCTGCGTCTGCTGGGTGGACGCACCACCGGCCTGGCGCATGTTCTGGTAGAGCAGGTCTTCAAACACCGCGCGGCTGCGCTTGTAGCCATTGGTGGCCACGTTCGCCAGGTTGTGGGTGATCGCGTCCAGCTGGGTCTGCTGGGCTTCCAGGCCGGTCTTGGCGATCGAGAGGGAACGCATCATGGTGGTAGTCCTGTCCTTGGGGTCTTAACGGGGTGCGGCCAGCAGCTGGGCTGCGCGCTGGTCGTTCTGCTCTGCGTTTTGCAGCAGCTTCATCTGGGTTTCAAACTGGCGCGCGGCCGAGATCATGTTCACCATGGCCTCCACCACATTGACGTTGCTGCC
>CALRZF020000117.1:0-9879 GCA_943372585.1 Ramlibacter sp. 2FC | reverse complement strand
CTCGTACCCGTCCTCGCGCATGGCCAACGCAGCGTGCACGCAGCAGTAGTCAAACTCGATGCCCTGGCCGATGCGGTTGGGGCCGCCACCCAGCACCATGATCTTCTTGTTGTTGGTTGGTTCGGCTTCGCACTCGTCCTCGTACGTGGAGTACATGTAGGCGGTGTTGGTGGCGAACTCGGCCGCGCAGGTGTCCACGCGCTTGTACACGGGGCGGATGCCCAGCGCGTGGCGCTTCTCGCGGATGACCTTGTCGGTGGTCTTGAGCTGGCGGGCCAGGCGGCGGTCGGAGAAGCCCTTTTTCTTCAGCGCCAGCAGTTCGTCGCGGCTCAACGCATCCAGCGTCGTGGTTTCAAGCTCCAGCTCGATCTTCACAATCTCTTCGATCTGCACCAGGAACCATGGGTCAATCTTGGTCAGCGCAAACACTTCGTCCACGCTCATGCCCATGGCAAACGCATCGCCCACGTACCAGATGCGCTCGGGTCCTGGGGCGCCCAGCTCTTTTTCCAGCACTTCGCGGTCTTGCGTCTTTTCGTTCAGGCCATCCACGCCCACTTCCAGGCCGCGCAGGGCTTTCTGGAACGACTCCTGGAAGGTGCGGCCCATGGCCATGACCTCGCCCACCGACTTCATCTGCGTCGTCAGGCGGCTATCGGCAGCAGGGAATTTCTCGAACGCAAAACGCGGGATCTTGGTGACCACGTAGTCGATGCTGGGTTCGAAGCTCGCGGGCGTGGCGCCACCCGTGATTTCGTTGCGCAGCTCGTCCAGCGTGTAACCCACGGCCAGCTTGGCGGCCACCTTGGCAATCGGGAAGCCCGTGGCCTTGGACGCCAGGGCGGATGAACGCGACACGCGCGGGTTCATCTCGATCACGATCATCCGGCCGTCCTTGGGATTGACCGAGAACTGCACGTTGGAGCCGCCCGTGTCCACGCCGATCTCGCGCAGCACCGCAAGCGACGCGTTGCGCATGATCTGGTATTCCTTGTCGGTCAGCGTCTGCGCAGGCGCCACCGTGATGGAGTCGCCGGTGTGCACGCCCATCGGGTCCAGGTTTTCGATCGAGCAGACGATGATGCAGTTGTCAGCCTTGTCGCGCACGACTTCCATCTCGTACTCTTTCCAGCCGAGCAGCGATTCTTCAATCAGCAGCTCGTTGGTGGGCGAGGCTTCCAGGCCGCGCTTGCAGATGACTTCAAACTCTTCGGGGTTGTACGCAATGCCGCCGCCCGTGCCGCCCAGCGTGAAGCTGGGGCGGATGACTGTGGGGAAGCCCACGGTCTTCTGCACGGCCCAGGCTTCGTCCATGCTGTGCGCAATGCCCGAACGGGCTGAGCCCAGCCCGATCTTGGTCATCGCGTCCTTGAACTTCAGGCGGTCTTCGGCCTTGTCGATGGCTTCGGGTGTGGCGCCGATCAGCTCGACCTTGTACTTGTCCAGCACGCCGTTGTGCCACAGGTCCAGTGCGCAGTTCAGCGCCGTCTGGCCTCCCATGGTGGGCAGGATCGCGTCGGGGCGCTCCTTGGCAATGATCTTTTCGACCGTCTGCCAGGTGATGGGCTCGATATAGGTCACGTCGGCCGTGGCCGGGTCGGTCATGATCGTGGCAGGGTTGCTGTTGATCAGGATGACCTTGAAGCCCTCCTCACGCAGGGCCTTGCAGGCCTGCACGCCCGAGTAATCGAACTCGCAGGCCTGGCCGATGATGATCGGGCCGGCGCCGATGATGAGGATGCTCTTGATGTCTGTGCGCTTTGGCATTTTTATTTCGCCTCCATCAGCTTGATGAAGCGATCGAACAGGTAACTGATGTCGTGGGGGCCGGGGGATGCTTCAGGGTGGCCCTGGAAGCAGAACGCGGGCTTGTCGGTGCGGGCCAGGCCCTGCAGCGTGTTGTCGAACAGGCTGATGTGCGTGGCGCGCAGGTTGGCAGGCAATGTTTTCTCATCCACTGCAAAGCCGTGGTTCTGGCTGGTGATGCTGACGCGGCCGTTGTCCAGGTCTTTCACCGGGTGGTTGGCACCGTGGTGGCCGAATTTCATCTTGAACGTCTTGGCCCCGCTGGCCAGCGCCATGATCTGGTGGCCCAGGCAGATGCCGAAGGTGGGCACGCCGGCTTCAATGACCTCGCGCGTGGCGGCAATGGCGTAATCGCAAGGCTCCGGGTCCCCAGGGCCGTTGGAGAGGAAGACGCCGTCGGGCTTGAGCGCCAGTACATCGCGTGCGGAAGTTTGCGCGGGCACCACGGTGACCTTGCAACCGCGCGAGCTGAGCATGCGCAGGATGTTCTTTTTGACGCCGTAGTCAAACGCCACCACATGAAAGCGCGGCGCTGTCTGCGTGCCATAGCCTGTGCCCAACGCCCATTCGGTCTGGGTCCACTCGTAAGGCTTCGTCACGGACACGACCTTGGCCAGGTCCAGGCCCGACATGTTGGGCGCGGCCTTGGCGGCAGCAACGGCCTTGTCGATGTGGGCTTGCGATACCGCCTCGCCGGCGGCCAGACCCACAATGCAGCCGTTTTGCGCACCCTTGGTGCGCAGCAGGCGGGTGAGCTTGCGGGTGTCGATGTTGGCGATGGCGACCGTGTTTTCCTTGACCAGGTACTGAGACAGGGTCATGGAAGAGCGGAAATTGCTGGCCAGCAGCGGCAGGTCCTTGATGACCAGGCCTGCGGCATGGACCTTGTCGGCTTCGATGTCTTCCGTGTTGACGCCGTAGTTGCCGATGTGCGGATACGTGAGCGTCACGATCTGCTGGCAGTAGCTCGGGTCGGTGAGGATTTCCTGGTAACCGGTGATGGCGGTGTTGAACACCACTTCGCCGGTGGTGGAGCCGGTGGCTCCAATCGAATTGCCGAGAAAGACCGTGCCGTCAGCAAGCGCCAGGATGGCGTGGGGGGCGGTTCCCTGAAGGGACAAAAGCACTGGGTTCTCCGGATGGTTACGGGTACGCCCAAACGCGCTCAAAAAACTTTGCTCGTGGCTGCCCAAAAGCTTGCTTTTGATTGTGTTTACTTAGGGAAAAGGCTTGAATGCGCTAGGCGTACGGGGGGTTTGCGGGAAAGCCCTTGATTATAGCCGCAGGTCACGAGTGCATCTCATGCACCAAATGCATGAACGCCGCTGTCAGGGGGCATTGGCTACGGCGCTGGCATGCAGGCAGATGGCCGCGGCCGCAGCGACATTCAGCGACTCCTCGCCGCCCGGCTGGCCGATGCGCACGGCCAGGCTGGCCTTTGACGCTACGGCGTCGCCCACACCCTGCCCTTCGTGGCCCATGGCCCAGGCGCAAGGCCACGGCAGCTTCTGCCTTTGCACGAGTTCGCCCTGGTGGGAGCTGGTCACGATGACGGGCACCGCCAGTGCATCCAGCGCGGCCGGCTCCACCCCTTCAATCAGCCGCAACCCGAAATGCGCGCCCATGCCGGAGCGCAAAACCTTAGGCGCCCACAGCGCTGCCGTGCCCTTGAGCGCGATCACCTGCCGAAAGCCAAATGCCGCGGCGCTGCGCAGAATGGAGCCCACGTTACCAGCGTCCTGCACCCGGTCGAGGATGACCGTGGCCGTCCGCGGCTCGATGGCGGCTGGCTGCGGCAAGTCCAGCACAAAGCCCATGCGGGCCGGGGACTCCAGCGCGCTGATGCCAGCCCACAGGGCATCAGAAATCACTATGCTTTTAATAGCAGACTGCGCATATTCAGTGCGGGCAGAGGACCATATGGATTCGCAAAACAGGGCCTGTGCAGGCCTCAGCCCACGAGCCAGCACAGCGCGGCAAAGGTGGTCGCCCTCCAGCCACACCCTGCCTTGCTTGCGGTAGGCCGTGGGGTCCTGCGTCAACCGCCGCAGGTCTTTCAGCAAAGCGTTGTCGCGCGAGGTGATGTGCGTGACGGCGTCCGAGGTCATCGCAACACCCCGGCAACCGGGGCGAATGACTTGCGGTGTTGCGGACAGGCACCATGGGTGCGCAGCGCCGCCATGTGCTCTGCCGTGCCGTAGCCTTTGTGGCCGTCAAAGCCGTACTGCGGGTACTGCTGGTGAAACTCAATGCACCAGCGGTCGCGGTGCACCTTGGCCAGGATGGACGCGGCCGAAATCGCCTGCACTTTGGCGTCGCCTTTGACAATAGCCTCCGCCAGCACGTCCAGGCGCGGCAGGCGGTTGCCGTCCACCAGCACCTTCACGGGCTTCAGGCGCAGGCCTTCCACCGCGCGGCGCATGGCCAGCATGGTGGCCTGCAGGATGTTCAGCGTATCGATTTCCTCGACGCTCGCCTCGCCGATGGCGCAGCACAGGGCCTTGGCCCGGATTTCGTCGTAGAGGTAGTCCCGGCGTTTGGCCGTCAGTATCTTGGAGTCAGCCAGCCCCCGAATGGGGTTCAGGTCGTCCAGGATCACGGCAGCAGCCACCACCGGCCCCGCCAGCGGGCCGCGCCCGGCCTCATCCACGCCTGCCATCAGGCCCGGCGTGTCCCAGGACAGGGACACCTGCTCAGCTTTCAAGAACTTTCTGGATCGCATCGGTTGCCAGTGTTGCGGTGTCTCTCTGCAATTCATGGTGCAGCGCCGTAAAACGCCTTTGCAGCTGCGTGATTCTCTCAGGTGCGTCCAGCCACGCCAAGACCGATTGCGCCAGGGCCTGCGGTGTGGCGGCGTCCTGCAACAGTTCCGGCACCACAAATTCACCGCACAGGATGTTGGGCAGGCCCACCCAGGGCTGCAGTTGCTTGCGGCGCATGATCTGCCAGGACAGCCAGTTCATGTTGTAGGCAATGACCATGGGGCGCTTGAACAGCGCCGCCTCCAGCGTGGCGGTGCCGCTGGCGATCAGCGTCACGTCACAGGCGGCCAGCACGGTATGGGACTGGCCGGTGACGATTTGCAGGCTGTCGCCCAGCCCGGCGCCGCGGGCGGCATCCTCAATGGCTGATCGCAGCGCACCCACTGCCGGCAGCACAAAGCGGGTGCCGGGGCGCGCCGCCAGGATCAGCCGCGCCGCCTGCAGGAAGCGCTGGGCCAGGTACTGCACTTCCGACTGCCGGCTGCCGGGCAGGACGGCCACAACCGTATCGCTGTCCTGCAGCCTCAGTTGCCGCCGTGCAGCGGCCTTGTCAGGTGTCATGGGGATCACATCCGCCAGCGGGTGCCCCACATAGGTGGCGGCTATGCCGTGCTTCGCCAGCAGCGCAGGCTCGAACGGAAAGATGCAAAGGACGTGGTCCGCGCTGCGGCGGATCTTGTCCACCCTGTCGGCGCGCCAGGCCCAGATGGACGGGCAGACGAAATGCACGGTGCGAATGCCCTGCACCTTCAGCGCGGCTTCAAGGTCAAGGTTGAAATCGGGTGCGTCCACGCCGATGAACACGTCAGCCCGCTCAGACAGCAACCGGTCGCGCAACTGGTTGCGGATGCCCACGATCTCGCGGTAGTGCCGCAATACCTCCACATAACCGCGAACCGCAAGCTTGTCGTGCGGCCACCATGCCTGGAAACCGCGTTTCGCCATCTGCGGGCCACCGATGCCCGCTGCATCCAGCGCGGGCCAGCGCCGTTGCATGCCGTCCAGCAGCAGTCCGGCGAGCAGGTCGCCGGAGGCTTCGCCAGCGACCATGCGCACCGTGGGGGCCATGGGCTAGCGGACGATGCCGCGCTGCGGCGAGGTTTGGCTGAGGAAGTCCGTCATCATCTGGACATCGGGCTGCGCCTCGGGCGTTGCCTGCGCCAGGGCCGCGATGCGCTCCTGCGCCTGCTCCAGCGTCAGCCCGTCGCGGTACAGCGCCTTGTGCATGGCCTTGACGGCGGCAATGCGCGCAGCAGAAAAGCCACGCCGGCGCAGCCCTTCGTAGTTCATGGACCGGGCCTGGGCCGGCTGACCCTGGCTCATGACGAACGGGGGCTGGTCGGCAAACAGCAGCGAGCACATGGCCGTCATGCCGTGTGCGCCGATGCGGATGAACTGGTGCGCCACCGTGAAGCCGCCCAGGATCACCCAGTCACCCACCTCAACATGGCCAGCCAGCTGGGTGTTGTTGGCAAAGATCGTGTGGTTGCCCACCAGGCAGTCGTGCGCCAGATGCACGTAGGCCATGATCCAGTTGTCGTTGCCTACGCGCGTCACGGCCCCGCCACCGGGTGAGCCGATGTTGAAGGTGCAGAACTCGCGGATGGTGTTACGGTCGCCGATGATCAGCTCGCAGGGCTCGCCGGCGTATTTTTTGTCCTGCGGAATGGCGCCCAGCGAATTGAACTGGAAGATGCGGTTGTCGCGGCCAATCGTCGTGTGGCCCTCAATCACGCAATGCGCACCGATGGTGGTGCCGGCAGCGACCGTCACATGCGGGCCGATCACGGTGTACGGCCCCACGCTGACCGAGCTGTCGATTTGCGCGCCCGGGTCAACCAGTGCAGTGGGATGGATCAGGCTCATGTCCCTAGGCAATGGTGCGCATGGTGCACATGAGTTCCGCCTCGCAGGCGATGTCATCACCCACGCGCGTGACGCCCTTGAACTTGAAGATGCCGGCCTTCATGCGGTCCAGCGTCACATCCATGACGAGCTGGTCTCCCGGCTCCACCGGCCGCTTGAATCGTGCGCCGTCGATGCCTGCAAAGTAGTAAACCGTCTTGTCGTCGGGCGTCACGCCCACGGTGTCAAACGCCAGCAAGGCCGCAGCCTGCGCCATGGCCTCCAGCATCAGCACCCCCGGCATGACTGGGCGGTGCGGGAAGTGGCCCGTGAAAAAGGGCTCGTTGATGGTGACGTTCTTCAGCGCCTTGATGCGCTTTCCTTTTTCAAGTTCAAGCACGCGGTCCACCAGCAGGATGGGGTAACGGTGCGGCAGCTGCTTGAGGATCTGGTGGATGTCCATCATGATTTTGTTGTCTTCTCGATTGCCTTGACCCGTTCACGCAGCGTGTAAAGCTGCTTCAGGGTGGCGGCGTTTTTTTCCCAGAGCGCATTGTCGTCGATGGGAAACACACCGGTGTAGTGGCCGGGCTTGCTGATGGAACGCGTGACCACCGTCGCTGCGGAGATGTTCACATGATCAGCCAGCGTCAGGTGCCCCAGCACAATGGCGCCGCCGCCGATGGTGCAGTGCGCGCCGATGGTTGCGCTGCCCGCCACGCCGGCGCAGCCAGCCATGGCGGTGTGGCGCCCTACCCGCACGTTGTGGCCAATCTGGACGAGGTTGTCGAGCTTGACGCCGTCTTCAATCACGGTGTCCTGCAGGGCACCGCGGTCGATGCAGGTGTTGGCGCCGATTTCCACGTCGTTGCCGATGACTACAGCACCAAGTTGTTCGATCTTTTCCCACGTGCCCTCGTATGGGGCAAAGCCGAAGCCGTCCGCACCGATCACCGCGCCTGCGTGAAGGATGCAGCGCTCGCCCACCACGCAGCCATCGGACACCGTCACGCGCGACTTCAGCACTGAGCCGGCCCCAATGCGCGCACCCCGCTCCACCACGCACAGCGGGCCGATCCAGGCGGTGGGGTGCACATCTGCGCCCGGGTCCACCACGGCACTGGCGTGAATGCCCGCGGGCGCTGCCGGCGCATGCCGCGCCTTCCACAGCCGGGTGGCGCGCGCGAAGTACAGGTAGGGATCGTCGGTGACGATGCAGGCACCGCGCTCGAGGCCAGCGTCGCGCATGGCCGCCCCCACAATGACACAGGCCGCCTGTGAGGCGGCCAGCTGCTGTCGGTAACGGGGGTTGCTGAGGAAACTCAGCGCCGACGCATCGGCAGATTCCAGGGGTGCCAGGCGTTCAATCAGCGTTGCCGGGTCGCCGTGCAGTACACCGCCCAGCGCCTCGACAATGGTGGCTAAACGAAGCGACACACCTGGCGGCTTACTTGGCGCCGCCGTTCAGCGCCTTGATCACCTTGTCGGTGATGTCGTGCTTGGGGTTGATGTACACGGCCTCTTGCAGGACCAGGTCGTACTTCTCGGCCTCAGCCACTTGCTTGACCACACGGTTGGCGCGTTCCAGTACCTGTTGCAGCTCTTCGCTCTTGCGCGCGTTCAGGTCTTCCTGGAACTCACGGCGCTTGCGCTGGAACTCACGGTCCTGGTCGACCAGCTGCTTTTGGCGCGTCACGCGCTGGCTTTCGGGCAGGGTCGGTGCTTCACGTTCGAACTTCTCGGACGCTGTCTTGAGGTTGTTGCCCAGGTCGTTCAGCTCCTTCTCGCGACGCGAAAATTCCTGCTCGAGCTTGGTTTGTGCGGCCTTGGCGGTGGTGGTCTCGCGGAAGATCCGGTCGGTGTTGACAAAACCCACGCGGAAGTCTTCGGCCTGGGCGTTGCCGGCCAGGGCGGCGAGCCCCAGCAACACAGCCAGCCCGCATTGACGGAAAAAATACTTCATTAGAAAGACGTTCCAATCTGGAATTGCAATTTCTGGATTCTATCGCCAGCGAACTTGCGTACGGGGTTGGCAATGGCCAGGCGCAGCGGGCCGATGGGTGAAATCCAGCTCAGGCCGATGCCTACCGATGCTCGGAATTGACCAAAATCAAGCTTTTCGGTCTCGCCAAATACGTTACCGGTGTCAAAAAACCCGAACATGCGCAGGGTCCGGTCGTTGCCGGCGCCAGGGAACGGCGCAATCACCTCGGCGTTCAGGGTGATCTTTTTGGGGCCGCCAATGCTGGAGCCTGTGACGTCACGCGGACCCAGCGTACCTTGCTCAAAGCCCCGCACGGAGCCCAGGCCGCCCGAGTAAAAGTTCTTGAACACCGGGAACGGCCGACCGCCCAGCCCCTTGCCCCAACCCGCTTCGCCGTTGAAAGCCAGGGTGAACTGCTTGTTCAGCGGTATGTACTGCTGGTACTGGTAATTGGCACGCAGATAGCGCGCATCACCGCCCACACCCCATTCGGAGGCCAGGCGCTGGTAACGGCCGTTGTTGGGCACCAGCGTGCTGTCGCGGCCGTCGCGTGACCACCCGAGCGTCAGGGGAATGGAATGGCTGGTGTAGCCAAACTCGTTGGCATAGGCCAGATAGGCGGCAGGGATATTGGTACCCGGCTTTATGGTGATGCGCTCCAGCCCGGTCCCGAAATAAACGGTATCCAGTTCACTGAAGGGCACGCCAAAACGCAGGCCCAAACCAGAAGTTACCAATTCGTAATTGCCGCCCTGATCTTCATAGGGTTTGGAGCGACGGTGGTAGACGTCGATGGTGCGCGAAATGCCGTCTGGCGTGAAATACGGGTCAACCGTGTTGAAGGCGATCGTGCGGTTGTACTTGCTGGTATTGACTTCAATGCCCAGGTAATTGCCTGAGCCGAAGGCGTTTTCCTGTTTGATGCTGAACGACAGCGCCAGCCGCTCGGCGCTGGAGAAACCGGCACCCAGTTGCAGGCTGCCGGTGGGCTTTTCGGCCACATTGATGTTCAGGTCGATCTGGTCGGGGGAACCCGGAACATCCGAAGTTTCAACGCCCACTTCCTTGAAGAAGCCGAGGCGGTCCACCCGGTCGCGCGACAGCTTGATGCGCTCGGCGTCGTACCAGGACGATTCAAACTGCCGGAACTCGCGCCGCACCACCTCGTCGCGGGTGCGGTTGTTGCCGCCGATGTTCACTCGGCGCACATAGGCGCGGCGCGACGGTTCTGCCTGCAGCACGAACGACACACGGTTGTTGACGCGATCGACCTCGGGACGGGCTTCTACCTGGGCAAAGGCAAAGCCGAAATTGCCGAAATAGTCGGTGAACGCCTTGGTGGTTTCGGCCACCTGGTCAGCGTTGTAGGGCTGGCCGGGCTTGATCGTCACCAGAGACTTGAATTCGTCTTCCTTGTCGAGGTAATTGCCCTCCAGCTTGACGCTGGACACCACGTAGCGCGCCCCTTCGGTCACGTTCACC
>CALRZF020000116.1:0-9898 GCA_943372585.1 Ramlibacter sp. 2FC | reverse complement strand
GTGAGGGGTGTGGTCAGACGCACCGTGGGGCCGATGTCCTTGCCGAACGCGTCCATGGCCGCGTCGCCGGGCAGCTCGCCCACCATGACGATGGGCACGCCCTGGGCACGGGCATTGGCCAGCAGCTTCATGAGCGCGGGGGTTTCCTGGAAGTCGCCCTTGTTGAACCAGGTGACCACGCCCGCGTAGCGCCCGGCCAGCACCTGCTGCGACAGCTGCGGCATTTCGGCAGCGTTCACATACACATAACGTGCGTCCAGGCCCAGGTAGTTCAGCGGCATGGTGCCCACGCGGTGGATTTCATGCGAGGCCAGCTGCGCCAGGTGGCCGCCCTCGTCGTGCACCGCCAGCACCTGGCGCGGCAGCAGCTCTACCTGGCCCACGCCCATCATGTCCAGCGCCGGGTTGGTCACCCAGGGGATGAAGCCCAAGGCGCGGATGCGCTTGGCGGTCTCGCGCGCCAGCGCCCGGTCGTTGGGCGGCACGTAGTCGATGGAGATGACGGGCAGCTTGTAGTCGTCAGCGCAGCGGCGCAGCTGGCCCAGCAACCAGTCGCGGTCGGCCTGCGGCACGGCGCGGTATTCCTGCTTGCCTGCGTCCCAGCCCTGGAACAGGGATTCGGCCGCCACCGCCCAGGCCAGCGTGTGCACCTGCGGCAGGATTTCAAACCCGCGGTTGAAAATGAGTTTGGCGTCGGGGTAGGCGCGCTTGATTTCGCGGATCAACGACACCAGCCCGGCGATCTGGCGCTGCTGGGCCTCGGGTGTTTTAGCGGTGAGGTTGAATGAATCGAGCGTGTCCAGGAAGAACGCGCGATAGCCCTTGTCCCACAACGGCCTGATCACCTGCGACACATAAAACGCGTTCCACCCCGGCGCGGCCTGGTCCACCACGATCGAGCCCCAGGCGGTGTTCTCGCCCAGCCGCCATTCAGGGCGCACCTGGGCGAAGTAGCTTCGCGTGGGGTGCACCTCGCCGATGGAGATGTAGGCCGCCACGGTGGTGGCTGGGTTGAGCCGGTGCGACCAGCCCGCAGGGCCGACGTTGCCAGGCTCCACCACGGCGACGTCAAACGCGCCCAGCGCTTCCCAGGGGATGTCGGTGCCGTAATAGAAAGCAAAACTCGGGGGCGTAGATGCGGCTGCGGCACGCACGGGCGCGGCATGGGCTGCCAGCACCAGCAAAGCCGCACCCAGGCCCAGGCGGCGCCACACGCTGCGCAGGGGCTGAATGAATCGTTGAAGCAAGGCCATGGTGCTCATGATGCGCCCTCTTGCTGCAATAACGGCTGCAGCAGCGACTTCTGTACCTTGCCCAGCGCGGTGCGCGGCAGCGCAGCCAGCGCCACATAGCGGCGCGGCAGCTTGTAGCGCGCCACGCGCTGGCCCAGCCAGCCGTGCAGCGCTTCAGCGTCCAGCGCGTGCCCGTCGCGCGGCACCACGGCGGCCACCACGGCTTCACCCCAGCGCGCGTCGGCCATGCCGACCACGGCGCATTCGGCCACGTCGGGGTGCGCCGCCAGCGCGTTTTCAATCTCGGCGGGGTAGATGTTTTCACCACCCGAGATGATCATGTCCTTGGCACGGCCCACGATGCGCCAGCTGCCGTCCGGCGCCACCTGGGCCAGATCGCCACTGTGGAACCAGCCTTGCGCGTCCACCGCAGGCAGGTCGGGCCAGTAGCGGCGCACGACGTTGGGCGCGCGCACCAGCACTTCACCCACGCCGTTTTTCACATGGGCCAGCCGCGCCTGGACGCCGGGCGCCGGCCAGCCGCAGGTGCCCGCGTGCGTCAGGGCATGGCGCTCGTCCAGCGCAATGGAGAAAGGCCCTGTTTCCGTTGCGCCATACACATTGCACACCGGCACGCCGCGCGCATGAAACGCATCCACCAGCGCCTGGGGCAGCGTGCTGGAGCCTGCCCAGGCCGCGCGCAGGCTGGACAGGTCGGTGCCCGCCCATGCGGGGTGTTCAGTCAACGCCTTCATGACAGCGGGCACCACCAGCGTGAGCGTGGGTTTGTCGGTGGCAATGCACTGCAGCAGCGACGCAGGGTCAAAGCGCGCATGCAGGACCACGCAGGCCCCCGCGTACAGCGCGGGCAGCGTCTGGATGCACAAGCCCCCCACATGGAACAGCGGCAGCGCGGTGGCCACCGTGTCGGCAGGCGTCATGCCCTGCACCTGTGCGGCAATGGCCATGTTGGCCAGCAGGTTGCCCTGGGTGTGCACCGCGCCGCGCGGCGTGCCCGTGGTGCCTGAGGTGTAGACCAGCAGCACCGGCAGGCGGGCCGCATCTGCAGGCGCGTCCACCGCCTGAGGGCGCGTACTGTCGGGCGCATCAATGCCGTGGGCCGCAAGTCCGTGGCGTTGCGCCAGCGCGCGTGCGGCATCAGCCCAGGCCGCGTCATGAATCACGCAACGCGGTGTGCAGTCGGCCAGCACGGCGTCCCATTCGGGCGGCGCCAGGCGAA
The DNA here is from genome assembly GCA_943372585.1 of Ramlibacter sp. 2FC. Taxonomy (GTDB): domain Bacteria; phylum Pseudomonadota; class Gammaproteobacteria; order Burkholderiales; family Burkholderiaceae_C; genus RAM1. The sequence goes on along the minus strand of CALRZF020000116.1, from coordinate 7,426 downwards.
AGTTCAACGGTGCCAGCACGGCGCCAACGTGGGACAGCGCAAACAGCAGGGCCAGCAGGTCCGGGTGGTTCAGCCCCAGCCAGGCCACGCGGTCACCACGGCGCACGCCCTGAGCGCGCAGCCAGGTGGCCCATTGCAGGCTGCGCTGGTGCAGTGCGCCGTAGCCGGCTGCCACGCCACCAAAACGCAGCGCCTGCGCGTGAGGCCGCGCGCGCGCCTGCCATGCGGGCACGTCGGCCAGCGAGGTCGGCTGCTGGGGTTGGGAGGGTACGGCCATTTACCTAACTTTACCGTTGCTTCAACCGTGTTTGGCCGGTATTGCCCAATATGTGTCTGACACGGTCACAAACCGCCCCATTCAGCCATGCGCTTCATTACCATCGCCCCATGCAACACATTCTGATGATCGAGGACGATTCGCGGCTGGCGCAGATGGTGGGCGAATACCTGGGCCAGTCGGGCTTCGGCTTTTCGCATGCGCCCGATGCACGCACCGGCCTGGCGCACCTGCAGGAGGCCGTGCAGGGCAAGGTGCCCGACCTGGTGATCCTGGACCTCATGCTGCCCGACATGGACGGGCTGGAAGTGTGCCGCCGTGTGCGTGGCATGCCCTCGGACATCGCGCGAGTGCCGGTGCTGATGCTCACGGCCAAGGGCGACCCGATGGACCGCATCGTCGGCCTGGAGCTGGGCGCCGACGACTACCTGCCCAAACCTTTCGAGCCGCGCGAGCTGCTGGCGCGCATCCGCGCGGTGCTGCGCCGCCGCGGCGAGGGCTCGGTGCAGCAACCCGCCATGATGCGCTTCGGCTCGCTGGAGATCGACCGCGATGCGCGCACCGTGACGGTGGGCGGCCAACCGGCGGAGCTGACGTCCTACCAGTTCGACCTGCTGATCACACTGGCCGAGCGGGCCGGTCGCGTGCTCACGCGCGACCAGATCATGGAAGCCGTGCGCGGGCGTGAGCTCGAAGCGTTTGACCGCTCGATCGACGTGCACATGGGCCGCATCCGCGCGGCCATTGAAGCCGACCCCAAGAACCCCAAGCGCATCGTCACGGTCCGGGGTGTCGGCTACGTGTTCGCCAAACAACAAGATTAGATGCCCGCCTTCCGTTGGCGCCCGCTGGGCATTCCCCTGGACCTGCGCATCTGGAGGGCGGTGGTGCTGGCCGTGGCGGTGCTGACGCTGGTGTTTGGCTGGCTGTGGAGCATCAACGCCGATCCGCCGACCGCGCGCGAAATCTTTCTGCGCGACGAGGCCGGCCAGGTGGTAGGCCAGGCCAATGCGCCGCCCGTGCGCATCCCCGGGCGCGGCATTGAGTTCCAGGTGCAGATGGCCGACGGCAAGCAGATGTTCGTGCACATCCCGCCGCGCCCGCGCCGACCGGGCGAGGCGCCGCCGCCGCGCCCCTGGTTCAGCGGACCGGCCGGGCTGCTGTGGCTCATGGGCATCGTGGCCATTGCGGTGGCTGTGGGCACCTACCCCATCGTGCGGCGGCTGACCAAGCGGCTGGAGCACCTGCGCGGCGGTGTGGAGCGCTGGGGCGAAGGCGACCTGGGCGCGCGCGTGAACGAAGAGGGCAATGACGAAATCGCCTTCCTGGCCCGGCGCTTCAACCAGGCCGCCGAGCGCGTGCAGACGCTGGTGCAGACGCACAAGTCGCTGCTGGCCAATGCATCGCACGAGCTGCGCTCGCCGCTGGCGCGCATCCGCATGGGGCTGGAGCTGATGGGCATGGGCACGCAACCCAGCCCGGCGTTTCGCGAAGAGATCTCGCGCAACATTGCCGAGCTGGACCAGCTGATTGACGAGATTTTGCTGTCCAGCCGGCTGGACGCCCGCGAGACCGACATGGGCACCATTGAGCAGGTCGACCTGACCGGCCTGGCCGCGGAAGAATGCGCGCGCAGCGACGCCGAGCTGGACGTGGCCGCCGCCGACGCCGGGGTCGTGCTGCCCGGCGTGCCGCGCCTGCTGCGCCGGCTGATCCGTAACCTGCTGGAAAACGCGCGCCGCTATGCCGACGGAGAGGTCCGCGTGAGCGTGCGCCGCGAAGGCACGAACGCCGTGCTGCGTGTGAGCGACCGCGGCCCCGGCGTCCCGCCGGCCGAGCGTGAACGCATCTTTGAGCCGTTTTACCGCCTGCCCGGTGCCAGCGAACGCGAGGGCGGGGTCGGCCTGGGACTGGCGCTGGTCAAGTCGATTGCCCAGCGCCATGGCGGCAATGTGCGCTGTGAAGATGCCCAAGGCGGCGGTGCCCAGTTCACCGTCACGCTGCCGTGCAACCAGATGTAAACGCCTGTAATAAAGTTTTTTCGCGCCAGCGAGCGCGCAGAATTTCACACAGTTTTGACGCGCCTGCGCGGTTTTCCGTGATTTCCTCCCCTAAATGGAGGATGCGCAAACCGCAGCAGGCGTCTAAAGTTCATCCATCTGCTGTCACAGACAAACAAGGTTAATAACCCAACCGGATTTAACAGTCTCCCAACGACGTCCTTCCAAGGACTTTCACAGCCACCGCAAGGTGGCTGTTTTTTTTTGGGGCTGTGGCTACTGCGGGAACGGCTCCAGCGCAGCGCCCTGGGCACCAGCGGGCGTGTGGGCTGCATTCATGAGCCAGGACACCATCACAAAATAGCCCACCAGCGTGGTCAGCTCCACCACGCCCTGCTCGCCAAACGCGGCCACGCCCGCCTGCCAGGTGGGCTCGCTGACGCCATGGGTGCGCAGCAGCTCGTCGGCCAGATCCATTGCCGCCTGCTCATCGGGCGCCAGCCCCTGCGGCCGCGCACCCACGCGCAGTGCCTCAATGGCGCCAGGATTCACGCCCGCCTTGACGGCCAGCGGCGCATGCATGTGCCATTCAAACTGGTTGCTCACGTGGCGCGATGCAGCGCAGGTCGCCAGCTCACGCACGCGCGCGTCCAGCACGCTGTCAAAGCGCAGGTACTCACCCACGCTGGCCACGCGCTCCAGCAGCACGGGGCTGCGCATCAGCGGCAGGAACGGGCCGTAAACACCCTTGCGCGGGCCGGCGATCAGTGCGTCGGCGGCGGCGCGCTGGGCGTCGGTCATGGCGGCGGCATCGGGCAGGGGCAGGCGGTTCGTCATGGCGTGTCCTCGGGGGTTAGAGATGGGCCAGCACGCGGCCCGCGTCGATGTCGTTCAGGCAGCGTGTGTGGCCCAGCGGGCATTCGCGCTCAAAGCACGGTGCGCAGTCCAGCGGGGGTTGGTACGCCGGGTCGCTCTTGAGCCAGAGCACGGTGGCGCGGTCATTCAGCGGCGGCGTGTGCAGCGGGCTGGACGAGCCGAACACCGCCACCTGATGCACGCCGAAGGCAGCGGCCACATGCATCAGGCCCGAGTCGTTGCTGACCACGTGTTTTGCGGCGCTGATCGCGACCAGCGCCTGCAGCAGCGTCGTCTTGCCTGCCAGGTTGGTGCAGCGCCCAGGGGCGGCTGCGGAGATCTCTTCGCACATCGCGGCTTCTTTACCCGAGCCCAGCAGCAGCACGGGCACATCCAGTCCGCGCGCCACGGCCGCAAAGTGGGCGGCAGGCCAGCGCTTGGCGGGGCCGAATTCGGCGCCTGGTGCAAACACGGCGTAGCCGCCGGGCTGCAGGCCCAGTGCATTCAACGCAGCATCGACTTCTGCGGCCGGCAACTGAAGGCTCGGGCGGTCGGCTTCCAGGCCCGACTCCCCGCTAAGCGCCGAATAGAAAGCCACCATGGGCGGCTTGTTTTTCGGGTTTTTCAGGCGGTGGGTCAACAGGCCCACACGCGCCTCGCCCAGGTAACCCACGCGTTTGGGTATGCCCGCCAGCAGTGGCAGCAGCGCGCTTTTCAGTGAATTGGGCAGCACATAGGCGGTGCTGAAACGGCCCGCGATCTGCCGCGCAATGGCGCGGCGCGCCTTGAGCTGCAGGCCGCCGTGCTGGAACGGAAAGTCAATGACATCGGCCACCTGCGGCATGGCACGGTACACCGGCGCCACCCAGGGCAGTGCTCCGACAGTGAGCCGCTCGCCGCGCGAGCGCAGGCGGCGCAGCAACGGCTCAGTCATCACCGCGTCCCCGATCCACTGGGGCGCGATGATGAGGCTGTCAGTGGTGGCCACCGACGTGCTCGCCGGCCTTGAGCTTGTACACCGTGCCGCAGTACGGGCACTTGGCTTCGCCCGTGCGGGCCACGTCCAGGTACACCTTGGGGTGGGTGTTCCAGATCTTCATGTCGGCCTTGGGGCTGGGGCAGAACACGCCGCCCTGGTGGTTCAGGTCCTTGGCCAGCAGTTCAATCGCGGCATTGCTCATGTTCAGACCTTCGTCAGCCAGTGGCTGTATTTCGGGTTGCGGCCGTTCACGATGTCAAAGAACGCCGTCTGGATTTTTTCGGTGATGGGCCCGCGCGAACCGGCGCCCAGCTCGATGCGGTCCAGCTCACGGATCGGCGTCACTTCGGCAGCCGTGCCGGTGAAGAAAGCCTCGTCAGCGATGTAGACCTCGTCGCGCGTGATGCGCTTTTGCACGATCTCCAGGCCCAAGTCCTTGGCGATGTGGAACACGGTGTTGCGCGTGATGCCGTTCAGGGCACCGGCCGACAGGTCGGGCGTGTAGATCACGCCGCCCTTGATGACGAAGATGTTTTCGCCGGCGCCTTCACTCACGAAACCGCTGCTGTCCAGCAGCAGGGCTTCGTCGTAGCCGTCGTCCAGCGCTTCCATGTTGGCCAGGATGGAGTTGGTGTAGTTGCTGACCGCCTTGGCCTGCGTCATGGTGATGTTGACGTGGTGGCGGGTGTAGCTGGAGGTCTTGACGCGGATGCCGCGCTTCATGCCCTCTTCACCGAGGTAGGCGCCCCAGGCCCAGGCCGCGACCATCAGGTGGATCTGGTTGCCCTTGGGTGACACGCCCAGCTTTTGCGAGCCGATCCAGGTCAGCGGGCGCAGGTAGCCGGATTCGAGATTGTTTTCACGTACCACCGCACGCTGGGCTTCATTGACCTGGTCCTTGGTGAAGGGAATGGTCATGCGCAGGATTTTTGCGCTGTTGAACAGGCGGTCGGTGTGCTCCTGCAGGCGGAAGATGGCTGTGCCGTCGGCCGTCTTGTACGCGCGCACGCCCTCAAAAGCGCCGCAGCCGTAGTGCAGGGTGTGGGTCAGCACGTGGATCTTGGCGTCGCGCCAGTCAACCATCTGGCCGTCCATCCAGATCTTGCCGTCGCGGTCGGCCATGGAGGGGATTGCGCTCATGGGGATGTCCTTTGGAGTTCGAAGGTGTGCAAAGCCCGTGATTTTACGGCGCGGGGGGGCGGAACATCTCCCACTTGACCACCTTGCCATTGAGGAACTCCACCGTCACGCGGGATTCGCCCGCGTCGGTCCAGCGGTAGACCTCGGGCTGCTCGTCCTTGGGTGAACGCAGCTCGCCCAGCGAGCGGGTCATGGCCACCACGTGCAAGAGCGTCATGCCGGGCTGGAGTTTGGCGTTGAGCATCACGGCGCTGGCCACATGGCCCACGGGCCGGTCGGCTGCGCGCTTGAGCACCGTGACCATGCGCGTGAAGTTCAGCAGCACCCACATCACGATGCCGCCGGTGGCCACCGCCACGCCCGCCCAGCCAAAACCGCGGTAGGCCAGCGCCACCAGCACCACGCCCCCGATGGGCACCAAAATTTTCTGAAAATTCATGGGCGGTATTGTCCTATGGACGCTTCTGCGGCCCGGCTACCCCAAGCCGCGCACGATCTCCATGGCCTCGTCCACCCGCTCCACGGCATGGATGGTCAGGCCCTCGATGTCCTTGCTGCCCTTTTTGGGCGCGTTGGCTTTCGGCACGATGGCCACGCTGAAGCCCAGCTTGGCGGCCTCTTTCAGGCGCTCCTGGCCGCGCGGTGCGGGGCGCACCTCGCCAGCCAGGCCGACCTCGCCAAACGCGATGAAACCCTTGGGCAGCGGCTTGCCGCGCAAACTGGAGGTGATGGCCAGCATCACGGCCAGGTCAGCCGCGGGCTCGCTGATGCGCACGCCGCCTACGGCATTCACAAATACGTCCTGGTCCATGCAGGCGACGCCCGCATGGCGGTGCAGCACGGCCAGCAGCATGGCCAGGCGGTCGCGGTCCAGGCCCACACTCAGCCGCCGGGGGCTCGGGCCGCCACTGTCCACCAGCGCCTGGATTTCCACCAGAAGCGGGCGTGTGCCCTCCAGCGTGACCATCACGCAGCTGCCGGGCACAGGCTCGGCATGCTGGCTCAAAAAGATGGCACTGGGGTTGGACACGCCCTTGAGCCCCTTTTCGGTCATGGCGAACACGCCGATCTCATTGACCGCGCCAAAGCGGTTCTTGATGGCGCGCACCAGGCGAAAGCTGCTGTGCGTGTCACCTTCAAAGTACAGCACCGTGTCCACCATGTGCTCCAGCACGCGGGGGCCGGCAAGCGCGCCCTCTTTGGTCACGTGGCCCACCAGCACGATGCAGGTGCCGCTGTATTTGGCGGCACGCGTCAGGTGGGCGGCGCATTCACGCACCTGGGCCACCGAACCGGGGGCGCTGGTGAGCTGCTCTGAATACACGGTCTGGATGGAGTCGATCACGGCCACGGCAGGCTTGGTGGCGGCCAGCGTGGCCAGCATCTTCTCCAGCTGGATTTCGGCCAGCACTTTGACCTGGCTGTTGTCCAGCCCCAGCCGGCGCGAACGCAGCGCCACTTGCGCGCCGCTTTCCTCACCCGTGATGTACAGCGTGGGCACGCCGGTGCGCTGCAGTGCGTCCAGCGCCTGCAGCAGCAACGTGGATTTTCCGATGCCCGGGTCCCCGCCGATCAGCACCACGCCGCCTTCCACAATGCCGCCGCCCAGCACGCGGTCCAGTTCGCCAATGCCGGTGGGGGTTCGCGCCACGTCGCTGGCCTCGATGTCTGCCAGTGTGGCGACCGCGGCGGTTTTGGCCAGTGACGCAAAACGGTTCTTCGCGGGCGTAGCGCTTTCGGCCACCGTTTCTACCAGCGTGTTCCAGGCCTGGCAGTGCGGGCACTGGCCCATCCAGCGCGGGCTGGCGCCGCCGCAGTCGGTGCAGACGAAGCTTGTTTTTTCTTTGGCCATGTGCCGCTGACTATAGCGGCCGGCGAAGCCGCGCTCAGCCCCAGGCCGGCGCGCGCTTTTGCTGGAAGGCCGCCAGCCCTTCGCGGGCATCCGCCGTGCTGACCATGACGGGCACCATGGCCTGGGCGTATTCCTGTGCCTGCGCCAGCGTCATGTCCTGCATCGCCTGGAAAGCCTGCTTTCCCAGGCGCAACGCCGCAGGCGAACGGTCCACCGTGCGCGCCAGCAGCCAGTCGAGTTTGGCATCCAGCTCGCCGCGCGGCACCACATAGTTGACGATGCCCAGGGCCAGCGCGCGCTGCGCGTCCACCGGCTCGCCCGTG
>CALRZF020000115.1:0-9939 GCA_943372585.1 Ramlibacter sp. 2FC | reverse complement strand
GTGGACCGCGGCCTGACCGACCCCGCTGCACAAGACGCCTATGTGGCCGGCGACAACCCCGGCTTTGGCAAGGTGGCCGGCGAATACATGGCCAAGGCCCTGGGCGGCAAGGGCGACGTGGTGGTGCTGCGTGGCATCCCGACGGTGATCGACAACCAGCGTGTGGACGCCTTCAATGCCGTCATCAAGGCCAATCCCGGCATGAAGGTGCTGGACGCCAAGCACGGCAACTGGAATCGCGACGACGCCTTCAAGGTCATGCAGGACTACCTGACGCGCTTCCCCAAGATCGACGCCGTGTGGGCATCGGACGACGACATGGCGGTGGGCGTGCAGAAGGCCATCGCGCAAGCCAAGCGCAACGACATCAAGCTCGTGCTGGGCGGTGCCGGTTCCAAGGAGTACATCAAGAAGGTGATGGACGGCGACAAGATCGTGACCGCCGACGTGACCTATTCGCCCAGCATGATTGCCGATGCAATGAAGCTCACCGCTGCCGCGCGCGTGAAGGGCGAGAAGATGCCCGCCACCACCATCATTCCTTCGGTGCTGATCACCAAGGAAAACGCCAAGCAGTACTACGAGCCGAAATCGCCGTTCTAAGCGACAGCCCGAAAAAGGAGTCCCAGTCATGGCAAGACCCGTCACCCTGTTCACCGGCCAATGGGCCGACCTGCCGCTCACGGAGCTGGCGCCCCTGGCCAGGAGCATGGGCTATGACGGCCTGGAGCTTGCCTGCTGGGGCGACCACTTCAACGTGCAGGAAGCGCTGGCCCATGACAGTTACGTCAAGGACAAGCGCAAGCTGCTCGAGCAGCATGGCCTGCAGTGCTTTGCGATCGGCAACCACCTGGCCGGCCAGGCCGTGTGCGACCTGATTGACGAGCGCCACCAGGCCATCCTGCCCGAGCATGTGTGGGGCAATGGCGAACCCGAAGGGGTCCGCCAGCGCGCCGCCAAGGAGATGCAGGACACCGCCCGCGCGGCGGCCAAATTTGGCGTCAAGTGCGTCACGGGCTTTACCGGCTCGTCGGTCTGGCATGCCACCTATGCCTTTCCGCCCACCACCCAGGCGTACTGGGACAAGGGCTTTGCAGATTTCGCCACGCGCTGGACGCCCATCCTGGATGTGTTCGAGTCGGTGGACGTGAATTTTGCGCTGGAGGTTCACCCCACGGAAATCGCGTTTGACACCGCATCGGCCCAGCGCGCGATCGAGGCCGTCAAGGGCCACCGCCGCTTCGGCTTCAACTTCGACCCCAGCCACCTGGGCTACCAGGGCGTGGACTACATCAAGTTCATCCGCACCTTCCCGGACCGCATTTACAACGCCCACATGAAGGACGTGTGGTGGGGCAAGGGCGACGGCACGGCCGGCGTGTTTGGCGGCCACACCAGCTTTGGTGACGCGCGCCGCTACTGGGACTTTCGCAGCGTAGGCCGCGGCATGATCGACTTCGAGTCGCTGATCGTGGCGCTCAACGACATCGGCTACCAGGGCCCGCTGTCGGTGGAATGGGAAGACAGCCGCATGGACCGCGTGCACGGTGCCACCGAAAGCGCGGCGTTTTGCAAGCGGCTTGATTTCAAACCCGCGGCCGGCGCTTTTGACGCCGTGTTCGACAAGGCCAAGCAAGGCGGGATGGCGGGCTCATGAAAAGGCTGAAGTACGCCATGGTCGGCGGCGGGCAGGGCGCGTTCATTGGCGCTGTGCACCGCAAGGCCATCGCGCTGGACGGGCAGATCGACCTGGTCGCCGGCGCGCTGTCTTCCAGCGCCGACAAGGCCAAGGCCTCGGGCCGCGAGCTGGCCCTGGCCGAGGACCGAAACCACGGCAGTTGGGAAGCGCTGCTGGCCGATGAGCTCAAGCGCCCGAAAGACGAGCGCATCGACTTCGTCTCCATCGTCACGCCCAACCACGTGCACTTTCCCGTGGCCAAGGCATTTGCCGAAGCCGGCATCCACGTGGTGTGCGACAAGCCGCTGGTGCACACCAGCGAACAGGCCGCCGAACTGCAGCGCGCCGTCGACAAGAGCGGCGTGGTCTTCGGCGTCACCTACAACTACACCGGCTACCCCATGGTGCGCGAGGCGCGCGACATGGTCCGCAAAGGCGTCATCGGTGAGGTCCGCAAGGTCATTGTCGAATACAACCAGGGCTGGCTGGCCACCAAGCTGGAAGGCGGCGACAACAAGCAGGCCGACTGGCGCACCGACCCCGCGCGCAGCGGCGCGGCCGGCGCCATCGGCGACATTGGATCGCATGCCGAGAATCTGGCGGCCACCGTCACGGGGCTGGAGATCGACAGCCTCTGCGCGGACCTCACGGCCTTTGTGCCCGGGCGCAAGCTGGACGACGACGGCAACCTGCTGCTGCGCTACGCCAACGGCGCGCGCGGCGTGCTGATCGCGTCGCAGATCGAGGTGGGTTGCGAGAACGACTTTCGCCTGCGCGTGTTCGGCACCACCGGCACGCTGGACTGGCGCCAGGAAGACCCCAACTACCTGGTGCACGCGCCCATTGACGGGCCCAAACGCATCCTCACACGCGGCTCGCCCTGGCTGGGTGAGTCGGCCAAGCTGGCGTCGCGCCTGCCGACTGGCCATCCAGAGGCGTTCATTGAAGCTTTTGCCAACGTGTACCTGGGCGTGGCCGCGCACATCCGCGCGTTGCAGGCCGGCCAGAAGCCGGACCCGCTGTCGGCCGACTACCCGACGCTGGCCGACGGCGCGCGCGGTGTGCGCTTCATTGAAAAGACGGTGGAGTCCGCCGGCAGCGACCGCAAGTGGACGCGGCTGGGCTGAGGCGCACGCATGTTTCTTGGCATCGACCTGGGCACCTCCAGCCTCAAGGTCATCCTGCTGGACCGCCAGCACCAGGTCCGCGCCAGCGCATCCGCACCCCTGACGGTTCAGCAGCCGCATGCGCTATGGCGTGAGCAGGACCCGGCGGACTGGTGGCATGCCTGCGAGCAGGCGCTTGGCCGTGTGCTGGCGCAGGCTGTTGAGTCAGGCATCCAGCCCGGCGATATCGAAGCCATCGGCCTGAGCGGCCAGATGCACGGCGCCACCTGTCTGGACGCCGCTGGTGAAGTGCTGCGCCCCGCCATCCTGTGGAACGACGGCCGTGCACACCGCGAATGCGCCGACCTGGAAGCCCTGGTGCCCACATCGCGCGCCATCACCGGCAACCTCATGATGCCGGGCTTCACCGCGCCCAAGTTGCTGTGGCTGGCGCGCCATGAGCCGGCAGTGTTCAGCCGCATCGCCAAAGTGCTGCTGCCCAAGGACTACCTGCGCTGGCGCCTGAGCGGCGACTACGCCAGTGACCTGTCCGATTCAGCGGGCACGATGTGGCTGGACGTGGCGCGGCGCGACTGGAATGAGGCGTTGCTGACGGCCACAGGCCTCACCCGTGCCCATATGCCGTCGCTGCACGAGGGGCCGCAGGTGACCGGTCGCCTGCGCGGTGATGTGGCTCGCCTCTTCGGCCTGCGCGAAATCCCCATCGTGGCGGGCGGTGGCGACAACGCCGCCGGCGCGCTCGGTGTGGGCGTGGTGCAGCCGGGCCAGGCCATGCTGTCGCTGGGCACGTCAGGCGTGTGCTTTGTGGCCACCGATGGTTTTGTGGCCAACCCGGCGCAGGCCGTGCACAGCTTTTGCCACGCGCTGCCCCATACCTGGCACCTGATGTCGGTGATGTTGTCTGCGGCGGCCTGCTTGGACTTCACCGCGCGCCTGACCGGCGAGGCAGACGTTCAGCGTCTGCTGGCCGAGGCACAGGCACACGGCCTTGACGACACCACGCCCCTGTTCCTGCCTTACCTGAACGGCGAGCGCACGCCGCACAACAACCCGGGCGCACAGGCCGTCTTCTTCGGCATGACCGCGGCCACGCAGCGGGCCGACCTGGTCAACGCCACGCTGGAAGGCGTGGGCCACGGCCTGGCGCAAGGCATGGCGGCACTGGCGGCCACAGGCGCGCCCATCGGCACCATCAGCCTGATCGGTGGCGGCGCGCGCAGCGCCTACTGGGCGCAGATGGTGGCGGACATCACGGGCCGCGCCATGCTGCGCAGGGCCGAGGCCGAGGTAGGACCGTCGCTGGGCGCAGCACGCCTGGCCTGGATGGCCGCGGACCGGGCCGCTGCTGCAGATATCTGCACGGCACCCCCCCTGGTGGCGGTGCACGAGCCCCAGGCGGCGCGCCACGACTTTTTTGCCGCACGCGCGCAGCGCTTTGCGCGTCTGTACCAGCAGCTGGAGCCTGTGTTTCCCGCCGTGTAGTATCTGCGCGAACACAAGGAGACGCGGTGACACGCTGGGACGGTTTGGCTGATGCCGAGATGGCGCTGCTGCAGGCGATCTTCTGGTCGGCCGGCGCGTCGCGCCATGTGCTGGCCGACCGGCTGGGCTATTCGCGCAGCAAGGCCAACGCCATGGTGTCTGCCTTGCTCGACCAGGGCCTGCTGGAAGAAACCGGGTTGCAGACGTCGTCAGGCGGGCGCCGCCCCGAGACGCTCAAGCTCAGCACCGGCCTGGGCGTGGTGCTGGGTGCGGACCTGGGCGCCACCAGCCTGGACGTGGCCGTGATGCGCCCCGACCTGAGCGTGATCGCCCACCACGGCGAACCCGCCGACGTGCGCGCCGGCCCCGGTGTGGTGCTGGCGCGTGTGCGCAAGCTGCTCAAGGATTTGCTCAAACAGTGTGGCGCGACACCGCAGCAGGTGATCGGCATCGGCATGGGCGTGCCGGGGCCGGTGGACTTTGCCAGCGGCCAGCTCGTCAACCCGCCGCTGATGCCCGACTGGGACAGCTTTTCGATCCGCGACTTCCTGCGCGAGGACTATGCTGCGCCGCTGTTCGTGGACAACGACGTGAACCTCATGGCGCTGGGCGAGTTGTGGCGGCTGCAGCGCGGCCTGCCCAACTTCCTGGTGATCAAGGTGGGCACCGGTATTGGCTGCGGCATCGTCTGCCACGGCGAGGTCTATCGCGGTGCCAACGGCTCTGCGGGTGACGTGGGCCACATCTGTGTGGACCGGTCCGGTCCGCGCTGCCACTGCGGCAACCTGGGCTGCGTGGAAGCCATGGCCGCCGGCCCGGCGATCGCGCGCCTGGGGCTGGAGGCCGCGCAGGCCGGCCAGAGCCCGGTGCTGGCTGAATGGCTCAGCCAGCGCGGTACGCTGACGACGGTGGACGTGGCCCAGGCCAGCCACAACGGCGACGCAGCCGCCAACGCCATCATCCAGCGCTCAGGCAACCTGATCGGCCAGATGCTGGCGTCCGTGGTGAATTTCTTCAACCCCTCGCACGTGTTCATCGGCGGCGGCATGACCAGCATCGGCCCGCTGTTCCTGGCGTCGGTGCGCCAGAGCGTCTACCACCGCTCGCTGGCGCTGTCCACGCGCCACCTGGAAATCCAGTATTCACCGCTGGGCGCACGCGGCGGCCTGGTGGGCGCCGGGGCGCTGGCGATGCAGGAGACACTGCGCCGCGGCAGCCTGCCCCAGGCCATCAGGCCCTAGCCCAGTTGCGGTTCGTCGGGCAGTTCGTTGGGGTTGGCCTGGCCGTCTGCCAGCGGGAAGTGCGCCACCAGCAGGGCCGAGACTTCTTCCAGTGCCTGGGTCAGCCCGTCTTCAAAGCGCCGTTCGCGAAACGCCGCGCCCATGCGCGCGACGATGGCCTTCCATTCAGTCGGGGGCACATGGCGCGTGATGCCGCGGTCGGCCACGATTTCAATCGCGTGCTCGGCCAGCAGCAGGTAGACCAGCACGCCATTGTTGTGCTCGGTGTCCCACACGCGCAGCTTGCCAAACATGGCTACCGCGCGTTCGCGTGCCGTGGCGTTGCGCAGCAGGTAGCTGGTGGGCAGGCCCGCTTCAACATAGATGCGGATTTCGCCACTGTGGCGCTTTTCGCTCGCGGCCACCCGCTGGCGCAGGCGTTCCAGCAGATCGCGGGGGATGGCGCGGCGCGTATCGGCTTCGTCCAGCCAGCGGTGCTTGAGGAAGCGTTGGATCATGCCCGCCATCACCAGTCTCCCGAGGCGCCGCCGCCCCCAAAATCGCCACCCCCACCGGAGCTGAAGCCGCCGCCACCGGAGCCGCTGCTCCAGCCGCCACCGCCCCCACCCCAACCGCCGCCTCCGCCACCACGCGTGAACGAACCAGGGTTGAAGCTGGCGAACAAACCGAACAGCAGCGCCACCAGCGCCGCAATGGCCGCCACCAGCAGGCTGGACGTGATGACCAGGGCCACCGCGCCCGTACCCGCGCCGATCAGCAGCGAACCCAGCTTGCGGCCAAAGATGCGGCGCACCACGGACGAGCCGACGACCACCGCAAAGAACATGAAGATCGCCAGGTCTTCCCAGTTGAAGCCGTCCACGTCGAACCCTGCCTGTGGCGCGGGGGCAGGCAGGGCCTCGCCCTTGATCAGCGCTGTGATGCGGTCGGCGGCTGCATCCAGCCCGGCTGCGTAGTCGCCACGGCGAAAGGCGGGCGTGATGGCTTCGTCAATCACCTGCTTGGCCGCCAGGTCGGGAATGGCGCCTTCCAGCGACTTGGCCACTTCGATGCGGACCTTGCGGTCATTTTTGGCCACCACCACCAGCAGGCCGTCGCCCACGCCCTTGCGCCCGATCTTCCAGGTGTTGCCCACGCGGTTGGCGTAGCTGGCGATGTCTTCGGGCTGGGTGGTGGCCACCATGAGCATCACCACCTGCGAGCCGCTGGATTTTTCAAACGCGTCCAGCTTGGCGTCCAGCGCCTGCAGTTGCGTAGCGTCCAGCGTGCCGGTTTCGTCCAGCACGTGTGCGGTCAGCGCCGGCACGCTCTGCAGGTCTTGCGCCCATGCGGGCGCCAGCAGCGCGGCCAGTGCCAGCAGCGCGGTGGCGATCCCAGCCCGCAGGGCGCGCGTCAGCGGCATCAGGGCGCCTTACTTCTTGTTGAAGTCCACCTGCGGCGGCGTGGAAATCTGCGCTTCGTTCTGCACGGTGAAGCTGGGCTTGGGGCTGTAGCTGAACACCATGGCCGTCAGGTTGCTGGGAAAGCTGCGGGCCAGCACGTTGTATTCCTGCACGGCCTGGATGTAGCGGTTGCGCGCGACGGTGATGCGGTTCTCGGTACCTTCCAGCTGCACGCGCAGATCGCTGAAGCCCTTGTTGGCCTTCAGGTCAGGGTAACGCTCCACGGTCACCATCAGGCGGCTCAGGGCGCTGCCCAGCTCGCCCTGGGCCTGCTGGAACTTGTTGAACGCCTCGGGGTTGTTCAGCGTCTCGGGCGTGACCTGGATGGACGTGGCTTTGGCGCGCGCCTCGATCACCTTGGTCAGCGTCTCCTGCTCGAAATTGGCTTCTCCCTTGACCGTGTTGACGATGTTGGGAATCAGGTCAGCGCGGCGCTGGTACTGGTTGAGCACCTCGCTCCAGGCGGCCTTGGTCTGTTCATCCAGGCGCTGGAAGTCGTTGTAGCCGCAGCCTGTGAGGCCCAGCAGCGCCAGGGTGGAGGTCAGGATCAGGAGCCAGCGTTTCATGGAGCATTCCTCAAAGGGCAGGGGCTGTAAAGGTAGCATAGATGGATGTCCGTGACCCCGATTCAAGCCCTTCAGGCTGCCGCCCGGCCGCTGGCCCCCGCCCCGGGTGGGCCCGTGCTGCTGGTGGCGGGTGCTACCGGCACGCTGGGCAATGAAGTGCTGCGCCGCCTGGCGGGCACGCAGCGCTTTCATCGCGCGCTGGTGCTGGCGCGCGAGCCGTTCACCGACGGCCTGCGGGGCGTGACGATGCTGCTGGCCGGCACGGGCGGGCCTGACGAATGGCCGCTTGTGGCGGCGCACGCCGGTGTGATCATGTTTGACCCGCCGCGGCTGTTCCATGACCGCGAGCGCGCCCTGTGGACGCCGCAGCCCGCCGACCTGGCCGCCGTGGCTGCATGGATGCGCCGCTGTGGCGCGTCCACCCTGGCTGTGGTGTTGCCGCACGCGCAGGGCCGCCTGCCCGAGGCGCTCAAGCGCGGGCTGGCGGGGCTGGACGAGCAGGCCGTGGCCGCACTGGGCTTTGAGCGGGTGATTTTTGTCCGCTCGGCGCAACGGCCGGGGCAGCAGGCCGGTCTGAATTTCCTGCAGCGCACGGCGCGCTGGATGCTGTCGGTCTTCCAGTACATGGTGCCCAGCAGTGAGCAACCGGTGCGCGCTGTGAAGGTGGCTGAATTCGTGGATGTGGCGCTGCAGCTGGCGCCGCCGGGCATCCATGTGGCCGCACCGGAGCTGGTGTGGCGTGCGGCGCAGCAGGACCTGCGCGGCACGGTACGGCAGTGGCTTGAATAGTGTGAACAGGCCCTGGCCGTTGCAGAATCACCCCCAGAAACCCGCCACCAACGCATACCGGTCACCATGCCCAGAACCCGACAACAGGCCGCCGCCGTGGGCGGCACCGCAGACGACATCGAAGCCGCGTTCTACGACGCGCTGCAAAACGGCGACATCGAAAAGCTCATGGCCTGCTGGGCCGACGAGGACGAAATTGTCTGCGTGCACCCCGGCGGGCCGCGCGTGGTGGGCGCGGTGGCGATCCGCGCCACGTTTGACGCCATGTTCAGCAACGGCCCCATCAGCGCCGTGCCGGAGCGCGTACGCAAGGTCGAATCGCTGGCCAGTGCCGTGCACAACGTCCTGGAGCGCATCGACGTCATGACGCCCGAAGGCCCGCGCCAAGCATGGGTGATTGCCACCAACGTCTATCACAAGACCCCGCAGGGCTGGCGCCTGGTGGTGCACCATGCCAGCCCCGGCACGCCCAGCGAGCTGCAGGAAGTGGGCGATACACCGCAGGTGCTCCATTGATGCAGGTGCTGCATTGAACTACCAGGCCCCCTGGTGGCTGCCCGGCGGCAACCTGCAGACCATCTGGCCCGCGCTGTATGGGCGCCGGGTGTTTGGCCCCACGCCGCAGTACCGGCGCGAACGCTGGAGCACGCCGGACGGCGACTTCATCGACGTGGATTTCCTGGTGACCGGGGCCGCGCCCGCGCAACCGTTGCTGGTGCTGTTCCATGGGCTGGAAGGTTCGTCGCGCAGCCACTACGCCGAGGCTTTTGCCGACTTCGCGCAAGAGCGCGGCTGGGCCTATGCCGTGCCGCATTTCCGCGGCTGCAGCGGCGAGCTCAATCTGGGCCCGCGCGCCTACCACTCGGGCGACTTTGAGGAGATCGGCTGGGTGTTGCAGCGCCTGGCCGCAGCGCATGCGGGCCCGGTGCTGGCCGTGGGCGTGTCGCTGGGCGGCAATGCCCTGATGCGATGGGCCGGCGAGATGGGCGACGCCGCCGCCAGTGTGGTGGCAGGTGTGGCGTCGGTCAGCTCGCCGATCGACCTGGCGGCAGGGGGCCGGGCCATCGGCCAGGGCTTCAACAAGCTGGTTTACACCCGCATGTTCCTGCGCACCATGGTGCCCAAGGCACTGCAAAAGCTGCAGCAGCACCCAGGCCTGTTCGACCGCGACCGGCTGATGCGCGCGCGCGACCTGTATGAGTTCGACAACATCTTCACCGCACCGCTGCACGGCTTTCGCGATACAGATGACTACTGGGCCCGCGCATCAGCCAAGCCGCACCTGCACCGCATCCGCGTGCCGGCTCTGGTGGTCAATGCGCTGAACGACCCGTTTGTGCCGGCGGCCAGCCTGCCCGGGGCGCACGAGGTCGGCAAGCACGTGACGGTGTGGCAGCCGGCGGGTGGCGGGCACGGGGGTTTCCCGCAGGGTCGCTTGCCGGGGCATGTGCGGGCGATGCCGGATGCGGTGGGCGCGTGGTTGGCGCAAGCAGTTGAGCGCGGTTGAGGTCCGGTCAGGCTCTTCCCGTCGGCAAGGACGGGGGGTAGGGCCGCAGCGGCTTCACTGCGGCGGTCCGGCCTGTGGCCGGACTCCCCTGCGCTCCTCGTTCCGCG
>CALRZF020000114.1:0-10082 GCA_943372585.1 Ramlibacter sp. 2FC | reverse complement strand
TCGGCGCGCGCAGCGCGCTTCGTGCTCTGACTCACTGCGGCTGTCCGAGCGAAGCGCGCAAGCGCGTAGCGAGTTCCGCAGTGCGACCGAACCCTGAGCAGCGCAGGGGAGTCGCCAAAGGCGACCGTTCCAGTGAAGCCTCCAGGGCGGTGCCCCGTCCCGCACGGCTTTGCCGCGAGGTCATGCGAACACCACAAAGAACACAGGAGAAACAACAATGCACGAACTAGGCGTCGTCTACCGCAACATCACCCGCGCCGATCGCGCGGCCACCGACGGGCTGGCAGCCTTGGGCTCGGCCACCGTCCATGAAGCCATGGGCCGTGTGGGGCTGATGAAGCCCTATATGCGGCCTATCTACGCCGGCGCACAGGTCAGCGGCACGGCAGTAACCGTGCTGCTGCACCCCGGCGACAACTGGATGATGCATGTGGCGGCCGAGCAGATCCAGCCCGGGGATGTGGTGGTGGCGGCCATCACCGCCGAATGCACGGACGGCTACTTTGGCGACCTGCTGGCCACATCGTTCATGGCGCGTGGCGCCCGAGCACTGATCATCGACGCCGGTGTGCGCGACGTGAAGACGCTGACCGAGATGGGCTTTCCGGTGTGGAGCAAGGCCATCAGCAGCAAGGGCACGATCAAGGCGACCATTGGTTCCGTCAATATCCCCGTGGTGTGCGCCGGCATGATCGTCAACCCCGGCGACGCCGTGGTGGCCGACGACGACGGCGTGGTGGTGGTGCCCAAGGCGCTGGCGCAAAAAACGCTGGACGCTGCCCGCGCGCGCGAAGCCAACGAGGGTGAAAAGCGCGACAAGCTGGCCAGCGGCATCCTGGGCCTGGACATGTACAAGATGCGCGAGCCGCTGGAAAAAGCCGGCCTGCGTTACATCGACTGAAGACCACCATGAGCAAACCGACAAGCGGTGACTTCACCAAAACCCCTGGCTGGCTGGACTGGTACACCGGCCCCAGCCAACCCGCCTTCAAGCTGCCCGCTGGCGCAGTGGACGCGCACTGCCACGTGTTTGGACCCGGCGCTGAATTCCCGTACGCGCCCGAGCGCAAGTACACGCCGTGTGACGCCAGCAAGGCGCAGCTGTTTGCGCTGCGCGACCACCTGGGCTTTGACAAGAACGTGATCGTGCAGGCCACATGCCATGGCGCGGACAACCGCGCGCTGGTGGATGCGCTGCAGCATTCCAATGGCAAGGCCCGCGGTGTGGCCACCGTCAAGCGCAGCGTGACCGATGAGGAGCTGCAGGCCATGCACGCGGCCGGCGTGCGCGGTGTGCGCTTCAATTTCGTCAAGCGGCTGGTGGACTTCACGCCCAAGGACGAGCTCATCGAGATTGCCAACCGCATCAAGCCGCTGGGCTGGCATGTGGTGATCTACTTCGAGGCGGTGGACCTGCCCGAGCTGTGGGACTTTTTTACGGCGTTGCCCACCACGGTGGTGGTGGACCACATGGGCCGCCCCGACGTGACCAAGCCGGTGGACGGCCCGGAGTTTGCGCTGTTCATGAAATTCATGCGCGAGCACAGCAACGTGTGGAGCAAGGTGAGCTGCCCCGAGCGGCTGTCCGTCGCAGGCCCCAAGGCCCTGAACGGCGAGCGCCATGCGTACCACGACGTGATCCCGTTTGCGCGCCAGGTAGTGGAAGCCTTCCCCGACCGCGTGCTGTGGGGCACAGACTGGCCACACCCCAACCTGAAGGACCACATGCCCGATGATGGGCTGCTGGTGGACTTTATTCCGCACATTGCCGTCACGGCAGAACTCCAGCAAAAGCTGCTGGTAGACAACCCGACGCGCCTGTACTGGGGAGCCTGAAAAATGTCACTCGACAAACCGTACCTGGACGTGCCCGGCACGACGATCTTTGATGCCGAGCAATCGCGCAAGGGCTACTGGCTCAACCAGTTCTGCATGAGCCTGATGAAGGCCGACAACCGCACGCGGTTCAAGGCCAACGAGCGCGCCTACCTGGACGAATGGGCCATGACCGAGGAGCAGAAGCAGGCCGTGCTGGCGCGCGACCTCAACTGGTGCATCAAGCTGGGCGGCAACATCTACTTCCTGGCCAAGATCGGTGCGACCGATGGCAAGAGCTTTCAGCAGATGGCTGGCAGCATGACGGGCATGAGCGAAGAGGAATACCGCAACATGATGATCGGCGGCGGCCGCTCGGTTGAAGGCAACCGTTACGTGGGGGAGAAAAAATAATGGCCCGCATCACCGCAAGCGTTTACACATCACACGTGCCCGCCATCGGCGCGGCGCTGGACCTGGGCAAGACGGCCGAGCCGTACTGGCAGCCCGTGTTCCAGGGCTATGAATACTCCAAACAGTGGATGAAGGACAACAAGCCCGACGTCATCTTCCTGGTGTTCAACGACCATGCCACGGCCTTCAGCCTGGACATGATCCCGACCTTTGCCATCGGCACCGCTGACAGCTACACGCCTGCGGACGAAGGCTGGGGCCCGCGCCCCGTGCCGCGCGTGCAGGGGCATGCGCCGCTGGCAGCGCACATTGCGCAAAGCGTGATCCAGCAGGACTTTGACCTGACCATCGTGAACAAGATGGACGTGGACCATGGCCTGACCGTGCCGTTGAGCCTGATGTGCGGCCAGCCGCAGGCATGGCCGTGCCCGGTGATCCCCTTTGCAGTGAATGTGGTGCAGTACCCCGTACCCAGCGGCCAGCGCTGCCTCAACCTGGGCAAGGCGATCCGCAAGGCCGTGGAGAGCTACGACGAAGACCTGAACGTGCACATATGGGGCACAGGCGGTATGAGCCACCAGTTGCAGGGTCCGCGTGCGGGCCTGATCAACAAGGCGTTTGACAATGCTTTTCTGGACCGCATGATTGCCGACCCGGAAGGCCAGGCCGCCGTGCCGCATATTGACTATGTGCGCGAGGCCGGCAGCGAGGGCATTGAGCTGGTGATGTGGCTGATTGCGCGCGGCGCCATGGCTGATCTGGCCGGTGGCGCCAAGCCCACCGTCAAACACCGCTTCTACCATGTGCCTGCGTCGAACACGGCGGTAGGCCACCTGATTCTGGAGAACTGAACAATGACCATCAAAGTAGCCTTGGCAGGCGCCGGCGCCTTCGGCACCAAGCACCTGGACGCCATCAAGCTGATCGACGGCGTGGAATGCGTGAGCGTGATCGGCCGCGAGCTGGACAAGACCAAAGAGGTGGCCGCTAAATACGGCATTGCCCACGTGACCACCGACCTGGCCGAGAGCCTGGCGCTGAAAGAAGTGGACGCCGTCATTTTGTGCACGCCCACGCAGATGCATGCATCGCAAACGCTGGCCTGCCTGGCCGCGGGCAAGCATGTGCAGGTAGAGATCCCGCTGTGCGATGTGCTGAAAGACGGCGAAGAAGTGGTGGCTAAGGCCAAAACCAGCGGCCTGGTCGCCATGTGCGGCCACACACGCCGCTTCAACCCCAGCCACCAGTACGTGCAAAAGAAAATCAAGGCGGGGGAGTTCAACATCCAGCAGATGGACGTGCAGACGTATTTCTTTCGCCGCACCAACATGAACGCGCTGGGCCAGCCTCGCAGCTGGACGGACCACCTGCTGTGGCACCACGCCGCGCACACGGTAGACCTGTTTGCCTACCAGTGCGGCAGTCCCATCGTGAAGGCCAACGCGCTCCAGGGTCCGATCCATCCGGCCCTGGGCATTGCCATGGACATGAGCATCCAGCTGCAGGCGGCCAACGGCGCGATCTGCACGCTGAGCTTGAGCTTCAACAATGACGGCCCGCTGGGCACTTTCTTCCGCTACATCGGCGACACGGCGACCTACATCGCCCGCTACGACGATCTTTTCAACGGCAAGGACGAAAAGATCGACGTCAGCAAAGTGGACGTGAGCATGAACGGCATCGAGCTGCAGGACCGCGAGTTCTTTGCGGCGATCAAGGAGAGGCGTGAGCCGAATGCCAGCGTGGCCCGTGTGCTGCCTTGCTACCAGGTGCTGCATCAACTCGAACAGCAGTTGAGCTGAGGAGGCGCTTGCCTCAATAGACCAGAGGCAATCGTGTCCATTGGCCGGGGGCGCTGGGGTGATCCCACTCCTGCCAGCCCAGTAACCGCCAGGCGTCACCGCTGGCGCTCAACAGGTGGCCTGCGGGATTTGCGGGGTCGGCGCCTGGCGGTGCCCAAACTGCATGTCCACTGGCTTCGCCGAAACGCGCGATCCAATGACAGCGCATTGCCTGACCACTGGCAGCATCCCACAGGCGCACGGTGTTGTCCCAAGCGGCTGAGGCGATGCGTTGGCCGTCGGGTGAGAACGCCACACTGGCGACCATGTCGTCGTGGCCTTGTAGCGTAAGCAGGCATTTACCGTTGGCGACAGCCCACAAGCGCACTGTGTTGTCATCGGCGCCTGAGGCGATGCGCTGACCGTCGGGCGAGAATGCCACGCTGGTGACTTCGCCGGCGTGGCCGCGTAGCATCAGCAAGCACTTGCCGCTGACGGCATCCCACAGGCGTACGGTCGTGTCATCGGCGCCTGAGGCAATGCGCTTGCCGTCGGGCGAGAACGCCACGCTGTTAACTTTACCTGAGTAGTTCTGCATCATGAGCAGGCATTCGCCGCTGACGGCATCCCATAGGCGCAAGGTGCTGTCACGGGCGCCCGAGACGATGCGCTGGCCGTCAGGCGAGAACGCCACGCTGGTGACTTCGCTGGTGTGGCCGCGCAGCATGAGCAGGCATTCGCCGCTGACGGCATCCCACAGGCGCACAGTCTTGTCATCAGCGCCCGAGGCGATGCACTTGCCGGCGGGCGAAAACGCCACGCTGGAGACGTTACCCTCATGTCCTAGCAGCGTAAGCACGCATTCACCATTAGCGGCATCCCACAAACGAGCGGTCTTGTCGTCGGCGCCTGAGGCGATGTGCTGACCATCTGGCGAAAACGCCACGCTGGTGACCCAGTTCTTGTGGCCCTGCAGCGTGAGCGCGAACTCGCCGCTGGCGGCGTCCCACAAGCGCACGTCGTTGTCCCAGGCGCCTGCGGCGATGCGCTGACTGTCAGGTGAGAACGCCACACTGGTGGCCATGCCCTGATGGCCCTGTAGTGTGAGCAGGTATTCACCGCTAGTGACATCCCATAGTCGTACGGTCGTTTCATCAGCGCCCGAGGCGATGCGCTGACCGTCAGGCGAGAACGCCACGCTGGCGACTTCGCTGGTATGGCCGTGCAGTATGAGCAGGCACTCGCCGGTGTTGGCATCCCACAGGCGTACGGTCGCGTCATCGGCGCCTGAAGCGATACGCTGACCGTCGGGCGAGAACGCCACGCTGGTGACTTCGCTGGTGTGGCCGCGCAGTGGGAGCAGGCATTCACCGCTGTCGGCATCCCACAGGCGCACAGTCTTGTCACCGGCGCCTGAGACGATGCGCTGGCCGTCAGGCGAGAAAGCCACGCTGGTGACTTCGCTGGTGTGGCCGCGCAGCATGAGCAGGCACTCGCCGCTGGCGGCGTCCCACAGGCGCACAGTCTTGTCACCGGCTCCCGAGGCGATGCACTTGCCGTCGGGCGAGAAGGCCACGCTGGAGACGCTGCCCTCGTGTCCCCGCAGCGTGAGTAGACATTCACCACTAGCGGCATCCCACAGGTGAGCCATGTTGTCCCATGCGCCCGAGGCGATGCGTTGACTATCGGGCGAAAAAACCACGCTGGCGACCGCTCCGCAGTGGCCTTGTAGCGTGAGCAGGAACTCGCCGCTAGCGGCATCCCACAGGCGTACGGTGTTATCCCAGGCACCTGAGGCGATGCGTTGGCCGTCGGGCGAAAACGCCACGCTGGCGACGCTACTCTCGTGTCCCCGCAGCGTGAGCAGGCATTCACCGCTAGCGGCATCCCACAGGCGAATGGTGTTGTCCCATGCGCCCGAGGCAATGCGTTGGCCATCGGGCGAGAACACCACGCTGGAGATATGGCTCGAATGGCCCGGCAGCCAGGCTAAGCGGTGCCGCAAGTTGCCCGGTCGTGAAGCATTGCTTTGGGGTCGTTGCGCCCGTAGCCACGACGATGCAGTCACTGACGACCTGTCCAAGTTTGCAAGTTCAACATCTTCTTCACAGTCCACGATCTGCACTCGGTAAGCGTGCGTGGCCGCTGCGAGTTGGCTGTCTTTCAATCGGCAGTGCCTAAAAGCCGTTCCCACCAGATGGGCTCCGCTCCATTTCGACTGATCTAGGCTGCAGTGATCAAACGCCGCGCGGTCCAGGCACGCGCCAGTCATGTCGGCACGGTCCAGTCGCACATGGCGAAAGCTCACCTCGCGTAGATCGGCGCCGTTCCACAGCACGCCCTGCATGGGTAGCAGCGGTGCGTCTTTTTGCGCGGCCTTGACGCCGAACTGCCAGCCACGCAGTTGAGCGCCCGTCAGGCAGAAGCCCGCCAGCAAGGGGCGGGGCGCCTGCACATATCCGCTGCGTAGTGCATAGGCCAGAAGCAGTTCCGAAGCCTGCGCGCGGTATTGCTTGCGCCATGTGTTGAGCGTCTGGGCAATTTGTTGAGCCTGCCCTTGAAGTTGCAGACGGGCTTGCTCCGTTTGCAGGATCTCCGCCAGAAAATGCAGCGTCTCTGCACTGACGATGGGCATCGCCCAGTCTTCAGGGCAATCCATCAATACGGCATTGGCCAGGTAGCGCGCCACAAAAAACTCCGCCAGAGAACTGTGCGCAAACCGGAAGCCTTCCGCCTGCGACTCATCGCCGTCCTGTCGCACTACAAAGGTTGCAGTGCGCAGGTCTTCCTCCAACTTGGTCTGGTTGTAGGCGGCGGGACCATAGCGCTCGGCCAGGTCTGGTTGGTTGGCACGCCAGGCGTGGAACCAGATGTGCAGCGCCGCATAGTCCATGACCCGTGCGCTGCTGCGCCACAAATGCGCGGCCAGCGCCGGCATCAGGCGTAGTTTGTGCTCCGGCTCCAGGTGGTGCTTGCCCAGGTCGCGCTGCAGCCATTTGTGGGCGACTAGGCCGTACAGCGCCGCGCCGTTGACGGCCTCGCCGCGTTGGCGCATAGCCTCCAGTTCGGGAATGTGCTCGCCCAGCAGTTTGAGCGTCATGGGCCGCTGGGCCAGCTCACCCAAGTTGTGCGTGTGCCCGATCAGTTCTTGCACGCGTGCCATGTCTTCGCCAGGCAGCACGGCCGCCAGGTACTGCTGGATCTGGTCCGGCGTCAGCGGCAGCAGCTCCAGCGCTTGGTACCACTGCGCGTCGACCTTGCCGCGGTGTTGGCCGGTGAACAGGTTGCGCTGGTCGGCCAGCGTTTTAAAGAAATTGCTCCGGCAGCTCAATAGCAGGCGTGGCTTCAAGGTGATGGCGGCGCGGTGGTGGTCTGTGACAAGGCGGACCAGCGTGCTGACAAACTGTGGGTGCTGTTGTTCGGTCAGATGTACCAGGCATTCGTCCAGGCCATCCAGGATCAGCAGGGCGCCCTGCGCGATCAGGCTCTGGATGTCGCCGTATTGCGGCCGCGGCTGGCCCGGCGGCACCGTCCAGCCATGGCGCAGCAGGTCGTCCAGCAGCTCGGCTCCGGACGGCAGCGCCACCACGCTGTGGCGATCCATGTTTTTGAACAGGCTCAGTTCGCGCAGGTCGAAATACAGAGGTTCACGCGCCCAGGGCGGCGGGCTGCCGGCCTGTCGCAGCTTGCGCAGTTCACGGTAAAGGCGCTGGCAACTGATGGTCTTGCCCATACCGTATTCGCCCAGCAGCGCAAACACCGGAGGTGCAGCATCGTCCTGAAGCCACGCCTGCAGCGCCTGCTGCGCCGTTTGGCTGGAGGTGGCGGGCCGGTCGTCGGTGGATTCTGGCTTGGGTGCATCTTTCAGCCGCTGCGCCATGGTCTGGACGCGGCCGTAGATTTCAAACAGGTGCGGTACGTCGATGACGTCCTGGGTGCGGGCTTCGGCAACCCAGCCGTTTGCGCACATAGGCGGCGCCGTGTGATCCGCAGTGTCTGGTTGCGGCCAATCTTTTGCCAGCCTTTGTGCCCGATGCGACAGTTCGACCCACTCAGGGCGTGCAGCCGGGCGACGCATGAAGATGGCACTGTACGCCACGGTCGCGGCATTCAACGCGGCGAAGCGCTGTATGTCTGTTTTGTCCTGTTCGGTGCCAGCCCCTTTGCTTCCGTCACCCCAGTCGCTGACCCCCTTGATGAATACCCAGTCCACCTTGCCTGCGGCGCAGGCAGTGGCCAGACCCTGGCCCTCCATGTCGCCGCCGATGGCGCTCGGGTAGTCGCGCATGAGTTGCGCGCGAAAGACCGGGTCGTCCACCAGTTTCTCGCCGCTCAAGGTCAGGCCAGGATGCACTGCGAAGTCTGGTTGATCCATCGTGCGTGCAGCCTGAACCCAGTGCTTGGGGGCAAGATGGGGTTCGCCTCGCGCGGTATGGCTGCCGTCCTTGTTCATGCGGGCTGATTCATAAAACTGAACGCGCTGCGACACCAAAACGTCCCCCAGTCGTTGGCTGTGACGTGTACCAAAGGCAATGCCCACTGCAACCACGACATGAGGTGACAGATGCCGGATCGCCATATCGACCCTTTGCTGCGCCGCGTAGAGGGGTGCCGTGCCTGGCTCGCAGCGGCACATGACGATGGGGCGCTGTCCTTTGTAGTCAAGTAGGGAATACGGATAGCCATCGCGTTCGAAATGCATCAAGGGTTCGCCCGTGCGGGTGAACATCTGGCGAACCGCCCAAGCCTCGTTGTCGTTCACCACCAGCAGCACGATGGGGCGCTCCTCTTCAGAGGGTTTACCCAGAAGTGCTAGCGGCATCACATGGTTTTCCAGCAGCAATCCGACGCCCTCCAGATCGTCAGTACGTGACCGGGCCGTCGTGGTGGCTTGCCCCGTGAAGCTGATGAGGGATGCCTTGCCCTTGGTTTTGCGTGTGACCTGCAGGGTCAACCGTTCACCGGCAGACATTGCCCCCGACGCAATGGCCTCGTCCTGCGTTTCCTTGAGCCGCATGACCAGCTTGCGCAGTGATGTTTCTGCATTGGCAACGGGCGTTTCCGCGCCAAAAAGCAGGGGCAGGGCGAGGCCAGTCTCGATGGTGTGCGTGGTGGCGGAAAGCGCCCGTGCTATTTGCTGCAAACGGGTGAGGTCCACGCCGCCCAGCAATTCGCGCTGGGCAAGTGTTTGTATGGCGGCGAGCGAGGCGCTGGCGGGCAGGAGGGCGGCTTGGCGGTGCGGCATGGGTGGCTCCAGAGTGCTGCTGCATTGTAATGATTTGGATCAAAAAGAACAATAAAAGAACAAATATGAAGATGGCGAAAATCAATCATCGATGGTTATACTGGCGCAACCATGAATGTTGTTCTGGATACCTCTGTGCTGGTTTCAGCCGCCCGTTCACGGCGCGGGGCCAGCTTTGCCTTGGTGTCGCAGTTACCCAGCCCGGCCTTCCAGATCGCCTTGACTGTGGCGCTGTACACCGAGTACCAGGCTGTTTTGAGCCGACCAGAACATTTGCCGCCAGGCCTGACGGCCGAGGATGCGCTCGGCTTTTGCCGCTATCTCGCGTCCATTGCCCATCTGCAGGACGTGCACTACCTCTGGCGCCCGTTCCTGCGCGACCCGGACGACGATATGGTGGTGGAATGCGCGGTAGCCTCTGGCTGCCGCTATGTTGTGACGCACAACATGCACGACTTTCGCCGCATCACAGAGCTGGGCATTGAGCCCATCACACCCGCAGACTTTTTGCAGACCTTAAGGAGCCCGTCATGAGCGCATTGACTGTCCGGTTGCCCGATTCCGTGCACCAGAAAATCCGCGAGCTGGCGCTGCGCGACCACATCTCGGTCAACCAGTTCATTGCCAGTGCCACCGCCGAAAAAATGGCGTCCATGATGACGCTGGACTACCTGCAAAGCGAGGCAGCCCAAGGGCGGCGAACCGATTTCGACCGCTTCCTGAACGCTGTGCCCGACGTGCCGGATTCGTATGAGCAGAAAAACAGGAACTGACGATGCAACAACGCAACGTAGGCGAATTCAAGGTCAACCCCATCGGCCTGGGCT
>CALRZF020000113.1:0-10094 GCA_943372585.1 Ramlibacter sp. 2FC | reverse complement strand
CCGCGGTCCACCACGGTGACGAACACGCCCTTGGACTTGACCTGCGCGACGGGTTGCGTCAGCGGCGCAGATTCAAACGGCAGGATCACCAGCGTGTCGATCTTGCTGGCCGTCTGCAGGTCTTGCACCTGGTTGGCCTGCTCGGCGGCGGAGCCCGCCGTCTTGACGGTGACTTTCAGGCCGGGGTACTGCTTTTCGAGCTCGCCCTTGGTGCGGTTGGCCCAATAGACCACGCCGCCGGCCCAGCCGTGGGTTGCGGCCGGGATGGCCACGCCGATATGCGGCTTGTTCTGAGCGGACGCGGGCGTGTTGCCCAGCGCGGCCATCACGGCCGCGGTGGCGGCCAGCATGCGGATCATCGATTTCATGGTTTGTCTCCTAGGAAGGTTTGGGTTGGGTAGCACGGGGAAAAAACGGTCAGCGGCGGCCCCGCTGGAAGAAAGCGACCGCAATGATCACGAAGCCCTGCACGGCAGCGTTGAGGTACACGCTGATGATGCTGGTGAGGTTGAGGATGTTGCTGATGACGGACAGCAGCACCGCGCCGATGACGGTGCCGGTGATGCCGCCCGCGCCGCCCTTGAGCGCGGTGCCGCCAACGATGACGGCGGCAATGGCCTCCAGCTCCCACAGCAAGCCGGTGGTCGGCGACGCCGAGCCCAGGCGCGGCACGTACAGCAGCGTGGCAACACCCACGCACACGCCCAGCAGCACATAGGTGATGATCTTCACGCGGTCCACTTCCACCGCTGCGTAGCGCGCCACCTGCTCGTTGGAGCCGATAGCCTGCACATAACGGCCGTAGGCGGTGCGGTTGAGGATGAGGGCGCCCAGCAGCGCCACGGCCAGGAACACCCACACCGGGATGGGAATGCCCAGCAGGCTGCCGTAGTACACCGGGCCATAGACATCGGACAGCGCGGAGTCCAGCGTGATGGCGCCACCGTTGGAAAAGTAGGTGAGGTAGGCGCGAAAGATACCCAGCGTACCCAGCGTGACGATGAAGGGCTCAATGCGCCCCTTGGTGATGAGCAGGCCGTGCGCCAGCCCGAACAGCGCGCCCAGCAGCACCGCGAACACCATGCCCAGCGCCACCACCAGCACCGGTGACTCAACCGACTGCGCGGTGGCATTCATCATCAGGATGGTGCTGCCGGCGATCAGCGCGGCCATGGAGCCCACCGACAGGTCGATGCCCCCGGAGATGATGACAAAGCACATGCCCACCGCAATGATGCCGATGAAGGCCGTGCGCGTGAGCACGTTCATGGCGTTGTCCATGCTGGCGAAGTTTTCGTTCAGCAGCATGCCGGCAATGCACAGCAGCACCAGGCCGATGAACGGGCCGGTGCCGTGCAACGCCGCCAGGCGCGAGCGGGGCGCGTTGCGCAGGGGGGCTGCGGGTGCCGCGGCTTCAGTGGGTTCCGGTGGCATGGGCGATCATGACCTCTTCGGTCAGTTGGTCTGCGGACAGGGTGGTGACGATGCGGCCGGCGCGCATGACCGCGACGCGGTGGCACAGGCCGATGAGCTCCATCAGCTCCGACGAGATGACGATAACGGCCTTGCCCTCGCGGGCCAGGCGCTGGATGAGGTTGTAGATATCCAGCTTTGCGCCCACGTCCACACCGCGCGTGGGCTCGTCCAGCACGACCACCTGCGGGTTGGGGTGCAGCACCTTGGCCAGCGCCAGCTTCTGCTGGTTGCCGCCGGACAGAGCTGATGCGGGGATGTCCAGCGAGCCGGTGCGGATGCCAAACCGGTCAACTGCCTTTTGCAATGCCTGGTGTTC
Organism: Ramlibacter sp. 2FC; assembly: GCA_943372585.1. GTDB lineage: Bacteria > Pseudomonadota > Gammaproteobacteria > Burkholderiales > Burkholderiaceae_C > RAM1. Next base: position 8,302 of record CALRZF020000113.1, on the reverse strand, counting down.
CGCCCCCGGTGACAGCAGCGGCGACGCATAGCGCTCCAGCGCCATCAGCGTGAGGTTCTGGCGCAGGCCCAGGTGCACGTGCAGGCCCTTGTGCTTGCGGTCCTCGCTCAGGTAGGTCAGGCCGCGCGCCGCACCGCTGCGCGGGCTGCGCCGCGTCCAGGGCGTGCCCGCCAGCGTGACGCTGCCGCCGGTGCATTGGCGCAAGCCCAGCAGGCCTTCAAACAGCTCGGTGCGCCCGGCGCCGACCAGCCCGGCAAAGCCCAGGATTTCGCCCGCGCGCACTTCAAAGCTCACCTGGTGGGCCCAGCCCGGCACGCTGAGGTTCGCCACCTGCAGCTGCACCGGCTGGCGGGCGTCGAAGGCGTCCTTGGGCGGGTACAAATCGGACAGCTCGCGGCCCACCATCAGGCTGGCCATCTGCTGGCGCGTGAGGCTGGACGTGGGCCGCTGCGCGACAAAACGGCCGTCGCGCATCACCACCACCTCATCGGTCACGCGCTCGACCTCGTCCAGCTTGTGCGAGATGTACAGGATGGTGACGCCCTCGGCGCGCAGCTGCGCGATCAGCGCAAACAGGCGCTCGGTCTCACCGGGCGTCAGCGTGGCGGTGGGCTCGTCCATGACCAGCAGGCGCGTCTTGCGGGCCAGGGCCTTGGCAATTTCCACCAGCTGCTTTTCCGCGACGATCAGTTGGGCCACGCGTGTATCGGCGCCCGCCGCCAGCCCGACCTGGTCCAGCACGCGCCGGGCTTCGGCGTTCATGGCCGCGTCGTCCAGCAAAAAGCCTTTTTTCTTTTCGTGGCCCAGAAAGATGTTCTGCGCAATCGTCAGGTCTTCGGCCAGGTTGAACTCCTGGTGGATCATGACGATGCCCTGCGCTTCGGCGGCGCGCGAGCCGCCGAACTGCATGGCACGCCCGTCGATGTGCAGTTCACCCCCTGTCAGGCTTTCATAGCCCGCCAGGATTTTCATGAGCGTGGACTTGCCCGCGCCGTTTTCACCCAGCAGGCCATAGACGCGGCCGGGCGACAGCTCAAAGCTGACGCCATGCAGCACTTCGACCGGGCCGAAGCACTTGACCACATCCTTGAAACCGACGGCGAGGCTCAACGGTTTGTCTCCTGTTTATTTGTGCGAAGCGTTGCGCATGCTAGAAAGCCCACTTATGCCGGTCAAGGCGCAACTTCAGCCAAATTCTGGCGAAAGATGCGCAAATGAAGGCTCATGCCACGCCGCCAAAGATCGCTGCGTTGACCCGGTTTTCCAGCCATTCCTGGCGGCCGCTCACCGGCTGCGGGTTGAATTCATTCACGAAAGCGTGCTCGGCCACCTGCGCGAGCGTCATGTCGCCACCCAGCATGCGCCGGCCCAGTTCGTTGTGCCAGCCGGCATAACGTTGCGTTTTGAAACCTTGCACTTCGTCCTGCTCGACCAGGCGCACCGCGCTTTTCAGCGCCAGCGCCAGCACGTCAATGGCACCCACATGGCCGTGCAGGATGTCGATGGGGTCCAGGCTCTGGCGGCGCACCTTGGCGTCGAAGTTGAAGCCGCCGTTGACGAAGCCGCCGGCCTTCAGGATTTCATACATCGCCAGCGTCAGGTCTTCCACGCTGTTGGGGAACTGGTCGGTGTCCCAGCCGTTTTGCGGGTCGCCTCGGTTGGCGTCAATGCTGCCGAAGATGCCCAGTGCCGCAGCCGTCGCAATTTCATGCTGGAAGCTGTGGCCGGCCAGCGTGGCGTGGTTGGCTTCGATGTTGAGCTTGATTTCCTGCTCCAGCCCATACTGCTTCAGGAAGCCGTACACGGTGGCGCTGTCGTAGTCGTACTGGTGCTTGGTGGGCTCCAGCGGCTTGGGCTCGATCAGGATGTCGCCCTTGAAGCCGCTCTTGTGCTTGTGCTCCACCACCATGCGCATGAAGCGCCCGAGCTGCTCGCGCTCCTGCTTCAGGTCGGTGTTGAGCAGCGTGTCGTAGCCCTCGCGGCCACCCCACAACACATAGTTGACGCCGCCCAGGCGCTGCGTGGCGTTCATCGCGCTGAACACCTGCGTGGCGGCATAGGCAAACACTTCGGGGTCGGGGTTGGTGGCGGCACCGGCTGCATAGCGGCGGTGGCTGAACAGGTTGGCCGTACCCCACAGCAGCCGCATGCCGGTTTCTTCCTGCTTTTGCGCCAGCACGTCGGTCATGGCGGCGAAGTTGCTGCGGTACTGGGCAAGGTTGTCGCCCTCGGGCGCCACGTCGGTGTCGTGAAAGGTATAAAACGGCACACCCAGCCGCGTGAACAGGCTGAAAGCCGCATCGGCCTTGCGGCGGGCGAGTGTCAGCTCGTCCGCGCCTTCGTGCCAGGGCCGTGAAAAGGTGCCCTGGCCGAACACGTCGCTGCCGGGCCAGACAAAGGTGTGCCAGTAGCACACGGCCAGGCGCAGGTGGTCCTGCATGGTCTTGCCCAGCAGCTTTTCGTTCGCGTTGTAGTGGCGATAAGCCAGCCCGGGGCCGGAGCCGGGGCCTTCGTAGCGGACGGGCGGGATGGAATCAAAGTACGACATGGGTGCGGACCGTGTGGTTAGGCCGCGAATGCTAGTCGCCAACACCGCCGGCTGCGATTGCGAAAATGAAGAGCAGCGTTGGCAATATTCGTTGCTGCGCCGCAAAAAATGAAGCGCGCGTGCAAAATCGGCAACGCCGCAGCCCGCTTTTCACCGGCCGCCATGACCACCAGCCACCGCCCAGCCCAACCCAAAGTCCATCGCGTGGCCCTGCTGTTCCATGCCAGCAAGGTCTATGACCGCGAAATCATTGCCGGCATCGGCTCGTATGTGAACCAGACGCGTGTGGCCTGGGACCTGTTCCTGGAAGAGGACTTCCGCTTTCGCCTGGACGGCATCCACGACTGGCATGGTGACGGCGTCATTGCAGACTTTGACGACCCGGCCGTCAGTGCCGCACTGTCGGCCATGAAACTGCCCGTGGTGGCCGTGGGCAGCTCGTATGCGGACGCCCAGACCTATCCAGAAGGCGTTCCCTATGTGGCCACCGACAACCACCTGCTGATCCACCAGGCCTGCGAACACCTGGTCGAAGCGGGCCTGCACGAATTCGCCTGCTACAGCCTGCCCGAATCACCGCTGAACCGCTGGGCGCAGGAGCGCGAAAAGGCCTTTGAGACGCGGATGCGCACGGACTCACTGGCCTGCCGCATCCACCGCGGGCTGGCCACCAGCGCCCCCACTTGGGACAGCGCGGCGCGCCAGCTGGTGGCCTGGCTGGAGTCGCTGCCCAAACCCATCGGCATCGTGGCCGTCACGGATGCGCGGGCCCGCCAGCTGCTGCAGGCCTGCATCCTGGCGGACATCGCGGTGCCCGACGAGGTGGCGATCGTCGGCATCGACAACGACACGCTGGGCCAGCACCTCACACGCATTCAGCTCAGCTCGGTCAGCCAGGGCACCCACCAGATGGGGCACACGGCGGCGCACCTGCTGCACCAGATGCTGGGCGGCGCCCGCCTGGGCGGCACGCGCATCGTGGTGCCGCCCGCCGGCATCCAGCCACGGGCATCCAGCCGGCGCGAGGCAGCCCATGGTCCGCACGTGATGCGCGCGCTGCACTACATCCGCCAGTACGCCTGCCAGGGCATCAAGACCGAGCAGGTCGCGGCGCACCTGGGCCTGTCACGTTCGTCGCTGGAGACGTATTTCCGCCGCGAACTCCAGCGCACGGTGCACGACGAAATCCTGCACTACAAGCTGGACCGCGCCTGCACGCTGCTGCAGGAAGGCGAGCTGACCGGGGCAGAAGTGGCCGAACGCGCCGGCTTTGGCTCGGTGCAGTACCTCAATGCCGTGTTCAAGCGGGAGCTGGGCTGCACGCCACGCGAGTACCGCGAGCGCAACGCCCATGAAAAAAGCCCCGCTCTTTCGAGCGGGGCCTGATCGGCGCCAGTTGGAGGGGCCGCTTATTTCTTCTGGCGGAACTTGCGCAAAGCGGCGATCTGGGCGGCCATGACGGCCAGCTCGGACTGCGCGCGGGCAACGTCGAGTTCGCCCTTGGCGTTCTTCAGTGCCTCTTCGGCAGCTGCCTTGGCAGCATTCGCCTTTTCGTCGTCCAGGTCCTTGCCGCGGATCGCGGTATCGGACAGGACGGTCACGCAGTTGGGCTGCACCTCCAGGATGCCGCCCGCCACGAAGACGAATTCCTCGCTGCCGTCGGCCATCTCGATGCGCACCGAGCCGGGCCGGATCCGCGTGATCAGCGGTGTGTGGCGTGGGTAGATGCCGAGCTCGCCGGCTTCACCGGGCAGGGCCACAAACTTGGCCTCGCCCGAGAAGATGGCCTCTTCGGCACTGACCACGTCGACGTGGATGGTGTGCGTGCTGTCCATGACTTTTAAGCCTTCTTGGCCTTCTCGAAGGCTTCGTCGATGCCGCCAACCATGTAGAAGGCCTGCTCGGGCAGGTGGTCTGCTTCACCGTTGACGATCATCTTGAAGCCGCGGATCGTTTCGGCCAGCGGGACGTACTTGCCGGGCGAGCCGGTGAACACTTCAGCAACGTGGAACGGCTGCGACAGGAAACGCTGGATCTTGCGGGCGCGGGCCACGGCCAGCTTGTCTTCAGGGGCCAGGTCGTCCATGCCCATGATGGCGATGATGTCGCGCAGTTCGCGGTAGCGCTGCAGCGTGCCCTGCACGGCGCGGGCCGTGGCGTAATGGTCTTCACCCACAACCAGCGGGTCCAGCTGGCGGCTGGTGGAGTCCAGCGGGTCCACGGCCGGGTAGATGCCCAGCGAGGCGATGTCACGCGACAGCACCACGGTGGAGTCCAGGTGGGCGAATGTGGTGGCAGGCGACGGGTCGGTCAAGTCGTCCGCTGGCACGTACACGGCCTGGATGGAGGTGATCGAGCCGACCTTGGTGGAGGTAATACGCTCTTGCAGGCGGCCCATTTCTTCGGCCAGCGTGGGCTGGTAGCCCACGGCGGAAGGCATGCGGCCCAGCAGCGCGGACACTTCCGTGCCGGCCAGCGTGTAGCGGTAGATGTTGTCCACGAAGAACAGCACGTCACGGCCTTCGTCGCGGAACGACTCGGCGATGGTCAGGCCGGTCAGGGCCACGCGCAGACGGTTGCCCGGGGGCTCGTTCATCTGGCCGTAGACCATGGCCACCTTGGAGTTCTCCAGGTTGTCCAGGTCCACCACCTTGGAGTCGGCCATCTCGTGATAGAAGTCGTTGCCTTCACGGGTACGTTCACCCACGCCCGCGAACACCGACAGGCCGGAGTGGGCCTTGGCGATGTTGTTGATCAGCTCCATCATGTTCACGGTCTTGCCCACGCCGGCGCCGCCGAACAGGCCCACCTTGCCGCCCTTGGCGAACGGGCAGATCAGGTCGATCACCTTGATGCCGGTTTCCAGCAGTTCCTGCGACGGGCTCAGCTCGTCATAGGACGGGGCCTTGCGGTGGATGGAGGCGGTGAGCTCCTGGCTCACGGGGCCGCGCTCGTCGATCGGCGAGCCCAGCACGTCCATGATGCGGCCCAGGGTGGCCTTGCCCACAGGCACGGTGATGGGGTTGCCGGTGTTGGTGACGATCAGGCCGCGGCGCAGGCCGTCGGACGAACCCAGCGCAATGGTGCGCACGATACCGTCGCCGAGCTGCTGCTGCACTTCGAGGGTCAGCTGGCTGCCTTCCATCTTCAGGGCGTCATACACCTTGGGCATCTGGTTGCGCGGAAACTCCACGTCAACAACGGCGCCGATACATTGAACAATCTTGCCTTGGGCTTGAGCCATTTTTTGCTCCGGTAAATTTGAATCTTGGGTGTGCGGGTAGTACGTGATCAGCCGCTGATCGCCGCCGCGCCGGACACGATTTCGGACAGTTCGGTGGTGATCGCAGCCTGGCGGGTCTTGTTATAGATCAGCTTCAGCTCGGCGATCACGTTGCCGGCGTTGTCGGTGGCGGCCTTCATGGCCACCATGCGCGCCGCGTGCTCGGAGGCCATGTTCTCGGCCAGCGCTTGGTAAACCAGTGCTTCCACGTAGCGCACCAGCAGGTCGTCAATGACGGTCTGCGCGTCCGGTTCGTAGATGTAGTCCCAGCCGTGCTGCGTGCCGCTTGCCTTGCTTTGTGCGTCCATGTCTGCGGCCGACAGGGGCAGCAGGCGGTGCAACGTCGGCACCTGGCTCATGGTGCTTACGAAGTTGTTGTAGCAGAGGTAGACCTCGCTGACTTCGCCCTTGGCGTACAGGTCCAGCAGCACCTTGACGGGGCCGATAAGGCGGTCCAGGTGCGGGCGATCGCCCAGCTGCGTCACATGCGAGACCACACGGGCGCCCAGACGGTTGAGGAAGCCCAGGCCCTTGCCGCCGATGGCCACCGCCGAGATCGTCTTGCCGGCTGCCTGCGTCTCGCGCAGCTTCATCGTCACGGCGCGCAGCAGGTTTGTATTCAGCCCGCCGCACAGGCCCTTGTCCGTGGTCACCACGATGAAGCCCACCGACTTGCCGTCGTTGGCCTTCATGAAGGTATGCACGTACTCGGGATTGGCCTTGCCGAGGTTGCTGGCGATGTTGCGGATCTTCTCGGAAAACGGCCGGGCCGCGCGCACACGCTCCTGCGCCTTGCGCATCTTGGACACGGAAATCATTTCCATGGCCTTGGTGATCTTCTTGGTGTTTTCCACCGATTTGATCTTGGTGCGTAGTTCCTTGCCTGCTGCCATTTAATGCTCCTGGTTGCTCGGGTGCAGATCAGGCAAACGACTTCTTGAACGCACCGACGGCGCCCAGCAGTTCAGCTTCGGCTTCCTTGTCCAGCGCCTTGCTGGCTTCGATCTTCGAGAGCAGGGCTGCGTGCTTGTCCTTGAGCCAGGCGTGCAGGCCGGCTTCAAACGACAGGACCTTCTTGACTTCGATGTCGTCCATGAAACCCTTGTTCACAGCGAACAGCGACGCACCCATCAGGCCGATGGACAGCGGGCTGTACTGGGCCTGCTTGAGCAGTTCAGTCACGCGGGCACCGCGGTCCAGCTGCTTGCGGGTGGCTTCGTCCAGGTCGGAAGCGAACTGCGCGAACGCAGCCAGTTCACGGTACTGCGCCAGGTCGGTACGGATACCGCCGGACTGGCCCTTGATGACCTTGGTCTGTGCCGACGAACCCACGCGCGACACCGAGATACCGGCGTTGATGGCGGGGCGGATACCGGCGTTGAACAGGCTGGTTTCCAGGAAGATCTGGCCGTCGGTGATCGAAATCACGTTGGTCGGAACGAAGGCGGACACGTCGCCGGCCTGCGTTTCAATGATGGGCAGCGCGGTCAGCGAGCCGGTCTGGCCCTTGACTTCACCCTTGGTGAAAGCTTCGACGTAGTCGGCGTTCACGCGGGCTGCACGTTCGAGCAGGCGGCTGTGCAGATAGAACACGTCGCCAGGGTAGGCTTCGCGGCCCGGCGGGCGGCGCAGCAACAGCGAGACCTGGCGGTACGCCACGGCCTGCTTGGACAGGTCGTCATAAACGATCAGCGCGTCCTGGCCGCGGTCGCGGAAGTATTCGCCCATCGTGCAGCCCGAGTAGGCCGAAACGTACTGCATGGCAGCCGATTCTGAAGCCGATGCGGCCACCACAATGGTGTAGGCCATGGCACCGGCTTGCTCCAGCGCGCGCACCACGTTCTTGATCGACGAAGCCTTCTGCCCGATCGCAACGTAGACGCAGGTCATGTTCTGACCCTTCTGGTTGATGATCGCGTCAATCGCCACGGCCGTCTTGCCGGTCTGGCGGTCGCCGATGATCAGCTCGCGCTGGCCGCGGCCCACGGGCACCATGGAGTCGATGGACTTCAGGCCGGTCTGCATGGGCTGGTCGACGGATTTACGTGCGATCACGCCCGGGGCGACCTTTTCGATCACGTCGGTCATCTTGGCGTTGACCGGGCCCTTGCCGTCAATCGGCTGGCCCAGGGCATTGACCACGCGGCCGATCAGCTCGGGGCCGACCGGCACTTCCAGGATGCGGCCCGTGCACTTGACGGTGTCGCCTTCGGAAATGTGCTCGTACTCACCCAGAATCACGGCGCCCACGGAGTCACGCTCCAGGTTCAGGGCCAGACCGTAGGTGGCGGTGCCGTCCGCCGTAGACGGGAATTCCAGCATTTCGCCAGCCATCACTTCGGACAGGCCGTGGATACGCACGATGCCGTCGGACACGGACACCACGGTGCCCTGGTTGCGAATGTCGGCGCTGGAGGACAGCCCTTCAATGCGGCTCTTGATCAGTTCAGAAATTTCTGCGGGATTGAGTT
>CALRZF020000112.1:0-10200 GCA_943372585.1 Ramlibacter sp. 2FC | reverse complement strand
CGCGACTTCCTTGAAGTAGATCTTTTCGACGTTCTTGATCGTGGCGGCGGGCAGGGTGTTAGCCGTGGCAACGATGATGTTCAGGATGTCGGTGCCACCAGCGCCGTCGATCACGTCAGCAACAGACAGGGTCTGGCCGTTAGCGGTGGTGTCAGCCACCACAGCGCTGATCGTGTCATTGCCGGAGGTGCCGATGATGTTGTCAACAACGGACGTAGCGTTCAGGGTAGCGCCCTGGTTCACGCCGCCGATGGTGCCGGCATCAATGGCAGCCTTGGTGGTGGTCACGGTGGCAGCGTCCTTGGTCACGGACTGCAGTGCGGTCTGTGCGCCAGCAACGTTGCCGTTCTTTTCGCCGTAGTACTGGGCAACCGTAACCTTGTTGTTGAACAGGGCTTGGCTGTCCTTGCCGGCGGTGTCGGTGCCAGCGTAGTTGGCAACGACGTTGATCATTTCAGCGATCACGGAGCCAGGGGTAGCACCAGCAGCGTTCAGCTTGCCGGTCCAGAAGGCGGCGCCGTCGGCGTCAGCCGTGCGGCCCAGCACGTTCGTGTAGAACGCAGCGATGATTTCGCCGTTCGTCAGGAAGCTGGGGAAGTACGTACGGGCCGGGGTGGTCGCGTACATCGTGTTGGCGATCTGGGTCAGGGACTGACCTTGATCGCGCAGCTGCACCCAGTAACCCAGGCCTTCGCCGTCAGGCGCGCGGCCGAACAGGGCGACGTACAGCTGGGAAACTTCGGTACGCATTTGCGTGGTAATTGCCATTGAAAACTCTCCTAGAAAAATGGAAGACTGTCTGTGATATCAGAGACGGCTAATAACTTTCAGCCGAAGTGGAGTATAGAGGGAACGGTTACTGGTTTTGTGACCCACATCACAAAATCGAACGGGATTGTTGACCAGATACAAACGTTGTTGATTTGCAACGACACTTTTGCCCTATCAGCAATGCCTTAATTCCAATGAATTACTGGCAGCTCACCAGGTTTTCTGGATGGACGCCTGGATGATGCGTCCGCTCAGGCGGAACAGCTCCAGATTGGAGCGCTGGCTGAAGCCCTGCAAGGCCACTGTGCCCAGCCATCCCGCATCAAGCCCCAGCGCAAGCGCCAGCGGCACTGTATAGGATACGCCCGCCGTGCTGCGCTGCACTTCACGGCGTGCATTGTTGGCCAGCAACGGGCTGTAGCCCTGAGTGTCATGCGCGCGGGCCCATTGGGCCTGTACTTCCAGCCTGCGGGCGCCGGTGACACCCCAGGTGTGCGTCAGCGTCAGCTCTGTGTGGCGGGTGTCCCCGCCCGGACGGCCACTGCTGGACAGGAAGGCGCTGCGCGCGGTTTCCAGCCCTGTGCGCAGTTGGGTGCTCCAGCGGCCGCCGCGTGCCGGGTACAGCCCGGGACAGCTTGCGCTGCCGCCGATCCAGACCGTGCGGCTGTTCAGGTTGGCGGCCACCGGGAACGTACGCCAGTCTGACTCGACCATTGCCTGCGGATTGCATGCGGCATCGGCCCACACGTGCGTGCCGCTCAGAACGACGCTGTTCAGCAGGGCTTTGCCCCCCAGTTTCAGATGCTGGCCCGCCAGGCCTATGCGCCAAGGGCCGGGCAGCAGCCCGCCCACTCCGCCGCCCGGCAATGGTTGGGCGGTGGCCCAGCCCACGGCTGCCTGCAGGTCCAGCGTGTCAAAGTCGCTGGCCTGTGCGTTGCGCCGGGCCTTGATGCTGCCTGCGACCTCCATCTGGCCTTGCGGCCGGTTGCGCAGCCCGCTGACAGATATGCTGGCCACGCCAAAGCGGTCCGCTTGCGGGCGCAGCGTGGGCGACACCGGCAGCAACACGCCGCCCCCAGGCAGGGTCAGCGTCAGGTCATTCAACGCCAAGCCGGCATTGGCGTTGCTGTCGTGCCCGCCGCCTGCCTGCACCGTCTTGCGCCAGGCCCAGCCTTCGGTCGATTGAGCTGCCATCTGGTTGTCTGCAGCGATCCGTGCACGCAAGCCCACCACAGCCTGGGCAATGGGCTCAGGCAGGGTAAAGCGCTGCTCCAGGATAGTCAGGAATTCTTCTGCCTGTACGGTGTCGCCGGCGGCATAGGTGGCAAGGGCCAGATCGACCCACGCCCCGGCAAAGTCGGGATCCAGTTCGACAGCGCGCGCCAGCGCCTGGCGGGCTTGGTCAAACTGGCGGTCATTGAGCGCCTGCACCCCTAGCTGGTAAAGGTCCCGGGCTTGCGGGTTCTGCGCCGCCACGGGCAACCAGGCACTGGCTGCCAGCAGAAACAGAACGCGTGTTGAAAGCCTCCGGGACGCGTCAGCGAACCCAGCGAACCGCACCCAGCAGGCCCCCGTTGGTCAGGGTTTTCTCAAACAGGTACGCAGCTTCGGTGCCACCGCTGGCCACGGCGCCGTTCAGCGCCATGTTGGACCGGCTTGGGTCAGCAATGAGCAGGCCTTGGTACTGGACCTTGCCCTGGGCGCTCAGTTGCTCGGTGCCACCGCCGTGCTGCACAGCCAGTGCCGTGCTGAACGCACGCTGATTGAAGTCAATGCTGAAGTTGCCGCCCAGCACTTGGGCCGGGCTGGCCACGCCGTTGGTCAGGGCGTAGGCCTCTGAGCCCGCCATCTGGAAGCTGAAGTTACCTTGCCCCGGCAGGGTGACGGGGCCTGCAGCAGGACGCAGCAAACCAAAAACGTTGTTGCCCACCACGATCTCGCGTTCCGGACCCAGCAGTTCGGACATGCCGGGGGAGCCAGGGCCGGTTGCATAGGTAGCCCAACGACCCCATACCAGTTCGGCAGGTTTGGGGGGTTCCACTGGCACCGCGCCCGTCACGAGGCGGTCCGCGGTAACCTGGTTGGCAGCATCCTTGGAGTTCGTGCTCACCAACTTGACCTCGCCCTTGTTTTCGGCTCGCGGTTCATCTGGTTTGCCGGCAGGGTTTTGCGCGCCGTTGCCTTGCGGGTCCTGCTCGGGGCGGACCAACACGGGCACACGGCTGCGGCCGCTGACCTCAAGGTAGGCATGTGACACCGCGGCTGTGAGCTCACGGGTGGCACCCGTGGCGCAGGGGCCCAGCGTGCCGGCCGAGCAGCCTTCGCCCAGGGGCGTGACGGCCACGGCGCCGCGGCTGACCGATACGCGGGTAGCGTCGTCGGTAGAGCGTACTGTGTAATCCGTGCCTCGCAGGCCGATGGCGGCCATGGGCGTATTGAAGCGGTAGTTCTGGCGGGCGGCTTCACCGCCCTTGCCAGACACGGTGCGGGCATTGCCGCTGTCCAGTTGCAGCTTGATGCGGCTGGCCTGGGGCTTGGCTGCGTCGTACTCGTACAGTTCAACGGCGAGACGGGATTCGGGACGCACTGCGACGAAAGCGTTGTCGATCATGCGCAGGTGAACGTAGGCACCACTGCCGGTCAGTACACGGTCGCCTTGCTGCAAAGCGGCACCCACCTGCACCGGGCGCGGGCTGCCACCCGCGGTAACCAGCTGCGCGGGGCCGGAAACAAAGACCACCTGCCCCACTGCGGGCACGCCTTGCGCCTGCGCAGCCAACGCCATGACAAGCCCCGCCACCACGGGCAGGGACCAGGCAACCAGTTTCAGGGCACGGTTGCGAGCCGGTAAGCGATTGATCGTTGCAGGTTGATTTTTCATGGGCTGCTCCGGGCCTGGGGGATGCGCATGCATCCAAATAAATTGTCACCGCCGGCAACCTGGAAAGTTGTGACGCCCGTCACAGATTCAAGCAGCAGGCTTTCGCAGGTGCCGTCGCCAAGCGAGAACCGGTTTTTCCACCAGCCGCTGCGTGACGAAGGAAAGCACAAGGCTGCACAGGAGCAGCACAAACCATTGTAGGGGGGTGTGCCCCGGCGCAGGGAACAAAAGCCAGATCAGCAGAAAGTGATTCAGGAACACGCCATACGACAGGTCACCCGCCAGGTCATCCCAGGCGCCCAGACGCTTCCTGGCAAGCCAATGCAAGGCCGGTATGGCCATGGCCCAGCCCAGAATGACTTCCTGATGGTAGGGCTGGGCGTGCAGCCCGCGGGCACGCAGGTAGCCGTAAAGCAACAGGCCAGCCAACGGGGCACCCCACGCCAGCCACTGCGCGTACCGGGGCTGGCTGCGGTGCCAGTGAAACATGAGCATGCCCACACCAAAAACCCACAGGATGCCCGGCAGAAGCCGGTAGCCGTACCAGTCGGTGTTGATAACGCCGTGCAGGGCCATGCCATGAACGATCAGGGAGGCCCCCGCCAGGGCGATTCCCACGCGGGGCCACAAAAGCATGGCCGGCGCCAGCAGGTAAAACTGCAGTTCGGCCCCCAGCGACCAGCCTGGCGGGACCAATGCGTACGCGTCCGAGCCGTTGAACATGTAGAAATTTAGCGGCACGATCAACAGGTTGTTGGCCAGGTCCTGCCATGTCGGCGCGTGCCGGAGGAACATGGTGGAGGTTTGCGTCCACAGGTGCCAAGCCAGTGCCGCGCCCGCATACACCAGGTACTGCGGGTACAGCCGCAGCAGCCGGTCCACGTAAAAGTACGGTACGCGCGCGGGCTCGTTGTAGTGCCGGTGGACCAACCCGGCCATGACATAGCCCGATATCAGGTAGAAGCCCACGACCGCCGTGACGCCGGGGTTGAGCTGGAACACGCGCAGGTCGGCGTGGCTCAACACCACGGCCATCGCCAGCAGCAGTCGCATCATGCCCATGGCGCGGTCCTGCCTTTCATGCAGGTTGGCACGCACGTGGCAGGACCACGTCATACCCGTCAACCGTGAACCGCTGCGCACCGGGCGGCAGCGCCTGCAAGGCGCCGGCGAGCTCCGGCCACATCACATACACCGCGTCGTTGCGCCAGCCGGTGCCGGCCAGCAACGCATCAACCTGCGCCCTGCGCTCGCGTGCCGCGTCGGGGGACGGGCGTGCCACCGGCGCAGGCACCACCTGCGCACCGGCGATTGCGGCTGCCAGCGCCGGCGCGATCCAGCGGTTGCCCAGCTCGCCGGTGGCCACCAGCTCCAGCCGGGGGCAGCGCTGCAGGGCCTGCGCCCACAACGGCGCGGTGACGGCTGCAACAACGCCCTCAGGGCCGTCGCGAAAGCGGTGCCGCAGCTCGGATAGCTTGGCGGACAGGTCCACCCCCTGCAGCAGCACGCAACCCGCCAGCAGCCAGCAACCCGCCGGCAACCGGACCGTGCGGCTGATGGCCACGGCCATGACCAGGTAGGTCGCCGGCCAGATGAAGCGGCCACTGGCGCGAAACACACCCAGCGCCTTGGCGACGCCTTCTCCCAGCGGCAGGTTCAGCAGGATCACCCCGCCCACACTGGGCTGCGCCGACAGCGCCAGCAACCCCAGTACGGCGCATGCGCCCACAAGGCCGCCCCATCGCGCTCGCGCGATGGGGGTCGCTGCAGGCGCAACGGTCGAAGTGGCTGGGGGCACGGCGCGCCGCGCAGGTATCACTGCGAGCATCACCAGCACCAGCGCACCAGCGCCCAGGTAGGCAAAGCCCTCGTACTGGCCGGCTGTGGCCTGTACCTGGGGCGGCAAGAGCAGGGACCATTCGCGTCCGCGCGCCACATCGCGCCCATGCTGCGCGAGGAAGGCTTGCCAGTTCATCGGGTCCGCCCAGGTCAGCAGGTTGGCCGAAAAGAAGCCATGCCCGCCGGACGAGACCTGCGAGCCGCCGCCAATAAAGTAGCCCGCGGCCCAGGCCAAAGCACCACACAGCGCCAGCGAAGCAGCGGCCTGCATCGCCAGCCGACCAGGCGCCAGTTCCCGCAGGGCAAGCGCCGACAAGGCAGCCCCGATGCCCAGCACGCCGGTCATCAACGCCAGGTAGGGATGAACCAGCACACTGCACGCGCCCAGTGCCAGCCATGGGCCCCAGCGCCAGGGCACCAGCGAACGCTGCAGCGCTGCAAGAACCAGAAAGTGCGCCATGAGCGCTTCATGCCCGTACACACGCAGCAGCATCACGGGCGCCAGCGCAAACAGCAGGCCACCGGTGCACAGCGACCACCCGGCCACGCCCAGCGTGCGCAGCAGCCGCGCGCCGAACCAGGCGGACAGCACATGGCACAACAGCATCCACAAACCAAAATACTGCAGGCCTGCGGTCACCCCCAGCAGCTTGGCCGCCAGCGCCACACCAGGGATCGCATCCACGAAAACCACCGATGTCGGCGCCTGCCCAAACCCGTGAATCGCCCCCGGGGGCCAGCGCCAGGGTTCGGCCAGAAAAAAAGCGCTGCCCACGTAATGTTGCGCAGGGTCTCCGTGCAGCAGCCATGCAGCAGATGAGGGCTGCAGCACGTTCATGCCATAGAGCCACGTTGCTGCCAGTGCGGCAACACACACCAGCGCCACCCATGGCGCCAAGGCCAGCGCACGCCTTTGTGTCATGCGCTGCGCGCAAGCAGGGCGATGCCCACCACCACACACACCATTCCGGCGATGCGCGTTGCGCCCAGCGCCTCACCCAGAAATGCGACCGAAAACACGCTGATCAGCACAAAGATCGCGCCCGCCATCATGGGGGAAATCAGCGACAGCGGAAAGCGCGCGAACACCAGCGCTGTCAGTGCAAAGCTCAGCCCATACAACGCTACTGCCGACAGCAGCGGGACCGACAGCCAAGACTGCAGGTTCAGCGCGTCCGTGACGGCGGCACGCTTGATGAGGATTTGCGCTGCGGCGTTGCACAGCACCGCCGCAGCCACCAGCACCCAGGTCAGCGGTGCCGGGCTCATGTGCGGTCCTCGGGACGGATGACGTAGTGCGGCCGCTGCTTCAGTTCGTCATAAATGCGCGCCACATAGTTGCCGATGATGCCCAGCGCCAGCAGGATCAGGCTGCCAAAAATCACCTGCAAAAGGATCACCGTGCTGAAACCCGTCAGCGCCTGGCCCTGCAGCTTGTCAAGCACGGCCTTGGCCGCCAGCACGAGCCCGACCACCAGGCCGATGGTGCCCAGCCCCGTGACCAGCCCCAGCGGCGCGGAAGAAAAAGCCGTGAGATTGCGCCAGGCATAGCGCGCCAGCGCCCACAGGCTCCAGCGCGTCTGGCCGCCTGCGCGGTCGGCCACGTCAAAACCCACCCGCATCGACGGGTAGCCCAGCCAGCGGACGATGCCGCGGAAGAACCGGGCACGCTCATCCAGGCGCAGCACAGCGATGGCCACGTCCCGGTCCAGCAGCTTGAAATCAGTGTCCTGGTCCAGCGCCATGCCCGACAGCCGGGTGAACGTGCCATAAAAAGCGCGTGCGGCCAGCTTGCGAAAGATGCTTTCATCGCCGCGTACCTGCTTGACGGCTTCCACCACCGCAAAGCCGCTGCGCCAGTGGCCCAGCATGGTGCCGATCAGCTGGGGCGGGTGCTGCAGGTCCGCATCAATCACGACCATCACGCGCGCCTGCAATGGTCCGCAGGCGTGTTGCAGCCCGGCATGGATGGCAGCCTCTTTGCCAAAGTTGCGGGTAAAGCTGATGAACCCGATGCCGTCGTCCTGGGTCTTGAGCTGGGCCAGCGCCGCACGCGTGCCGTCTGAGGAGCCGTCATCCACCGCCAGCAGGCGCACCGTCAGGTCCAGCCCCTCGTGCTGCACAGCCGTTCGCGTGGCGGCCAGTATCTGCGGCAGCGACTGGCCGATGAGGGCGGCCTCGTTGTAAACGGGTACCACCAGCACCAGCGTATCGCTCATGGCCGCCCCTGCCCCGCCGCGAGCGCCACCTGGTGGATCTGCCGCGCGGTATCGGCCCAAGCCGGGGCGCGGAATTCGCGGCGGATGCGCGCGTTGTGGGCTTGAACCTCTTCTGGGTGCGCCATGTAGTGGCCCAGCCTTTGGACCCAGGCCGGCAAGTCCCATGGGTCCAGGTATTCGGCATGCTCGCCACCGGCCTCCGGCAACGACGCGGCATTGGATGCCAGGCAGAACTTGCCCCGGGCCAGGCTTTCCACCAGCGGCAGGCCCCAGCCCTCATAAAGCGAAGGAAATACCGTGAACGCAGCCTGGTGGTAAAGCCAGTCCAGTTCGGCATCGCTGACGTGATTGAGCAGCACGATGTCGTTTTGCGTGCGGGGGTCCAGCCGCATGTCGTTGAGCAGGTCGGTGACACCCCAACCCTGCATGCCCACGAACACCAGGCGATGCGGCACCACGCCCTGGTCGCGCAGGCGCGCCCAGGCGCGGTAGAGGATTTCATGGTTCTTGCGCCGCTCGATGGTGGACACAAACAGCACAAACGGGCGCTCACCCTCGCCCACCGCCAGGCCCGCCGGCGCCTGGGCCGGCGCACCCGATGAATGCACCTCCGACCCCAGGTGAATCACATGCATCGGCGGCACGGGCGCACCCAGACGCGTGAGCACGGCCTCGCAGTCCTTGCGTGTGTGGTGCGAAATGCAAAGCACTTCGTCCGCGCACCAGGCCATGTCCACCAGGTAGGCGCCGAAGCCGCCGGGGGGCAAAACCACAAGCTGCGGGAACAGCGCGGGGATCACGTCATAGCAGATCAGCGTGGTGCGCAGGCCGTGGCGCTGTTTGAGCTGGTAGAGCACCTTCTGGTCAATGTAGTCCCAGTCCAGCCCCAGCGACACCAGGCGGTCGCCATATCCGAAAGGCGCCGGTTCGGCCATCACGGCCTGGCCGGGCGTTGCAGCGTACCGTGCCACCCAGGCGCGCATGCGCGCGCGCGTCACCAGCACATGGTGCAGCACGCGATAGGCCGTGTCGCGCAGACGCGGCACCCACGGCGCTGGCAACAGGGGAATGGCCCTGCGAAGCAGGTCCTTGACGCGGGTTTTCCAGGCGGCCCGCTGGTAGGCTGGCGCCGGCCCGGCGGCCCGCGGGCTGAGCTTGGCCTGAACCCGTTCGCGCGCGGCTTCCACAAAGGTGTTGGCTGCGCGGTCCCATTCGCAAAAACGCAGGGCCAGGCCGTCTTGGCCTGCCTGCTGCAGCAACCACCGGCAGTATTCCTGCTCAACCCGGATGATGCCCACGGGTGGGCGGCTCCAGTTGAGCAGGGTAGACACATGCACCCAGATGGCGGGCTGGTGCACTGGGGGGTTCGCCTGCTGTTGCGCGGGGTGTGGGGTTGGCTCGGTCATGGCTTGGGTGCCTGGGCCTGCATGGCGTCGCACAGCGCAGCCAGGGTGTGCGACCACGTCAGCGCGTCGCGTCGCGTGCGCGCCGCGGCGTCGCCAGAAGGTTGGGGCTGCTCCAGGCTGCTGGAGACGGCCTGCGCAAACGGTATGCCGGGCTGCGCGAGCACCACACCCGGCAAATCCGCCATGGCTTCAAAGCCGCGCATGGCATGGGGCGTGGCGATCACATGGCGCCCGGAGTACAGCGCTTCCGCCGTCTTGAGGTTGGAACCGCCGCCCGACGTCATGGGCAGCACAAAGGTGTGGGCCAAGTCGCGCAGCGCGGACAGTTCAGCGTCAGACAGGACACCGGCCGCGTGCACGCGTCGCGCATTCAGCGGGCCCCAGCTGGCAAACCAGGCGGACGACAGGATGTGCTCTGTCACGCTGCCGGCCAGCACCACTTTCTGCACAGGCGAAAGTGCGGCCATGCATTCGCCAAACGAATCGCAAAAGCCCGATACGTTGGGCGGATGGGCGCTGGCCACGTACAGCGCAAAGGGCTCGGGGCCCAGCACCTTCTGCCAATGGCCGCGGTCGGCTTGGGTACTGGTCCAGGCGCTGACGCCATTGGGCGCAAGCACCACGGGCGCCTGCGTCCAGCCCAGGGTGTGCTCGCGGTCTTGCACAGTCACAGTTGCCACCAGGTCAGCTTGGGCGGCACTCTCGCGCTCCAGCGCTTCAATGCCGTCCAGCAGGGGCTGCGCGTTACGCACCTTGTATTGCGCAAAGATGGCCTGCTTGAGGTGGGTCTCGATGTTCTGCGAACCATAGATCAGGCGAAACGCCCCCAGGGCGCCGCGCTCGCGCAGACGCTTTACCACGGGCAACAACCAGGGCTGCTCCAGGTGAATCCAGTCCACCGGGCCGGCAAAGCGCTCCAGCGCGGCAAGCCGGGCTTCGTCTTGCGCCACGACCTCGCCTGAGGCCAGGTCTTCAATCAGCGGCGCCGCATGGCCTTTCCAGGACTGCAGGCTGGCTGGCGGCAGCGGGACGTCGGCCGCGCCCATCGGGTGATCGGTGTAGAACGGATTGGCCGGAAAGAAGC
>CALRZF020000111.1:0-10225 GCA_943372585.1 Ramlibacter sp. 2FC | reverse complement strand
GGGGCCCGGTTTTGCGATCGTTGGCCAATCCTGAACCCATCTGCCTTTGACTGGCTCGGCGGCCCTCCGCTGAAACAGGCCGATTCCCCAGTGCCCCGGAACGGGCACCTCACCATGAATTTTGACGAACTGAACCTGGCACCAGCCATCCTGAAGGCTGTGCACGAGCAGGGTTACGAAACCCCCACCCCCATCCAGGCGCAAGCCATCCCGGTCATCCTCGAAGGCCATGACCTTCTGGGCGGCGCCCAGACCGGCACTGGAAAGACCGCGGCCTTTGTGCTGCCCGCACTGCACCGCCTTTCCCTGGGCACCAGCGCAAAGAACAAATTTGGCGGCACCGGCATCCGCATGCTGGTCCTGACGCCCACGCGCGAGCTTGCCGCCCAGGTGGAAGAGTCCGTGCGCGAATACGGCAAGTACCTCGAACTGACCTCCACCGTCGTGTTCGGCGGCGTGGGCATGAACCCGCAGATCAGCAAGCTCAAAAAGGGCGTGGACGTTCTCGTGGCCACACCCGGGCGCCTGCTCGATTTGCAGCAGCAAGGCATGCTGGACCTGGGCCAGGTGCAGATCCTCGTGCTGGACGAAGCCGACCGCATGCTGGACATGGGCTTCATCCATGACGTGAAGAAAATCCTGGCGCTGGTGCCCAGGGAAAAGCAGAGCCTGCTGTTTTCGGCCACTTTCAGCGACGAAATCCGCGACCTGGCCAACGGCCTGCTGAAGAACCCGCAGAGCATCCAGGTCACACCGCGCAACACCACGGTGCAGCGCATCACGCAGGTGATCCACCCCGTGGGCCGCGGCAAGAAAAAGGCGCTGCTCGCCCACATCATCAACGAGCAGAACTGGAGCCAGGTGCTGGTGTTCACACGCACCAAGTTCGGCGCCAACAACGTGGCCGAATTCCTGACCAAAAACGGCATCCAGGCCATGGCGCTGCACGGCAACAAGAGCCAGGCGGCGCGCACCCAGGCGCTGGCCGGCTTCAAGAGCGGCGACATCCGCGCGCTGGTGGCTACCGACATTGCGGCGCGCGGCATCGACATCGACGAGCTGCCGCACGTGGTGAACTATGAAATCCCCAACGTCAGCGAAGACTACGTGCACCGCATCGGCCGCACCGGCCGCGCGGGCAACGACGGCGCCGCCGTGAGCCTGGTGTGCATGGACGAAGAAGGCTTCATGCGCGACATCGAGCGCTTCACCAAGCAGAACATCGAGATCAAGATCGTTGACGGCTTTGGCCCGGAGCCCGGCGAAAAGGCCGAGCCCATCGCCATGGGCCGCCAGACCATCTGGGGTGGCGCAGGCAAGCCGCCCAGCCGCGAAGTCATGGCCGCTGCCGCGAAAGCCGCACGGACCGAAATGATGCAGCGCGTGCGCGAGAACAAGGCAGGCCAGGGCCAGGGCCAGGGCGGTGGCCGTGGCAATGGCGGTGGTAACGGTGGTGGCAACGGTGGCGGCGGTAACGGCGCCCGCGGCAACGGTGCGCGCAGCGGCTCGGGCCGCCCGGCCCATGGCCGCAACGGCGGCGCCCCGGCGCAGCCCCAGCATGCCCGCGGACCCCAGCAGGCACGGCCCCAGCAGCCGCGCGCCGAGCGTGTGGACCGCGATGACGACGATCGCGACACCGTGCCGCGCAACGTGAACCCGCTGCAGACCAATCTGCACAACCGCCGTCACGAGACGCGCGGCACGCAACCCGTGCAGGTGGGCGGCCAACCCGACCCGATGCGCACCAGCATCGACAGCATGGCCGGTGGCGGCAAGCGCCGCGGCGGTGGTGGTGGCGGCGGCGGCCGTGGCCGTTCAGGCGGCGGTGGCGGTGGTGGTGGCAACTGGGGCGGTGGCGGCGGCGGCAACCGTTCTTACGGCCGCTGAAGCCATGGCCGGGCAACGCACGGCCATCCTGGCTGAACAGCGCACGGCCATCCTGGCCGGGGCAACAGGCCTGGTCGGCCGCGAGATCCTCAACGGCCTGCTGGCCGATGACTCCGTCGGCACGGTCCACACGCTGGGCCGCAGGCCGCTTGCGCAGCAACACGCCAAACACGTGCACCATGTGGTTGACTTTGCCGCGTTGCCGGCCTTGCCGCCCGCCAGCGAGGTTTACCTGGCGCTGGGCACGACCATCAAGGTCGCCGGCAGCCAGGCTGCGTTTCGCGCGGTGGACCACGACGCCAACCTTGCGGTGGCACGCCAGGCACTCGCCGCGGGAGTCACCCGCGCCGGCTTGGTCAGCGCCATGGGCGCCGACGCCAAATCATCTGTTTTCTACAACCGCGTCAAAGGTGAAACCGAGGCCGACCTGCATGCCACGGGCTTTGCCACGCTGGTCGTTGCCCGGCCGTCGTTTCTGGCGGGTGACCGCGAATCGCTGGGCCAGCCCGTGCGTTCAGGCGAAGGCCTGGCCCTGGCGGTGTCACAGTGGCTCAAGCCGCTGATCCCGGCCAACTACCGTTCGGTGGATGTGCGCAAGGTTGCGGCCTGTTTGCTGCAGCTCGTGCCCGCTGGCCGCACCGGCACGCAGGTGGTGCTGTCGGGCGAACTGCAGCGCTTCTGAGTCAGGCTGTCAACCGGCCTGCGTGACCCGCACCACCGCGTCAGCGCGCTTGTGCAGGTCGGGCAGCAGTTCCAGCCCCAGGCCGGGCTTGTTGTTCAGGCTGATCATGCCGTTTTCCACCTGGGGCAGCTCGGTCACCAGCTCCTTGTACCAGCCTGTGAAGAACGCGCGCACGCTTTCCTGAATGAGCGCGTTGGGCGCATGCAGCGACAGATGGGTGGACGCGGCCCACACCACCGGACCCGTGCAGTCGTGCGGGGCCACCGGCAGTTGCCAGGCGTCGGCCATCGCGGCGATCTTGCGCGCCTCGGTCAACCCGCCGCACCAGCTCAGGTCCAGCATGGCCACACCGGCCACGCCGGTTTGCAGGTAGTCCTTGAAGCCCCACTTGTAGCTCAGCGTCTCGCTGGCGCAGACCAGCGCGTCGCAGTCTTTCGCATACTGCTTGAGCAGGTCCAGCGAGTCCATGCGGATCGCGTCCTCGTGCCAGAAGGTGTTGAACTCTTTCAGGGCGCGCGCAATCTTTTGCGCCATGGGCAGGCGCCACAGGCTGTGGAACTCCACCATGATGTCCATCTTGTTGCCCACCGCCGCGCGAATCTTGCGAAACGGCTCCAGCGCCGCATCCAGGTCAGCGTTGCTGATGTACTGCCCGTCACTGCGCTCGGCCGCCGGGTCAAACGGCCAGATCTTCATGGCCGTGATGCCCTCGGACAGCAGCGACTGTGCCAGCTCGTCGGCGTGGTGCAGGAAGCCCTGCAGGTCTTCGTAGGGGCCGCCCGTATTTTTCAGCCCCCAATTGGAACTGGTCTGGTTTGTATTGCTGCGGATGTACTGGTAGCCCGCGCAGGTGTTGTAGATGCGGATGGCGTCGCGGCTCTTGCCGCCCAACGCGGTGTGCACCGGCATGTTGGCGGCTTTGCCAAAGATGTCCCACAGCGCGATGTCCACCGCCGAATTGCCGCGCGTCTCCACCCCGGACCCCCGCCAGCCCAGGTAACCCATGATGTCCTTGTTGCGCGCCTCGATCGCCAGCGGGTCCTTGCCCGTGATGCGCGGCGCCACCCATTCGTGCAGGTAGGCTTCCACCGCCTCGGCGCCCATGAAGGTTTCGCCCAGGCCGCTCAGGCCTTCGTCGGTGTGCAGGCGCACCCAGATGATGTTGGGAAATTCGCCCAGGCGGACGGTCTCAAGTTGTGTGATCTTCATGTGGGGCTCTGCCATGAAAGGCGGCCTGGTGAAGGCCGCTCAGGATGTCTTCTTGACGCTGGACGCGTTGGCACCTTCAATGTCGTCGCGCAGGTCGCGCACCACGCGGTCCATCAACGGCGCGATCATGTTCCAGTGCAATGCACGGGCGATGCGCGGGTGGTTGGCCTTGTAGGCGTCTGACGATACAAACGTCAACGGGTCGTGGAACGCGCCCAGGTCGGCCATCACCATCGGGTCTTCTTCGGTGGGCATGCCGCCCAGGAAGGCATCGTCCATGCCGTTCCAGATGCCGTGGCCGTTGCGGTGGATGCCGTAGCCCCATTCCCAGTCGCTGTCCTTCAGGCGCTGGCGGGCTGCCGCCATGTACACCGCGTCGAAGATGTAGGTGTCGGTGCGCACCCAGCGGGCGTTCAGCCAGATTTCGGCCACGGGCCGCGATGCGCTGGCCACGCTGGACGTCAACCCGCGCAGGATGTCACCGCGCAGCTCCACGTAACGAAGCCGCGCCGGAATATCCACCAGCCGCAGCAGCGCCACCAGCAGGACGGCCTTGTCGGGCGCGTCGCCCCGGCCGGCATCCAGCACCTCGCGGGGCGTGTGCAGGCGCAGCTTGAAGGGTTTGGCAAAGGGGATGCGCTTGACGAAGCCGTAGACTGCCAGGGCCTTCTCACGGTGGTTCTTGCACAGTTGTGTCAATGCCCTGGCCCGCAGCCGCAGCTTGGGGTCTTCCAGGTCCAGCAGGGGCGTGGAGCCCAGCCAGCGGCCGGGATCTTCCACCTCCACCTGTGGCGGTGTACCGGGTGGTACTGAAGGTTCAGACACGGGTACAACTTTCCAACGACGGTCTTTCGCGCGGTTCGCGCCGCGGCGAAAGTGCCCGCATGCCCGGGGGCGGAATGCCCCCGTCGATGCGGATCTTGTATAGACAATTGTACCGGCCATGCCTGTTTTGACAGCCTGGACTGTCGCGTGCGCGCGTCAGCCGCCGCGGGCTTTCTTCAGCGCGTCCAGCACCGTGGTCACGGCCTCTGCACCAATGGTGGGCACGTTCTTGTCATACACCGGCTTGACCTTGTCAAACATTCGTTTCTGTTCGGCCGGCGTCACTTCGTTGACGGTCATGGTCTTCTTCAGGTTGACCAGCGACTTCTCGTTCAGGGCGCGGTTGGCGGCGCGTTGCACCTTCTGGCCTTCCATGGCGGCTTCACGCAGCACGGCCTGCTCCTGCGGGCTCAGCTGGTCCCACAGCTTCTTGCTGTACAGCACCAGGAACGGCGTGTAGGCATGGCGCGTGACGGACAGGTACTTTTGTACTTCGCTGAACTTGGAGGTCTCGATGGTCACGAAGGGGTTTTCCTGGCCGTCGATGGTTTTGGTTTCCAGCGCGGTGAACACTTCGCCGAAGGCCATGGGCACTGCATTGGTGCCCAGCGTCTTGAAGGTGTCCAGGAAAATATTGTTCTGCATCACGCGAACCTTGACGCCGTCAAAGTCCTCGGCCTTGGCGACCGGGCGCTTGCTGTTGGTCAGGTTGCGAAAGCCGTTTTCCCAGTAAGCCAGGTTGACCAGGCCCGCTTCTTCGAGCTTCTTGTTGAAGTACGCACCGGCCGGGCCGTCCAGCACCGCGTCGGCTTCCTTCTCGTTGGCAAACAGGAACGGCAGATCGAATGCGCCCAGTTCCTTGACGATGCCCACCAGCGGCGAGCTGGAGGTGCACACCATCTCCTGGGTCCCTGCGCGCAGGGCTTGCGTGGCCGGCAGGTCGCCGCCGGCAGCGCCACCCCAGAAGGCGGCGATCTTCATCTTGCCGCCGGTCTTGGCCGCCAGCACCTCCTGCATCTTCTTCACGCCCACGCCCACTGGGTGGTCTTCGTTCACGCCGTTGGTGAACTTGATGGTGCGGTCCGCAAACTGCGCGAAGGCAGAGGTAGCGACCAGCAGCGAAGCGCCGGCCAGCAACGATACGAGGGTTCTGCGTTTGAACATGGTTGTCTCCTAGGGTTGGTTCAGGGTTGGGAAGGGTTGCACGCTCGTCAGGTCATCCACCATTTCAATGGCACGAGCACGATCTCAGGGAAAAACACCAGCAGGAACAGCACGGCCAGCTCAGCCAGGAAAAACGGCATCACGCCCTTGAAGGCATCGTCCATGCTGATCTTGGCCACGCCGCACACCACGTTGAGCACAGTGCCCACGGGCGGTGTGATCAGGCCGATGGCGTTGTTCATGATGAACATCACACCGAAGTAAACCGGGTCGATGCCGGCCTTGAGCACCACGGGCATCAGCACGGGCGTGAGGATCAGCACCGTGGGCGTGAAGTCCAGCGCCGTGCCGACGATCACGATCAGCACCATGATCACGAACATCAGCAGGATCTTGTTGCCCATGAAGGGCGACAGCAAGTTGGCGACCTCCGTCGGGATATTCGCTACCGTGATGAGCCAGGCGCTGACCATGGCCGCCGATACCAGGAACATCACCACGGCTGTTGTCTTGCCGGCCGACAGCACCAGTTGATACAGCGTTGCCCATTTGAGCTCGCGGTAGATGAACATGCCCACCGCAAAGCTGTACACCGCCGCCACCACGGCCGCCTCTGTCGGCGTGAAGATGCCGAATTTCATGCCGCCCAGAATCACCACCGGCAGCGCCAGCGCAAAGCCGCCTTCTGCCGTGATTTTCAAACGCTCGGTCATGCCGATGCGCGGGGCAGGCTGCACGTTTTCGCGCCGGGCTACCCACCACCAGGTGATACCGATGGCCACGCCCATCAAGATGCCGGGCACGATGCCCGCGAGAAACAGCTTGGTGATCGACACATTGCCGGCCACGCCAAAAATAATGAGCCCGATGGACGGCGGGATCACCGGCGCGATGATGCCGCCCGCGGCGATCAGCCCGGCAGAGCGGTTCACCTGGTAGCCCGCGCGCTTCATCATGGGAATGAGCAGCGCCGACAGCGCCGCCGTGTCGGCCACGGCGGAGCCCGACAGCGACGCCATGATGACGGCCGCGATCACCGCCACATAACCCAGACCGCCGCGAAAGTGGCCCACCCAGGCCATGGCCATGTTCACGATGCGCCGGCTCAAGCCACCGGCGTTCATGAATTCGCCGGCCAGCAGGAAGAATGGCACCGCCAGCAGCGGGAAATTGTCTGCGCCGTCGACAAAGCGCTGCGCGAGGATCTGGCTGTCAAACGCAGGCAGCCCACCGGTGGCCGCCATGAAAGACATCAACGCCAGGCCGCAGATCAGCAACGCATAGGCAATGGGCATGCCGATCGCCATGGCGCCCAGCAGGCTGAAAATAAAAACAGCGACCGTCATGCGCGCGCTCCCGGCACGTCATGCGGCACATCTTCTGACTCCACCACCTGAACGAGTTCGTCTTCGCTCAGCTGGCCGGTGAACAGACGGTACAGCACGCTGATATTGAACAGGCCCATGACCACGGCCACCACATAGCCGATGCCATAGATCCAGATCATGGAGATACCCACCACCGGCGACACATTGCTCACCTGCAGGTCGTGCATTTTCCAGGTGCCCAGCAGGAACAGGCCGTTGCACCAGAGCATGAGCGCCTCGCTGAGGAACAGGCAGGCCTTCTTGCCGCCCACGGGCAGGTGCTTGACCAGGGTGTCTACGCCCAGGTGACCCTTTTCGCGCATGGCGATCATGGCGCCGATGTAGGTGAGCCACACAAAGCAGTAGCGCGACATCTCGTCCGAGATGGTGATGCCGGAATTGAATCCATAACGCAACACCACGTTGCCGAACACCATGATGACCATGGCCACCATGCAGGCCACGACAAGAAGTTCAAGAAACCTGAAGAAGTAATCGATGGTCTTTTGCATGTTGTTATGAGGCGACCTTGAGCAACGGCGCGGGGATGTTCAGCCGGGGCAGGCGCCGGCGCGAGGCCAGCACTTCCTCGATATCCCCGCGCGCGCCGTCGATCAGCACGAGGATGGATTTCTCTGCCTTGACCGGGTTGTGGTCGATCACGGCGTCCAGCACGGCGCGGTGCAGGGGCAGCGAATTTTTCGGCCCGTCCTTGCGCGATGTGGAAATTTCGAAGCTGGTGCGCAGCAAGGCGCTGAGCGCCTTGCTCATCTGGCCCAGCATGCGGTTGTGGCAGGCACGCAGCAGGCCCTGGTGAAAGCGCAGGTCATACGTGACGTAATCGCCGCCCTCTTCCACCGCGCGCTTCATGCCGGCAAATGCGAGCTCGATCTCCGCAATGTCTTCCGGTCTGGCGCGCTCGGCGGCCAGCTTCACGGCGGCCGGCTCCACCACGCGGCGCAGGTCCTGCAGGTCGCGCAGGAATTCAGCAGTGAGCCCGGCCTTGGACTTCCAGATGATCACGTCGGGGTCAAACCAGTTCCAGTGGTCGTCTTTCAGCACACGGGTGCCGACCTTGGGGCCGGTGCTGACCAGGCCCTTGGCCACCAGCGACTTCACCGCCTCGCGCACCACGGTGCGGCTGACGCCCAGCTCTTCACACAGCATGGGCTCGGGCGGGATGGACGCGCCCGGCGCGTAGCGCCCCGCGACGATCGCTTCGCCGAGATGGTCAACCGTATTGCCGTGGACGTTCTTGATCATGGTTTGTACTGAGCCAGTGTTTTCAATGGTATGACGATAATATGAAAGAATATTCGGGACTAACCCTTATGACTGACCGCAAAAAACCTTCTGAACTCCGCTCACAACAATGGTTCGGCCGCCAGGACCGCGATGGCTTTGCCTATCGCAGCTGGGTCAAGGGCAAAGGCGTGCCGCACGACCAGTTCGACGGCCGCCCCGTCATCGGCATCTGCAACACCTTCAGCGAGCTCACACCCTGCAACAGCCACTTCCGCACGCTGGCCGAGCAGGTCAAGATTGGCGTCTATGAAGCGGGGGGCTTCCCGCTGGAATTCCCCGTCATGAGCCTGGGCGAAACCCTGCTGCGCCCCACCGCCATGCTGTACCGCAACCTGGCCAGCATGGACGTGGAAGAGTCCATCCGCGGCAACCCGATAGACGGTGTGGTGCTGCTCATGGGCTGCGACAAAACCACGCCCTCATTGCTGATGGGCGCGTCCAGCGCGGGCCTGCCCACCATCGGCGTCAGCGGCGGACCCATGCTCAACGGCAAGTGGCGCGGCCAGGAGCTGGGCAGCGGCACGGGCGTGTGGAGCATGAGCGAGCAGGTGCGCGCCGGCACACTGAAGCTGGCCGACTTTTTTGAAGCCGAGAGCTGCATGCACCGCAGCCACGGCCACTGCATGACCATGGGCACAGCCAGCACCATGGCCAGCATGGTCGAAGCCCTGGGCATCGGCCTGCCGGGCAACGCCGCCTACCCGGCGGTGGACGGACGGCGCAACGTGCTGGCGCGCAGCGCGGGCCGGCGCATCGTGGAGATGGTGCACACCGACCAGACCATCAGCAAGGTGCTGACGCGCGAGGCCTTCGAGAACGCGATCCGCACGCTGGCCGCGATTGGCGGCAGCACCAACGCCGTGATCCACCTGATCGCCATCGCCGGGCGCCTGGGCCTGAAGCTGACGGTTGACGACTTTGAAAAGCTCGGCAGCGAGCTGCCCTGCCTGCTGAACCTGCAGCCCAGCGGCGAGCACCTGATGGAGGACTTCTGCTACGCGGGCGGCCTGCCGGTGGTGATGAAGGAAATCCAGCACCTGCTGCACCGCGACATCGTCACCGTGAGCGGCAAGACCGTGGGTGAAAACATTGCCGACGCGCAGAACTTTGACCCGCGCGTGATCAAGAAGTTTGACGAGCCATTCAAGGAGAAAGCCGGCATCGCCATCCTGCGCGGCAACCTGGCGCCGCGCGGCGCTGTCATCAAGCCCAGCGCGGCCACGCCCGCGCTGATGGTGCACACCGGCCGCGCCGTGGTGTTTGAAGACAGCCACGACTTTCACAAGCGCATTGACGACGACAGCCTGGACGTGGACGAGACCTGCATCCTGGTGCTGAAGAACTGCGGCCCCAAGGGCTACCCCGGCATGGCCGAAGTGGGCAACATGCCGCTGCCGCCCAAGGTGCTGAAAAAAGGCATTACCGACATGGTGCGCATCAGCGACGCGCGCATGAGCGGAACGGCCTATGGCACCGTGGTGCTGCACACCACGCCTGAAGCCGCAGCCGGCGGCCCGCTGGCCATTGTGCAAAACGGCGACATGATTGAACTGAACGTTCCTGAACGCAAACTGCAGCTGCTGATCAGCGACGAAGAACTGAAAGCGCGTCTGGCCAAATGGACGGCCCCGCCACCCGCACTGTCTTCGGGCTACTGGAAGCTGTACATCGACCATGTGCTGCAGGCTGACGAAGGCGCGGATCTGGACTTCCTGGTCGGACAGCGTGGCGCGTTCGTGCCCAAAGACAATCATTGATGACTCCCCCCCGAAGCGCCTTCGGCGCC